>NZ_JBEYID010000001.1:0-321473 GCF_040635605.1 Streptosporangium sp. NPDC006930 | reverse complement strand
GCTCTCTCGCGTCCTGGACGCGAGAGAGCCGCACCGGCTCCGTCACGTTTCCGTCTCCCGGTGCCCGCTCGGGGCCCGGGAGACGACTCCTACGTCGTCCAGCCGTCGCGGGTGGTCAGGCCCAGCCGTCTGCGCCGTTCCTCCTCCGCCACCAGCCAGGCCGGTCTGGCCTTGGCCGGAGGCCGGTAGAGCCGCTTGACGGCGATCCCGCCGAAGACGAAGGACCCGAGAAAGCCGAGCCCGACGAGCGCGTCGAGGATCTCCTGCCCGGACACCCAGGTGTAGGCCAGCAGCACCGCCCAGAGGGAGAACATGATCGCCCCTGGGAACTGGGCGAAGGGCAGGTTGCGCCACTCCTTCGGCTTGGCCTCGTCGAAGTAGCGCTCGGCCCACGCGCTCTGCGCGTCCGCTCCGCGGAACCGGCGATGGTTGACGAACCCGAGGACCGCCATGAGGGCGGCGGCGAGCACCGCCCACACCGGCGCGTGCGGGTAACCCGTCAGCACGGCTGTCTCATCCAAAGAGTTTGTTCCATCCCTTCTTGATCCCGGAACCGATGGACTTGGCGGTGTTCACCACCGGATCTCGCGCCTTGTCGTAGGCGGCGATGGCGGTGTCACCGACGACTCCGCCGACCATACCTCCGATGTAGGCGCCGGCCGCACCGCAGACCGCCGCGAGGACCACTCCGGGGCTGCACGCCGCGGCCCCGATGGTGGCACCCGCGTAGGCGCCGCCGGCCACCGCGGCGCCGCGGATACCGGCTCGCAGGGCTTTCTCGCCCTTGTTGACGTCCTTTCCCTTGTCGGAGTTCCACTGGGTCAGCGCGCCGTCGGCGAAGGTGGTCACCAGTCCGAACCGGCCCAGGAACTTTCCTGCCTTGGCCAGGCGTCCGCCCCACTTGATGCCGCGCGCCTCGACCCTGACCGACTTGGCGTCGTACCACTTGCGCAGCCCGTTCCAGAACCAGCTGGACTTCCAGTTTCCCTGTGGGTAGCTCGCCGCCTTGAGGGCGTAGATGCCGCCCATCACCCGCCCCTTCTCGGCGACGTTGGTTCCCCAGGTGTTGAGCATGTCGGATGGGCCGCCGAAGCCGTAGGCGAGCCAGCCGAGCGCGGTGAACTTGCGGGGATCGACGCTGCTGAGGGTGTTGGTCTTGACGGTTTTGCCGTAGGAGGTGCTCACGCCGCCGCTCGGCGCCGGGCGGTGCGGCGCACCGCCACCGCCGCCACCGTTGCCGCCGCCGCCACCGCCGTTGAGCAGCGCCGCCAGTGCCCGGATGATCGCCAGCAGGGCGGCGATCCAGCTTCCCCAGAACTTGCCGTCCGGGTCGGTGAAGGTGACCGGGTTGTTGTTCGCGTAGGCGTACCCGTTCATCTGCTGGGGGTCCTGCGGGTCGATGATCGGGTCGACACTGATGAAGCGGCCGGTCGCCGGGTCGTACTCGCGGGCGCCCAGGTGTGTCAGGCCGGTGGAGGAGTCGACGGTGCCGCCGACGAACCCCTTCTCCGAAGGCCATGACCCCGGCGGTGCCCCCCGAAGCTGGCCGAAGGGCTTGAAGCGGCGCTGGGAGACCGCCTGGGTGGCGGCGTTGATCGCGAGCTCACCGGTGCCGTTGTGGTCGTTGGCGACGAAGGTCACCCCCGCCGTGGTCCTGACCGCGACCGCGACCGTGTCATGGACGTAGTACCTGGTCGCGGCGACCTTCGCGGTCGCGGTGTCCAACCGGAGCTCCATGCCCGGCAGGTACAGGGTCGTGGCGGTCGGCTCCCTGCGGATCAGCCGGTTGCCGTCGGCGTCGTAGAGATAGGAGGTGACCTTGGCCCCGTCGGTGACCTTGCTCAGCCGTCCCTCGACGTCCCAGTCCAGCCTCTGGTCGACGGCGCCGATCTTACGGCTGGTCGTGTTGCCGGTGGCGTCGTAGCCGTAGCTCTCCACGCGAGCACCCGCGCCCCCGGTCTGGGTCACCGAGGCCAGCGCGTGCGGCTGCGGGGAACCCGCGGCCGGGTAGCCGTAGACACGCTGGGTGTCGGCGGTCCCGCCGATGCCGTGCTCGACCTCCTTCGTCCTGTTGCCCGTCGCGTCATAGCCGAACGACTGCCAGTACGGTGCCACCCCTCCGACGAGGTTCACCGCAGGCGTGGTGGCGCAGCTCTGGGTGCCCTGCGTCCACGCCTCGGTCATCCTGCGCAGGTGGTCGTAGGAGAAGCACTGGGTGTCCGTGCCGGACCGGGAGACGTCGGAGACCGCGGTGACGTTGCCCGCCGCGTCGTAGGTGTAGGTGGCGTGGCGGTCCACACCGGCGACGTCCTCGCGGTCGACCCGCGCCGACTTCAGCCGCTGTGTGCCGTACTCGTAGGAGTTGGTGAGCCAGACCTTCTTGCCTCCGGTGGAGAGTTCGTACTGCTCGGGTTTGCCGGTGAGGCTGTGGATCGACCTGGTCACGTAGGAGGTGAGACCGGAGGTGGCCGTGGGCCGCCGCAGCTCGTCGTAGGAGTAGACGACGGTCTCGGCCGCCAGGCCGCCCGAGGCGGGGAAGGTGGCGGACTGTACCGTGCCGTCCAGCTTGTAGCGGGTGTCGAACTGGTAACTGCCCGCCAGTTCCTTCTCGGTTTCCGGAACGGTGATCGTGGTCCGGATCGCCCGGTCCAGGTTGTCGTAGGCGTTGACGGTCGTCGTGTACGCCTGGCCGCCCGCGTTCCTGGTGGAGCTGGAGAGCTGCCCCTTGCGGACCGTGTCGTAGGTCCACGCCGTCAGGACGTTGCCGGTCGCGGACCCCTCACGGACCTCGGTCTTGCGGCCGAGCGCGTCATAGGTGGTGAACAGCTTGGCGCCCCTGGCGTCCTCGGTGGAGGTCACCCGGTCCAGCTCGTCGTAGGTGGACCTGGTCGTGCCCTTGTCCGGGTCGTCCACCCGGATCTCTCTGCCGCGCAGGTCGTAGTGATGGGTCCAGGTGTTGCCCACCGCGTCCTTGACCGTGGCGAGCTTGCCCAGCGGGGTGTAGGTGTAGAGGGTCCGGTCGAAGTCGCCGCTCGGCGAGTCCCCCCGATACTGGCGCAACTCGACGATGTGGTCGCGTGCGTCGGTGAAGGTGGTGACCGGCGTGTCCCCGGTCGGCGGGTCGACCGTGACCCGGCCCCCGGCGTACGAGGTGATCGTGCGCCACTTCTCCTGGGTCTCGCCGTTGCCGACGAGGAACCGCTCGACGGTCACCCGATTGCGGCCGTCGAACTCGAAGACCTTCTGCGACTCGACATTGCCCTCGAAGGCTCCGAAAAGGGTGGTCGAGGGCGCCCCGGTCGAGTAGTACTGCCCGTACTCGCGCGCGACGTTGCCCCGGGAGTCGTAGAGCTTGTCGGAGATCAGCCGCCCGCCGTCCGGTCCCGGGTCCTGGGTCTGACGCAGCCGCAGCCTGCCGTCGTACAACTCGTAGGTGGGCTCGGTCTGGCCGCCCTCGGCGGTCAGCCGTTTCGTGCCGATCGCGATGATCTGACCGTCGGTCACCCGGTAGCTGAACTCCAGGTTCGGTGTCTGCTTGGCCGCCTGGGAGCGGTCTGCCATCCACACCTTGAGCAGGCGGCCCAGCGCGTCGTACTCCAGGTCGGTCCGCTTGCCTCCCGCGTCCACCTTGACCGTCTCGAAGCCGAAGGCCGGGTCGAGTTCCTCGCTCGTGACGTGGGCCGTACCGGGGTCGCCGGGGGTGACCGGTGGCCCGGTGGTCTTCACCAGCGTGGCCAGGCCCGCGGTGTCGGTGTAGGCGACGGTGGTGACGTTGCCCGCGGCGTCCTTGGTGGTGAGTTCACGGCCGTAGGAGTCGTAGGTGGAGATCTCGGTGGGGACGTACGTCGCGGCGGTGCCGTTGTGGCTCGCTATCTTCTCGACCCTGGTGACCTCTCCCCTGTCCGGCGCCGCGCCGAAGGCGCCGTTGTCGTAGAAGGAGCGCCCGTCCTCGATCACGTGTTTGGACCGGTCGGGCGTGACCGAGCAGGCCACCGAGAGGCTCTCCACCCGTGAGGGGAACTTCAGCATCCAGGCGGTCTTGTCCTGCGCGTACGTGGTCCTGACACACCGGTCGTCGGCCGCCGTGGCCAGGTCGCCCTTGTCGTCGACCTGGGTGGCGAGACCCGTGGCCGGGTCGTAGGAGGTCACGATCTCGGTCTCCCGCCACTTCCCTCCGTCCATCGCGGTCCAGGTGTGGCTCTTGGCGACGTCCGTCAGGTTCGCGGTGACCTTCCCCCAGCTCCTGGTACGGCTGGCGGTCTGCTCGCGCCACGGGGTGTTGACCGTCTTGACGGCCACCGCGCCGCCGACCCCCTCGTACTCCGTCCGCTTCAGCTCAAAACCCTGCAGCGCCTCGTGGTCGACGTGCGTTCCGCCCTCGCCGTCGGCGACGGAGACCTTCTTGGTGCCGCCGTCGGCGTCGAGCCGGTCACCGTCCATGCCCCGCAGGAACAGGCGCTCGTTCTGGGAGCGCAGGTCGTTCCAGCCTCCCGTCTTGATCCGCACCCGGCCGTAGCCGCGCCACTGCGACCAGGTCTTGTACTTCTCCTTGGTCATGCCGTCGTCATCGTCGTAGTGCCAGGCGGCGCCGTCGAGGTATTCGTAGGTGGTGAGCATGTCCGGCGCCTTGCCGGTCCTGTCGCTCTGCACGACCTGGGTGACCACGTACTTGTGGAACCAGTCCCGGATCGGGTCGGCGTAGCCGGCCGGTGTCCACTTGACCGGGAAGCAGCGCCGGGTGTTGGTCTCCGGCGTCGGCAGCGAGGACAGTGTGCAGTCGGCGTCTGAGTAGTTGACGTCGATCTGGCCACCGGACTCGTCATAGATCGCCCCGACCCTGTACTTGACGAACGGCGCGATGTCATCGCCCAGTTTGTCGACCCGGTTCGGCAACTGGACGTGGTTGAACGTCACCGGGGGCAGCGTGATGGCCGGGGACGCCGCATGACCGGTGTGCTGGATCGACTTGACCAGCAGGGCCCTGTCGATGTCGGCGTCGCCCCAGTGGTGGTCCAGCTTCCAGGAGTCGACGTCCCGGTAGGCTCCGTCCGCCTTCAGCACCTGGGTGGTGACCTTGGTCAGCCGCTTGCGTGACCAGAAGGTGGGCGCCAGTGTGCCCTTGGTGCCCTTGCACTCGGTGCCGGCGGCGCAGTTCAGGTCCCAGGGCACGTCCGGCCACCTGGTCGGATGGTCACCGATCTTGTCCTCCGCGCAGTCGGCGGCGGTCGCCGACAGGCAGCGCTCCGAGAGGCCGAAGACCACCCTGGCCGACGGCTTCGCCGAGAACAGGGTGGCGGCGCGCTGGCCGTAGTCGATCCGGTCCAGCCAGCCGCCCCGCACGTAGGGGGTGTCGTCGGCGGGCTTGAGGTTGCGGCCGTAGCGGTTGCCCTCCTGCGTGTAGAAGTAGGAGATGGCGTTGCCCCGTGGGTCCACGACGTAGTCGAGGTTCCACCGGTACGCCTGCTGGCACCAGGAGGTGGCGAACGTGGAACCGTGACAGGGCTCGTCGTCGTCGTCGCCGAAGACCGGGTGGGTCCACGTCGACTTCGTCTCCTCCTTGCCGGTGCTCCAGCCGGGCAGGCGGTTCATGCCGAAGAAGTACTGCACGCCCTCGGTGGTGGTCAGCTTCCAGTACTCGCCGTCGTTGTCGCCGTTGGCCTTCCCGGTGTCCTTGACCCGCTCGATACGCGTGCCGTCGTCGTTCTTCATCCGCCAGGTGCCGTCCCCGGCCTGGACCAGCTCGCCGCCCTTGCCGTTCCAGCTGAGCGTGGCGTTGTCGTAGGCCCAGCACTGGTCGCCCGGCGGGGTGCCCCACTGGTCCTTGGGAGCCCCGTCGTCGGCACACGGCTTGTAGCCGCGTTGGATGTAGCCGGGCCAGTAGTCGAATCCCTCTCCCACCCAGGACGGCTGGTTGTTGGTGTTGGACGTGCGGCCGTCCATCGCGCCCGAGGAGTAGCCGATCTCCACCTTGGGCGCGAGCTCACCGGGGACGGGTGGCACTCGCATCGGGTACGACCAGGCGAAGTCGCCCGACTGCTCGGAGACCGCCCAGGTCGACGAGGCCGACAGCGCCGTCGCCTTGTAGTCGCCCTTGTCACTGGACTCCCCCGCCACCGCGGCGAGCACCGTCGCCTGCGGTGCGGCCGTCACCTCGGCCGACAGCGTTCTCGCCTCGGTGTCGTTGCGCGAGGGGACCTCGGTGCCGGTACGGCACCGCGGCACGTCAGGGGTGGTCAGCGCGCAGGCCGGCAGCCGGACCAGGCGCAGCCGGCTGCCGTAGGACCCGCCGAAACCTCCGGCGAACCCGGAGTAGTCCAGCTCGACACCGACCTGGCCGGTCCCGGGACCGCCCACGGTCAGCACGACCCCGTCCACACCGGCGCGCCGAGCCGCCGCCCGTTCCAGGACCTGAACTTTCACCTCTTCCACGGGGGGCGCCGCCCCCCTGGCCCGTGATTGGGGAGCTCGCACCCGGACCGGCAGCTTCCCCGCGCGGACCGCCTCCCCGCTCGCCGGTACCCTCGCCTCGGTCACTCCCGGCTCCGGCCAGCCCACCGGAGCCGGGTCGGGCTCGGCGGCCGCGGGATCGGGCTTGCGCGGCCTCACCGTCTCCGCCCTGCCGGGCACCACGCGCTCGGCGCTCTCGACCTCGGGACGCTCTCCGTCCGGACCGGCCCCGGCGTACGCCGGCGGCGCCACCAGCAGGCCCGCGGCGGTGACCAGTGCCGTGAACACGGCCAGCCAACGCCGGGTACCCGATTCGTACAACCCCTTCATGAAAATCCTCCGCACAGGCGCAGGCCACCGGCCGCCGCACGCGGCGGCCGGGGCACCTCGGGAAATGGGGATGGGAAGGGGATCGCGGGCCGTGGCCCGCGATCCGTTCCTCAGGTCAGGGGCCGGTCTCGGTGTCGAGCTCGTTGCCCGCGGCCAGCATCTGGATCTGCTCCTGTGTGGCGACTCCCTGGAAGGCCCACACGTCGTCGATCACGCCGGGCCAGTACTCGCCCCAGGCGCCGTCGCCCTTGGTCCGGCCGAGCTGCAACCCCTTCGTGGCGTTGAAGCCCAGCACGTTGAACCGCCACGACACCTGCTCCTCGGTCTGTTCCAGCTCCCCGTTGACGTAGAGCCGCATCTCGTCCTGGAGCGCGTCGTAGGCGATCGCCACGTGGTCCCACTCGAAGCCGGACTGGAAGGCCGAGTGCTCCGAGGTGGGGCGGGTGGCTCCGGTGGCGTCGGAGTCCGGCATCTCGATCTGATAGCCGCCCGCGTTGGCCGGGTCCGCCGGATCCGGCCGGTAGCGGAGGGTGAAGGCGCTGTTGACCGCGCCCTCCTGGCTGAAGACCGTCGCCGGGCGGCCGGGACGGCCCGCGCTGGTCACCCAGCCGGCGACGGTGAAGCTGTCGTCCGTGCGCACCACGGGACCGGCGCTGGCCGCGTAGTCGCCGTCACCGTCCAGGACCAGCGCGCCGGGCGGGGTGCCGACCCAGCCCGCGCCCTGGTCGATGCGGGCGTTGCCGTACAGGGTGACGTGCCGGCCCGCGGTGCCGTCGTCGGCCGCGATGGTCAGCGGGGATCCCGAGGCCAGCGTGGCGATCTCGGAGTCGGTGACGACCTGGTCGAAGATCCGCAGGTCGTCGATCTCACCGGGGAAGAACGACCCGGCCGCGCCGTCGTAGGAACCCGCGCCCAGCTGTACCGGTCCGGTGGCGTTCCACGGCGTGGTGAACGCGGTGGTCGAGGCCAGCTTGCCGTTGACGTAGAGCCTGATCTGCTTGGCCGCCGCGTCGTAGGTCCCGGTCAGATGCGTCCAGACCCCGCCCTGCGGCACCGAGGTGGACTGCGCCCGGATGATCGTGGCGGAGGCGTTGTTCGCGCTGAAACGGTTGAAGATCCACCGGTCGTAGGAGGAGGAGTAGTACAGCTCGAATGCCGGTTTCACCGACGCGGTCTGGGTGGCGATGATCCCCGCGTGGGTGGGTTTGGTGGCGGGGAGCCTCGCCCACGCCGACACCGAGAAGCTCTTGGTGGTGTCGAGCACGGCTCCGGTGGTCTTCAGGTAGCCGTTCGTGCCGTTGAGGGTGACGGCCTTGCCGGACTTCCCGGTCGTCCCGAAGGTGACGGTACCGACCTTGCTCGCCGGGTGGACGCCGCCCGCCTCCTCGGCGCGGGTCGCGCCCGCCGCCTCGTCCAGCTTCCAGTACGCCTTGCTCGCCCGGACCGCCGAGGCCGAGTCGTTCAGTTTCCAGCGGGCGTTCACCACCGGGTGCTGGCTGAAGAGGTTGCCGACCTCCTCCGCGGTGACGATCCGGTCGAAGATCCGCAGGTCGTCGATCTCGCCGGGGAAGAACGCGTCCGGGACCGTGCTGTACAGGCTCGCGCCGAGCTGTACCGGTCCGGTGGCGTTCCACGGCGTGGTGAACGCCGTGGTCGAGGCCAGCTTGCCGTTGACGTAGAGCCTGATGTGCTTGGCGACCGAGTCGTACACGCCGACCAGATGCGCCCACTCCCCGCCCTGCGGCGCGGTGGCCCCTATCGCCCGCACGATCGTGGCGCTCGTGCTGTCGGTGCTGAACCTGTTGAAGATCCACCGATCGTAGGAGGAGGAGTAGTACAGCTCGAAGCCCGGTCGCGCCGTGCCCGCCTGGGTGGCGATCACTCCGGCGTGGGTGGGTTTGACCTCGGGAAGCCTCGCCCACGCCGACACCGAGAAACTCGCGGTGGTGTTCACCACCGGAGCCGTGGTCCTGGCGTACCCGGTGGCGCCGTTGAACTGCGCGGCGCTCTTCGAGACGCCGTCCACCCCCAGCGTGACACCGCCGGTGACGGTGGCCGGGAAGGTTCCCCCGATGTCCGTGACCTGAGGGGAGTCGATGGGCTCGTCCAGCGGCCACTCCGCCTTCGCCGGCGCTCCGGTCTTGACCCTGAAGGCGTGGCGGCCGATCTCGCTGACGTTGCCGGCCGCGTCGAAGGCCTGGACCGTGACGTAGTTCAGTCCCGCGTGCTCGGGCGCGATGTCGATCGTCACCGGCCCGCCGTTGGTGGCGGGCTTACGCTCGTTGGCCTGGGTGGGGTTGCCGTTGATCCCGAACCAGTACTTGACGACGTCGCTTGAGGTGGAGGTGGCGGTGAAGCGTCCGTAGCGGCCCACCCCGTCGTACCACGGGTCGAGCTCGTCCTCGGGATCCGATTCGGGGTAGGCGGTCGAGGTCAGCGCGGGGGCGGCCGGCACGCTCTTGTCATAGGTGTAGTAGCAGCCGGTCGCGTCGCCCGCGTAGCTCCACGGACTGTACTGGTAGCCGTCCCAGGTGCGTACGGACCAGGCGATCGTCTTCTTCTCGGGGATCGTCGAGGGCATCTTGACCTGGAACGTCGATCCGGTGGTCTTGGGGCCGATCCTGCCGGAGGTCCATTTCGTCGCGCCGTCCCAGCTGGCCTGGAACTCGGCGTACACCTTCTTGGCGTCGGCGGAGTCGGAGTCGTGCAGCACCGCCGAGAGCGTCGGGGGCACCCGCACCGCCGGGGCCGGGGAGTAGACGCACTTGCCACCCGGGGCCATCGTCAGGTTGGACATCTTCGGCTGGGGCGGCGGGGTGTTGTAGTTGACCCGGAGCCAGGCGTCGTCGGCGAACCGTTTCCACCCCTTCGGGTCGGTCTCGTATCCGGCCCTGAGTCCGAACGTGGTGGTCGACCACTTGCCCGCCGCGGCGTCCTTCACCGCCGCGGTCGCGTTGAACTCCACGTCGCCACCCGGGCAGTCGGAGGACCAGCCCTTCGCCACGTCCCGGGTGGCGAGGTGTTCAAGCCAGTTGTCCTTGGTGGAGTTCCAGGTCGAGCCCTCGACGAACCCCTTGGTCCGCCAGAGCTGCACGGTACGGCCGTCGCAGGAGTAGGACCAGGTCTCCTTGGCGACGAACTCCGCGGAGATGATGTGCTTGCCCGCGTAGGCGCTGGTGGGCATCCGGTAGAAGATGCGCTTCACGTCCGAGGGCGCGCACCTGGCGTCACCCGAGCAGTAGCCCATGCCGGAGTCGGCCTTGCCACTGAACTTGTAGTACGACGTGCTCGGGTAGGTGCGGGAGACGTATCCCCACGCGGACGCCTTGACCGTCTTCCACACCGGGTCGATGTAGACGGGGAACCGCGTGTCGGGGGCGGTCAGCAGCGTGGCCTCGGGGGTGAGGGTGAGCGAACCGTCCTCGACGGCGGCCCCGACATCGGCCACCTTCGAGGTCGGGGCGGGGCCCCTGGCGAGGTCCTCCTCGGGCTCGGCCGTCGTGCGTCTCGCCGTCTCAGCGGGCGCCGTCTCAGCAGGCGCGCTTCCGGCCTGCGTGCCGGAGTCCCACATGATCGCCGACGGGGCCTCGAAGACCGCGCCCCCTCCCTCGGCGTCGACGGCACGCAGTCGCCCGTCCGGCTCGGCGCGCACCGCCAGCTCGGTTTCGCCCAGGTCGAAGCCGAGCCGGGCGAGGGCTCCGTTCTCCGCCGCCTCCCTGGTCTTCACGACGAGCGTGTGCGCGAACCCGTCGGTGTCGGCCCGAACGACCAGGTCGATGTCCTTGAGCACCGAGCGGTAGACGGCCGAGTCACCCTGCAGTTCCGGCTCCGGCAGCTTTTCCGGCCACTTCAGCGACATCTCCCGGCCGGCGCGCGCCATCCGCACCATGGGCTCGTCCCCTCCACCGGAGAGGGTCAGGTCGACGGTGGAGGCCTTGGGCCCGATGGACCCGTCGGGCCTGCGGATCAGGGTGACGTCCGGCGCCACCCAGGAACTGTCCTGCCGGACCCTGACAGGGCGAAGGTGCTCCACCGCGGTGAAGGAACCGTCGGGATTGGCGAAGACCTCCCTGCTCTCACCTCGCTTGGCGAGGATCTCCGTGCTGCGGCCCGTCTCGCGGGCGATCCTGCCGGCCTGCTCATCCGTCGGAGCCACCGGCTCCGCCGAGGAGGCGACGGCTCTTGGAGCCCCTCCATGAACGTCGATCGCGACTGTTGACCCCGTAGCGATAACCCCGGCGGCCAGTACGGCCGCCAGGCCCCGTAACGTTGACATGCGCCTCACCAGAAAAAGGGATGACGGCAGCACAAAGCTGTGTCACCTGGTAGAAAAGGGGCAAATCAGCGCTGATGATCACCATGTAAAACCGAGTGAAGCTCGATGTCAACGTTTTTTATGATCAAAACGGGCACACCCGTGGCCCCTGGTAAGCGATTTCCGCATCATCCCAGGTGAGCGCGCCTCACAGGCTCCCTGGCGCGCGAGAAGAACGCCGCGGCCCTCCAGCCGGCCTCCAGCCGGAAGATCGCGACGGCCCCGGCCCTCTTCGGCACACGGGGAACGGAGGGCGCTCCGCTAGCCCTCCTCCAGCTTCACGACGGTGATCTCCGAGACCTCGGTTCCCGTGGCGGTGTCCCAGCGGACCGACGTGGGGGCCGTGTCCAGGGAGAGGGTCGCGACCGCGTTGGAGAACCACGGGCCGTCGGTGATCCGCCACTTGAAGGGCGGCTTGGGAATCCTCGCCGTGCGGGAGAGCGTGCGGCCGATCAGGCTCGCGATGCCGAACTGGGCGACGATGTTGGCCAGGCGGAGGGTGCGGCTCAGCGGGTTGCGGATCGGGGAACAGACCAGCTGGTAGATGGGAAGGTCACGCGCCTTGGCCACGTAGGAGTAGTGCACGTCGCCGGAGAGCATGATCACCGGCTTTCCCAGCCCGGCCAGCAGCTTGGACAGGTCTTCGAACGAGCGGCGGAAGGCCGCCCAGTGCTCCAGGTCGACGGCCTGGCGCAGGGCCTCGGCCCAGCGCGCCACGGTCTTGCCCCAGGCCCCCTGGGCGAGGGCCTCGTTCCAGTTCTGGATGTGGTGGATGCCCGCGGGGAGCAGGAACGGCACCGAGGAGCCGATCACGAAACGCTTCGCGCCCCCCTTGTGCAGCTGCTCGGTGAGCCACTCCCACTCCACCGGGTCGATCATGCGCCGGTCATCGGGGTCGAGCTGGCGGGAGCAGCGGGAGTCGAGCATGATCAGGCGCGTGTCGCCGAGGTCGCGGGCGTAACTCCACCGGCTGTCGGCGGGAACGTCGTAAGCGTGCTCGGCGAAGGCGTCGAGGACCTCGGCGCCGTCCCCCTCGGCCGCGCACACCTTGCTGAGCAGCTCGTCCGAGGCGCGTTCCTCCGGCGACAGGTTACCCAGGTGCTGGTAGACCCAGTAGGCGCCGATCCCGGAGATCACCCGGTGCCGCCACCACGGCACCTCCTCCATCGACGTACGCCAGGAGATGGAGGTGTTGAAGTCGTCGCGCAGGTCGTGGTCATCGAAGATCATCGCGCTGGGCACCGTGGAGAGGAGCCAGCGGATCTCCGGGTCGGTCCACGCCAGGCGGTACAGCTCGGCGTACTCCTCGAAGTCGGCGATCTCCTTCTTCGGCTCGGTGTCCCTGCGGCCCGCGATGAACTCCAGCATCTCCGCGGACGGCTCGTCGGCGTAGACCTGGTCACCGAGCAGCAGCAGCAGGTCGGGCCAGCGCTCGTCGGGCGTCTCGGGCAGCGTGCCACCGTACGCGCGCAGCACGTCCACCCCGTGGGAGATCGTGTACACGAGGTCGTGCGGCACGCTGGTCCGGCACGAGCCGAACATGACGCGATTCGGACCGTCGGGGCCGAGCAGGCGGATGCGGCTCGGCGGCTGACCGATCAGGGGCCACACGGTCTCCCCGCCCAGACGCACCTCGTAGGCGCCTCCACCCTCCACGTCCACGATCGCGTAGTGGTGACCGTGGACGGTGAACGTCCTCGCCTCCGAGCGCACGCCACCGACCTCGACCGTCACCTCGCACGGCTCGCTCGTCTCCATCCACACCGACGCGCTCGTCTCGTCCACATAACGCAACATCGGCCCGACCACAAGTTCCGGCACTTTCATCCCCTCGACTGCACCACGGTAGGAATCCTGACCGGATCCTGGCGAATCTATGTTTTACTCCCAGATTGCCCAGGGGAGCAGGCAGATAACAACACACCTCCTGCTCGCGGGCTCGCGACCGGATCCGCGGATCAGTCATGAGAACGAAACACGGCCCGACCCTGCGGGCAAAAAACCGCGCCTAGTCTGATCGTGACCATGTGCCCCGAGCGGAGCAAGGGCGCTTCGCTCACCGTACGGAGGTATCCCTTGAGAACGCTCACGGTGCCGTCGACGACGCCGGCCGCCACCACTCCCGTCAGTCCCGGCCGACAGGCCCTCGACTCCGCGCTCCTCCAGCTCGACCGGGCCTCGGACCGGCTGAGCCTGGATGACAACCTGCGCACCATGCTCGCCACCCCCCGCCGCTCGCTCACCGTCGCGGTCCCGGTCCGCCGCGAGGACGGCCGGATGGACGTCGTGCAGGGTTTCCGGGTGCAGCACAACACTACCCGCGGCCCGGCGAAGGGAGGCATCCGCTTCCACCCCCGCACCGACGTCCACGAGGTCACCGCCCTGGCCATGGGCATGACGTGGAAGTGCGCGCTGGCCGCCATCCCCTACGGAGGGGCCGAGGGCGGCGTCTCCCTGGACCCGGCCTCGTTGAGCGCCCGCGAGCTGGAACGGGTCACCCGGCGCTACGTCAACGAGGTCCTGCCCATCATCGGTCCCGAGCGGGACATCCCGGCCCCCGACGTCGGCACCGACGAGCGCACCATGGCCTGGATCATGGACACCTACTCGGTGAACGCGGGCTACCCGGTGCCCGGCGTGACGATCGGCGGCCCCGTCTCCCCCGGCGGCGCGCCCGACAGGGCCGGGACCGCGACCTCCCGCGGCGTGCGGATCGCCGCGCTCAGAGCTCTGGGCGGCTCTCCCGAGGGCCGTACCGTCGCGATCCAGGGCTTCGGCAAGGTCGGTGCCCCCGCCGCGCGCTACCTCGCCGACGCGGGCTGCCTCGTGATCGCGGTCTCCGACCGCACCGGGGCCGTGATCGACCGCTCAGGGCTGGACGTCGACGACCTGCGGGCCTGGTCGGAGGAGACCGGCGGGGTACGCGGTTACCGCCGGGCGGACGCGCTGTCGTGGGAGGAACTGCTGGAGCTCGACGTGGACGTGCTCGTCCCCGCCGCCATGCAGGGGGCGATCACCGAGGAGAACGCCACCAGGATCAGGGCCGGCCTGGTCGTGGAGGGCGCCAGCTCCCCCACCACGCCCGGCGCGGACCGCGTCCTCGCCGACGCGGGCGTCACCGTGGTCCCCGACATCCTGGCCAACGCCGGCGGCGTGATCGTCTCCTACCTGGAGTGGCTGCAGGACATGCAGGCGCGTCGCTGGAGCGCGCGCGAGGTCGACGCGAGGCTTCGCGGCATCGTGCAGGACGCGTTCGACACGACCGCGGCGGTCTCCGCCGAGTACGGGATCACCCTGCGCGAGGCCGCCCATGTGATCGCTGTCGGCCGGGTCGCCGACGCCCACCGGGCACGCGCGCCGCACCCCTGAGCCCTGGATCGCGCATCGGCCCGGCCTCGCCGGCACCGGAATTCGAGAGTGTCCACGACACGGACACCCCCGACCTCCCCGTCGCCCGACCTGGCCGCGGCCACTCGAAGAGGGCGCCCATTCCCGTCGCGTACGGGATGCGCCTCCCCGTGACGGGTCGCCGCCCCGTCCCCGCCGCAGGGGATGCGTCTCACGCCGCCACGGCCAGGCGTCCGCGCCACCACGCGAGCGTCGCGGCCAGCGCCTCGTCCATCGGGGTCGGCGCGAGGCCGAAGGCCGCCTGGGAGGCGTCGGAGTCGAGGACGAAGGGACGGACGAACTGGTAACGCAACTCCTCCAGCTCCCTGAGCATCGGTGAGAAGACCCCGCCGGTGCGCAGCATCCAGTGGGGCAGGGCCTTCACCCCCGGGTCGGGGACTCCCGCGAGCGCGCACAGGCGCTCGGCGATCTCGCGCACCGGCATCGGCTCGTTCGTCGGAACGTGCCACGCGCACCCCCAGGCGCGCTCGCCCTCGCCCGCCGCGACCAGGGTCCGCGCGACGTCGGGCACATACGTCCAGCTGTGCGGCTGGTCGGGGTCTCCGGCGAAGCGTACGGTCCTGCCGGCGAGCAGCGCGGGGACGAACCTCTCCCCGAGGTGCGACTGGTCCAGGCAGCCGGGGCCGAAGTAGTCGGATCCGCGCACCTCGGTCACCCTGACCCGGCCCGCCTCGTGCGCGGCCAGGGCGTCCCGCCACACCTTCACCCGGATCGCGCCCTTGACGCTGGGCGGGTCGAGCGGGTCGTCCTCCCTCATCGGCCGGTCGGGCGCCGCGTAGACGTACAGGTTGCCGAGGATGACGTATCCGGCGCCGGTGGTCTCGGCGGCTCCCAGCAGGGACGCGGCGAGCGGCGGCCAGTCGCGCGCCCACTCGTGGTAGCGCGGGTTGACGCAGTTGTAGAGGACGGCGGCGCCCCGGGTCAGGGCGGTCAGCTTCTCGCGGTCGCTCACGTCGGCGGCGACCCTGCGGACGCCGGGCAGGTCGGGGCCCGAGCCCGAGCGGCTGAGGAGGACGACCTCGTGCCCCTGCCCTGTCAGCAGCCTGGCGACCTCGGAGCCGACCTGTCCGGCTCCCGCGATGACGTGCTTGGCCATGATTCCTCTTCCTTTGCGGTGGCTTACCCGTTCCGTTATGAGAGCAATGCTCTCGCTAGAGAGCACTGCTCGTCAAGAGCAGTGCTCTCGTTTTTTGTCGGTGCTCTGATATGGTCGCGACATGAGTTCGAGCCTCACCGCACGCGAGAGGGTCAGGGCCGAGCTGACCCGCGAGATCACCGATGTCGCCCGCAGGCAGCTCGCCGTCGACGGCGCGAGCGGCCTGTCCCTGCGCGCGATCGCCCGCGAGATGGGCATGGCCTCCTCGGCGATCTACCGCTACTTCCCGTCCAGGGACGACCTGCTCACGGCCCTGATCATCGACGGCTACAACGCCGTCGGCGAGGCCGTGGAGAACGCCGACGCGGCCGTCCCACCGGAGGACCACGGGAGGAGGTGGATGGCGGTCTGCCACGCCGTGCGGGACTGGGCGCTCGCCCACCCGCACGAGTACGCCCTGCTGTACGGCTCACCCGTCCCCGGCTACCGCGCCCCCCAGGACACCGTCCCCGCCGCGCTCCGCGACACCGTCGTCTACGGCCGGATCGTCTCCGCCGCCCACCGCGCCGGAGCGCTGAACCCGCCCGACACCTCTCACCCGCCCGTCCCGCCGTCCTTCCACGAGGACGCCGCACGCGTGCGCGAACTGATACCCGACGTCCCCGACGACGTGGTCGTCCGCGGCCTGATCGCCTGGACCGGCCTGTTCGGCTGGATCGGCTTCGAGGTGTTCGGCCAGTTCGACAACGCGATCCTCGACCCCGCCTCCGCCTTCGACCACGCCATGCGCTGCCAGGCCCGCACCCTCGGGCTAGCTGTCTGATACGTCATGAGTTGGCCGGATAATTCACCCACCACAGCACGGCCTCGGCATGCGTGCTGTTTGTCCTTATGTGTCACACTAGGCTGCGGAGAGGTGGTCGATCGCGCCGTACTCGACGTATTCGTCCGGCACGAGTCCCAGGATCTCTCCGGCGTCGGCCAGACGTCCGCCCGGCGATCCACGGCCCCGAGGGGCCGTGGGACGACGGTCTCCGTGAGACCGTGTGAACGGCCGGAAGCCCTCTACCGGGCGAACCTCTTGCGCGCGGCTCCTCGGATGACCTGGCCCGGCCGCTGCTGCTCTCCGTGCAGGGAGGTGAGCACGACGAGCAACCCGGTGACGGCGGGGATGACCCACTGCATGAGACGCAGCTGCTGTTGCGTCTTGGCGACGTCCTCCGGGGTCTCCTTCTCCGGTTTCACGGCACCTTCCACCGGCACGTCGCCCGCGTCCGCGAGTTTGGCACCGAGCACCCCGGTGTAGGCGGTCGCGGCGAGTGCCCCGGCGGTCAGCACGGCCTTGGCCGCGGTGCTCGCCCCCACCCCGCGCTGGTACGCCACGCGCCGCCTGTTGGCGGACAGCAGACCGAGCGAGCCGACGAGAAAGGCGCCGACGCTCGCCGCGCTGACCGGCGCCCACCTGCCCCATCCCGCGTTCGCGACCCGCAGGCGCTCACTCCTGTCGCTCACCACGGCGGTGGCACCGTTGAGGCCGACCGCGCCCATCAACGATCCCCCGAACCAGGCGGCCAGCCCGACATCGTGCATCGCACGCACGACCGTGTTGCGTTCCATGCTCTCCCCCTCATCACCAGCGCTGGATTCACGAGCTCTAACGGTGGATATCGCACTGTTATCGCTGTGATGGGAGTTGACTACCCTGATCCGATCGTAAGATCCGCTTGTGAGCTGATGTCCGGATCAAGGTTGGGGCTGGGAACGGTCAGGAAGCGAAGACACGGGCGTCGAGGAACGGGGTACGGAACTTGCCCGTGGGATCGAGGTCGGCGGCCAGGCGCCGGAAGTCCGGGAGCCGGTCGTACAGGGAGTTCAGGCGCTCGGGTCCCATGAGGAAGAGTTTGCCCCAGTGCGGGCGGGCCTCGAAGGGCTCCAGCGACTCCTCGACCACGGCGAGCACCCGGCTCACCGCGGGCCAGTCCTTCTTCCAGGTGAAGTGGACGGCGACGACGTCCTCGCGGTAGGCGGTGCTCAGCCACAGGTCGTCCGCCGCGACGGTGCGGATCTCCGAGATCTGCAGGACGGGGGCGATGACGTCCCTGACCGCGTCCAGCGCGCGGAGCGCGGCGAGGGCGTGGCGGCGTGGCAACAGATACTCCGACTGGAGCTCCTCCCCGCTGCTCGGGGTGAAGTCCAGGCGGAAGTGCGGCAGCCGGTCGTACCAGGGGCCGGGGACGCCCATCTGCGCGGTGCAGTTCACGGCGGAGATCCCCGGCAGCGGGTGCCGGTCGGCCGTGGCCGCCGTGGCGTCCAGCCAGCGCGGCGCCGCCTCCCACGGACCGGACTCCTCCTCGCGGCGCTTCACCCACACCTGGTCGATCCGGGGGCCGCTCCAGCCGGTGAACAGGCTCACGCTGTACGCGGCGGAGAGGACCTCCTCGAAGTGCTCCTCCAGGCGCGCCCACGGCAGGTTCTCGTAGACGTACTGCCGTACCTCGAAGGCCGGGACGACGTCGAGGACGACCCTGGTGACGATGCCCAGCGCGCCGAGGCCGACGACCACCCCGGCGAAGCGGTCGCCGTCCTTCTCGCGGCCGAGGACGGTGATCTCGCCGTCCGCGGTGACGAGTTCGAGGCCGGAGACCGCGGTGGCCAGATTGCCGTTGGCGACGCCGGAACCGTGCGTGGCCGTGGCGCAGGCGCCGGCGACCGAGATGTGCGGCAGGGAGCCGAGGTTGGGCAGCGCGTAGCCCTCGCCGTACAGCCACCGGCTCAGCTCGCCGTAGCGCACCCCGCCACCGACCGTGACCGTGCCCCGCTCCGGGTCGAGTTCGAAGGCGGCGGGCAGGCCCTCCAGCGAGACGAGGTCACCGCCGGGACGGTCGGCGATCTCGTTGAAGGAGTGGCGGGTGCCGAGCGCCCCGATGGCGGCGCTGCTCGCGACCACCTCCTGGAGCTCCTCGACGTCGCCGGGGCGGTGGATCCGCGCGGCGCCGTAGGTGATGTTGCCCGCCCAGTTCAGCAACCCTCTGGTCACGATGTGCCCTCTCCACGCCTCACGCCAGGCCGTACGCGGCGGATGCGCGCCACACGCGGCGATCGTGCCGGAACACGGACTCACTCGGGTGACCGGGCGGGGGCACGGATCGCGGCCGGGCGGTCGTGGTCGTGGCCGTGCGCGAGCACGGCCCATGACCGGTGATCGCGCGAGACGCGACGGCGGGCATTGCCGCCCCCAGGGTAGTTCAGAAATGTCGGTATATCACCGCGGGCCTTCACCGGCCGCGGGCCGCGCACTCGATGCAGGTCCTGGCGATCGGGCGTGCCTTCAGGCGCTCCAGGGCGATGGGGCGCCCGCAGTCGTCGCACACGCCGTAGGTGCCCTGCCGAAGTCGCCCCGCCATCTCGTCGAGATCGTCGAGATGGGCTTGTGCCCTGTCGAGCAGGGCCTGGAGATGGGACCGTTCGAAGGCGATCGTCGCCCCCTCGGGGTCGTGCTCGTCGTCGTTGCTCACCAGCGCCGACGACTCGACGAGGTCGTCCCAGTCACGTGTCAGCGCCGCGATCTGGACCACCGTCCTCTCGCGGTCCTCGGCGAGCAGATCTCGTATCGCCGCCCGCTGGGAGGAGGACAGCACGGTTTTCCTAGGCCGCTCGCCCATCGCCGTCTCACCTCGTTCTGTCGCGGATCCGCTCCTGGCCGTGAGCATCGTCGGCCTGTTTCTTGAGGCCACTGACCTGTGTCTTTCCCTCAGTTCAGGGCGCGCGAGGGGGAACGGCCCGTACGGCGGCGGGGGCACCCTCGCCGCCGTAGGAGCCTTTTACGGGAACGGGAACCGATGATCGGGCCGCCGTTCGATGGCGGGAACGCCCGATCCTCTCCGGCACCCATCAGCGGGCCGTCGCCTGTCCCGGACGCCGCCCCGTGCCCGGAGCGGCGTGTTCCACGGGGCGGGTGTCAGAAGGAGAAGATCGGCCCTGTCGCGGTGCGCAACTCACACTGGTTGCTGAAGGTCCGCTGGTATCTGATGGAGCGGCCGTTCCAGGTACCGGTCGCGGAGACGACGATGGGGTCGTAGTACTGCGGGCAGGCTCTCCACGGCAGCCTGATGCGGGCGGGGTCGCCCTGCGCCCGGAGCAGCAGCGAGCATGCCTGGGTTCCTTCGGGATGCATGCCGTAGAGCGGCGCGCATCCGAGGCGAATAGTCCGCTTCCTGCCTATCCGCGAGACGGTCAGCGTGAGGTGCTTGGCGTACGGGCCTCCGGCCGTCGGCCACGGCGGGGGCACGATGGGCGGCCGGGGCGGCATCGGGACCGGAATCGGCGGAGGCGGGATGGGCTGGCCCCACGGCGGGTGCGGGATCGAAGTGGGCCAGGGCGGCATCGGAACGGGCGGGGTCGCGACGGGCCGCGGCGGCATCGGAACGGGCTTGGGCGGAACCGGGAGCGGATCGGCGATCGACTGGGTCACGGGCGGGTCAGGTATGTGGTTCGGTGGTGACTGCGTGTCCGCGGTGGCGGTACCGCTGAGGATGACGAGCCCGGCGGTGGCCAGGCCGAGAATACATCGCATAGATTCCCCCGATGAATACGAATTTCGCATGTAACCGATAAGTCGTTTTCGGTTGATTCGAGGGGAGCAAGTTGTACCCTGAGCTGCGAAGAGGCTACGTCGATAACGTGGGGATGTCTCGCAGCGACTCGCTCCGGAATGCCATAAATTCACCGGTCGGGGGCGCCTCCGGACGGGGCTGTTCAGGGCAAAGGCCCGCGAGCACATCCGTCGCACGGATTTGTATGAAAAAAGCCGGTTTTGAGGCAGTCGTCGCGGCTGCGGCATCCGCCACCGCCCATGCGACGGACGCCACGGCACCGCCTGCGCCCCTGAGGTCACGAGCGTCTCCGGCACCGGAAGGCGAGCGGAGACGACTCGACCGCGCCCGGGCGGATTTCGCGGTGGGCGCGGTCGGGTGAGCGACGTCGATGCCTTGTGGGCGCCTGTCGAACCTCCTACGGCAGATCGTGCCGTACGGTCCTTCGCTAGCGGCCGGCGCGGTTGACCGCGGAGATGACGGCCTTGAGCGAGGCGGTGGTGGTGTTGGAGTCGATGCCGACACCCCACAGTGTCCGGCCGGCGATCTCGCACTCGATGTAGGAGGCGGCCTTGGCGTCGGTCCCCGCGCTCATGGCGTGCTCGGCGTAGTCGAGGACGCGCACCTGGACGCCGACCCTCGCCAGGGCGTCGCAGAAGGCGGAGATGGGACCGTTGCCGACCCCCTCGACCTCGCGGATCTCACCGTCGAGGCGCAGGTCGGCGCTGATGGCGTCCTTGCCGTCGCCCCTGGAGGTGGTGCGGTGGGCCAGCAGGCCCAGACGGCCCCACGGGCTGGCCGGGTTGGGCAGGTATTCGTCGGTGAAGACCTCCCACATCCGCGTGGCGTTCACCTCGCCGCCGACGGTGTCGGTGTGGGCCTGGACCGCGCGGGAGAACTCGATCTGCAGGCGGCGCGGCAGGTCCAGGTGGTGGTCGGCCTTCATGATGTAGGCGACGCCACCCTTGCCGGACTGGCTGTTGACCCGGATGACCGCCTCGTAGGTGCGGCCGATGTCCTTGGGGTCGATCGGCAGGTACGGGACCGCCCAGGTGAACTCCTCGACCGGGACGCCCGCGGCGGCCGCGTCACGCTCCAGGTGCTCGAAGCCCTTCTTGATGGCGTCCTGGTGGGAGCCGGAGAAGGCGGTGTAGACGAGCTCGCCGCCCCACGGGTGGCGCGGGTGGACGGGCAGCTGGGTGCAGTATTCGGTGACCCGGCGGATCTCATCGATGTCGGAGATGTCGACCTCGGGGTCGACGCCCTGCGAGAACAGGTTCATGCCCAGCGTGACCAGGCAGACGTTGCCGGTGCGCTCACCGTTGCCGAACAGGCAGCCCTCGATCCGGTCGGCCCCCGCCATGTAGCCCAGTTCGGCGGCGGCGACGGCGGTGCCGCGGTCGTTGTGGGGGTGCAGGGACAGCACGATCGAGTCGCGGTAGGCGAGATTGCGGTGCATCCACTCGATCTGGTCGGCGTAGACGTTGGGCGTGGCCATCTCGACGGTGGCGGGCAGGTTGATGATGACCTTGCGGTCGGGGGTGGGCTGCCAGACGTCGTTGACGGCGTCGCAGACCTCCACCGCGTACTCCAGCTCGGTGCCGGTGAAGGACTCGGGGGAGTACTGGAAGTAGATCTCCGTGTCGTCCATCTGGGTGGCGAGCTTCTTGCAGAGCTTGGCGCCCTCGACCGCGATCGCGGTGATGCCCTCGCGGTCCTGGCCGAAGACGACCCGCCGCTGGAGGGTGGAGGTGGAGTTGTACAGGTGGATGATCGCCTGCTTGGCCCCGCGCACCGACTCGAAGGTCCGCTCGATCAGCTCGGCCCTCGCCTGGGTGAGGACCTGGATCACCACGTCGTCGGGGATCAGGTCCTCTTCGATGATCTGCCGTACGAAGTCGAAGTCGGTCTGGGAGGCGGCGGGAAAGCCCACCTCGATCTCCTTGTACCCCATCTTCACCAGCAGCTCGAACATCTTGAGCTTGCGGTGGGAGTCCATGGGATCGATCAGTGCCTGGTTGCCGTCACGCAGGTCGACGGCGCACCACCGGGGGGCGCGGTCGATGACCCTGCCGGGCCAGGTGCGGTCGTCCAGCCGGATCGGCGCGAAGGACTCGTAGCGCGTGAAGGGCATGGGACTGGGTTGCTGCTGCGGATACATGCAAGGCTCCTCGACTGGAAAAACAATCGTGGCCGACGCGCATGGCTCGCTCCGCGACGAGGGAGCCGGCCTCTACAGGCCCTCGTCGCGGCAGCTAAGAAGCAGACCGCGCAGCATGCCTAGCACGTTAGCAGACGTCTCAGGATCCCCGTGCCTCGGTCTCACATGGCGGGACTTTAAGGATCTTCGCGGATCCCGTCCGCGCGGGAGGCGCCGCCCGCCATGCCCGCGACGGTCGCCACGAGAGGCCGCCCGATTCCCACGGTGTGACGATCCGCTGATCGGATACAGTCCAGAAGTACTCTGACAGGGGGAACGGCCATGAGGGACGGCGACATCCTCGCCCACATCAACGAGCTGATCGCCGAAGAGCGGGAGCTCCGGGCGAGACTGGGCTCGCACTCGATCTCCTCACACGAGGAGAACAACCGGATCATGCAGTTGGAGGAGGCTCTCGACCAGGCCTGGGACCTGCTCAGGCAGCGCCGGGCGCTCCGCGAGTTCGGCGAGGATCCCGACTCGGCGGGCCCCCGCCCGATCGACGAGGTCGAAGGCTACAGTCAGTGACCGTCCGTCCCGGAAGCCGTCACAGGGAGTGCGTCGGCCACCCCGCGAGCTGACCCGTCGCTCCCGCTCGCCCGCCGCTCCGGCCGCTCCGCCGCACTCACCCGGCGCGCGGCTCGGTCACGGACGGGGACTCGGCGGGAGTCGGAGACTTGGCGGGTATCGGAGACTTCTCCGTACTCGGAGACGGAGCCGGGGACGGATCCGGGGACCGGTCAGAGGACGGCGGGAGCGGGTCGGTCGCCTTCTCCGGACGGCCCTCACAGCGCGAGTCCGCCGAAGTCCGCTGCGAGGCCGGGGCGAGCCAGGAGATCACACTCTGTTCGACGTACCAGCCGTGCAGGTTCACCCACGTCCTGGGCACCTCGCCGGGATCGGGGCAGAGCACCTTGGACTGCAGCCTGTCGTTCTGGATGAACTCCACGGCACCGTCACGCTTGAGGACGGTGGTCATCTGGTCGTCGCTGGCGACCATGTAGCCCACGACCACCTCGGCGGGCCTCTTCGCGGTCGGACTCTCCACGCTGATCTGTATGGCGATCAACGGGAGGATCGGCGCCCTCATCACGACCACGCCGACCAGGAACGGCGTGAACACCGCCATCCCGATCGCGATGCCGTGGGTCAGCACCCTGGCCGGCGCCTCGGGCACGGGACCTGTCAGCAGCGCCGCGAACACCGGGGGAAGCGTGAGAAGGATCGCGGTCGCCACGTCCCGCGCGGTGAACGCCGAGACGATCGCCGGCCACAGCATGACGTACGACAGCACGGCGGCGATCACCGGCAGCGCGTAGCAGAACGTGGTCCGCAGCTCCTCGTGGTCCGGGAACCGTTCGCGCACGGTCAGCCCGAGCAGGGCGAGTGACATCATCGCGAGCGTCGGCAGGAAGCGCAGCTGCCAGGTGCACACGCCCATCGCGACGGCGAGGACCACGACCCAGCCGGGCAGCCGCTGGGCGCTGTGCACCAACCACGAGAAGCGGCCGGTGCTGATCCAGTAGAGGGTGCCGAGAAGCCTGCCCCCGACCACGACGACGGGCAGCACCCACACCGTGGTCAGCAGGACCGCGCTCAGCAGGCCCAGCGGGCTGATGGTCTGCACGAGCAGGAGCAGCGTCTGGGTGTCCTGCCTGCTGGCGTACCACAGCCGCATCACCAGCAGGACGATCGGGAAGACCGGCAGCAGCGTGAGGAACCACTCCTGGTTCCTCGGCGCGTCCCTCAACCGCGCGTTGGGCTTCAAGGCGCGGAGGGGCAATCCCGCACGGGGAGGGTCCGCTCCCAGGGCCAGCGGCGTACGTCCGGGGGAAGCGCGCACGGCTGCTGCGCCTGCGCCACGTCCACCCCCGGGTTGGCCGCCAGCAACGGCCGGATGTGCTTCTCGTACGCCTCCTCCCACATCTTGTTGCCCGGATCGGCGTAGGAGCGGTAGAGCGCGAGGTCGACCAGGGTGCGCAGCGCGCCGTTGGAACCCGCGTTGACCGCCCACATCTCCGTCTTCTCCAGCGCGATGTCGTGGTGGCGCAGTTTCCTTTCCGGCTGTGCGACGAACCCGGCCAGCAGGGCCGCGTCGGTCGTCACCGCCTCGGCCGCCCTGTCGCTCGGCACACCGTCCGCCAGACGGTCCACGCACTTGCTGATCAGGAGCTCGGCGATGGGGTCGACCTTGATCGCCTTCCTCAGCTCGGCCAGGGAGGTCGAGGTGCCGAGTGAGCAGACCTTCCTGCCCTCAAGCTGCCCCAGGGAGGCGACGTTGTCGTCGGGGTAGTCGGCCCTGGTCACCACCGACTGCTCGGTGTAGAGGTAGGGCGTGGAGAAACCGACGGAGGGGTCGGCCTTGCGTTCCGGCGTCACGCTGAAGGTCGCCACCACGAGGTCGACCTTGACGAACGTGCCGTCCGTGTCGCGGGCCTGCATACGCGCCCTGTCCTCGGTCTCGATGGCGAGGAAGTCGACCTGGTCGGGCCGGAACCCCAGATCCGCCGCGATCATGTAGGCGATGTCGATGTCGAAGCCGGTGAAACCGGTCCCGCCCGGCTCCCGCAGGGCGATGCCGGGGGTGTCCTCCTTCACCCCGATCAGAAGCCTGTCCTTGTTGAGGAGTCCAGCCTTCTCCCGCAGCTCGGCCTCGGTGGGAGGCCCGCTCACCCACGCGATGGACACCCCGACCACGACCGCGGCGAGGACCAGCGCGATCCAGGCGGCCAGCCTGAAACGGCGGAAACGGCGCCTGCGGGGCGGCCCCGGCGCTCCGGCCGGGACGATCGGCGGCCCGGACTGGAGGCCCTTGACGTCCGCGTCCTCGAATCGCGAAGCGCGATCGTAGCGGTCGTCGTACCGCCGCTCGCGTCCGTACCCGTCATCGTCCCAGCGGTCACGCGCATACCGGTCGTCAGGCCTCCGGCCGCGCTCATATCGTCCGCCGTCGCGCCGGTCACGTCCGTACCTGTCATCGTCCCAGCGGTCACGGTCATCGCGGTCATCAGGGGCACCGCCCCGCCGGTCACGCTCATACCGATCGTCGCCCCGCCGGTCACGGTCATAGCGGTCATCGCCCCGCTGGTCGCGTCCCTCGTCGCCTCGCGAGCCGGGGACGTCGGCGCCCGGCTCGCCGATCGTCGAGCCGGGCGGCGTCTCGCGCTCGCCGACGGCCGGGCCGCCGGTCTCCCCCGAGCCCGTGGCCGGGCCGCCGCTCTCCCCCGGGGAAGACCGGCCCTGCCTCTCGGGAGGTGAGGGAGCCCCCTCCGGGCCCGTCTCCCCGTCCGCAGGTTCCTTCGCCATGACACCCCCGGACTCCGCTTTTCTGGGCAGATTATGTCGTCGTCACCCGCCGCGGGAGGCCCTTCATCAAGAAGTGATCAAATGGGCCCTTCTTCATATTGGAAGTCCGATTCGGATTTTCTGAGGATCAGACGGCGAGAAGGCGGTGAATTCCCTCCCCGCGCAGTTCCTCGGCCGCCCCCGAGTGGACGACGTGCCCGGCGTCGAGAATGAGGAAACGGTCGGCGAGGCGGAGCGCCAGATCCAGATACTGCTCGACCAGCAGAACCGACAGTCCCGTGGCGTGCAGCCGCTCGATCGCCTCCTCGATCTCGATGACGATCGACGGCTGGATGCCCTCGGTGGGCTCGTCGAGGATGAGCAGCTTGGGACGGGTGACCAGGGCGCGGGCGATGGCGAGCTGCTGCTGCTGCCCGCCGGACAGGAATCCGGCGCGCCGCTTGAGCAGCGGCTTCAGACGCGGGAAGGTCTCCAGCGCCTCCTCCAGCGCCTCCTGCGGCCCCTTGGCGGCCTCCAGCGTGACCTGCAGGTTGCCGAGCACGCTGAGCTGCGGGAACGTCTCGTGACCCTGGGGGACGTACGCCATGCCGAGCCGGACCCGCTCGTGCGGCGGCATGCGGGTCACGTCGCGGCCCTCGAAGGTGACCGATCCCGCGGTGGCGGGCAGCACGCCCATCACCGTGTTGAGCAGGGTGGTCTTGCCGACCCCGTTGCGGCCCATCACGCACATCAGCTGCCCCGGCTCCACCTCCAGGGAGACTCCGAACAGCACCCGGGCCCTGCCGTACCCGGCGTCAAGTTCCTGTACCGACAGCATCGCTGCGCTTCCTTCCGATATAGACCTCCTGCACGCGCGGATCGTCGCGAACCTCGTCGACCGACCCCTCGATCAGCACCTTGCCCTCGTGCAGGACGGTGACCTGCGAGGCGTACCTGCGCAGGAACTCCATGTCATGTTCGATCACGATCACCGTGTGGTCGTTCGCCACGGACGTGAGGAGCTCGCCGGTGCGCTCCCGCTCGTCCTTGGACATACCGGCCACCGGCTCGTCCAGCAGGAGCAGCTTGGGACTCTGGGTGAGCAGCATGCCGATCTCCAGCCACTGCCGCTGACCGTGGGAAAGCACCCCCGCGGGCCGGTCGGCCAGCTCCTTGAGGCCGGTGGTCTCCAGGGCCTCGGCGACGGCGTCCGAGATGCCCCGCCTGCGCCGGGTCAGCGACCAGAGCGGCCTGCGGAAGGACGCGGCCAGGTCGAGGTTCTCCAGGACGGTGAGCTCCTCGAAGACCACCGAGGTCTGGAAGGTCCGTCCGACACCGAGCCGTACGATCTTGTGTTCGCGCTGCCCGACCAGGCTTTGCCCGTCGAAGACGACCTCGCCGGTGGTCGGGCGGGTGAGGCCGGTGATGACGTCGATGAGCGTGGTCTTCCCCGCCCCGTTGGGGCCGATCAGGAAGCGCAGCTCCCCCTTCTCGACCGTGAGGTCGATGCCGTCGATGGCGCGGAAGCCGTCGAAGACCACCGACAGCCCGCGCACCTCGATCATCGGGCTCATCCGACCTCCTCCATGACTCTCACCCCGGGGGCGTCCGCGGGCGGCGGTTCGGGGTCCGTACGACGCCTCGACCTGCGAGCCCAGGCGTCGCGCGCCGACGCCGCCACGCCGAGGATCCCCTTGGGGGCCAGGGTCATGACGAGGATGAACAGCGCGCCCTGCAGGTAGAGCCAGCCGTCGGCGAACTGCTCGCTGAAGGACGTCTTGGCGTACCCCATCACGACCGCGCCGAGGATCGCCCCTGCCAGCGCGAACCTGCCGCCCACCGCGACCGCGACGACGAGTTCCAGGGAGGGGACCACACCCAGCAGGGCAGGCGAGATGATGCCGACCACGGGCACGAACAGGGCCCCCGCGAGCCCGGCCATGCCCGCTGAGAGCGCGAAGGTGACGGTCTTGATCCTGGCGGGGTCGTAGCCGAGGAACCTGACGCGGTCCTCGCCGTCCCTGATCGCGACGAGCAACCGTCCGAAGCGGCTTTTGACCAGCTGGCGGGCACCGAGATAGAGCAGTCCCGTGACGATCGCGACCGCGAAGTACAGCCCGCGCTGGGTGGAGTCGGCCGCCAGGTCCTGGCCGAACAGGTCGTAGAAGTTGGTCAGGCCGTTGGTGCCACCGGTCAGGCCCTGCTGACCGACGAGCAGGATGACGAACGCGGCGGCGAGCGCCTGGGTGAGGATCGCGAAGTAGGCACCGCGCACCCGCTGCCTGAACACCAGCAGGCCGAGCACCGTGGCGATCACCATCGGCCCGACGACGACCATGGCGAGCGCGAACACCGGGTTCGCGAACGGTTTCCACAGGGCGGGCAGCTGCTCGACCCCGCTCCACACCATGAAGTCGGGCAGGTCGCCCTGGGCGTCCACCAGTTTCAGGTGCATCGCCATGGCGTAGCCGCCGAGCCCGAAGAACACGCCCTGGCCCAGGGTGAGCATGCCGCCCTGCCCCCAGGCCAGGCCGATACCCAGGGCGATGATCGCGAAGCAGAGATACTTTGCCAGCAGGCCGAGACGGAAGGGCTCCAGCAGGAGCGGCGCGACCACGAGGGCGAGCACGGCCACCACCGCGAAGACCCCGGGCCCCCTGAGACGTTCGAGATTCATGTCAAAGCCCTCGATCGGAGTACGAACAGGCCCTGGGGCCGGAACTGGAGGAAGGCGATGATCGCGGCGAACACGATCACCTTCGCCAGGCTGGCGTCGCTCCAGAACTCGGCGTAGGAGTTGAGCAGGCCGAGGCCGGCGGCGGCGATGACGGCGCCGCGCAGCTGGCCGAGGCCTCCGGCGACGACCACGAGGAAGGCGTCGACGATGTAGTAGGTGCCGAGGGCGGGTCCGACGGGGCCGATGAGGGTGAGGGCCACCCCGGCGACCCCGGCCAGGCCGGAGCCGATGAAGAAGGTGCGCTGGTCCACGTGGGCGGTGTTGATGCCGCTGACCGCGGCCAGCTGCCGGTTCTGCATCACCGCCTGCATCCGCCGCCCCTGGCCGGTGCGGTTCATGTAGGCCCAGATGCCGACGACGGTGGCGAGGGCGAGGGCGAAGATGAACAGCCGGTTGTAGGGCAGGGACGCGATGCCGCCCTGCAGCCAGGTGGGTGCCTGCACCTGCACGTTGGGCGCCCCGAACAGGTCGCGGGCGAGCTGCTGCAGCACGAGGCTCACGCCCCAGGTGAGCAGCAGGGTGTCGAGCGGGCGGCCGTAGAAGTGACGGATCGCGGTCCGTTCGAGGATGAGCCCCATCAGCCCGGCGACCAGGAAGGCGACGGGCAGGGCGACGATCACGGCCATCCGGCCGGTGAGGTCCTGGAGCAGGTAGGCGGTGTACGCGCCCGCCATGATGAACTCGCCGTGGGCCATGTTGATCACGCCCATCTGGCCGAACGTGAACGTCAGGCCGAGGGCGATGAGGAGCAGTACCGCGCCGATGGACAGGCCGATCGGGAGCTGGTTGAGGAAGGCCTCCACCGAATCCCCTTCCTAGGAGTGTCTGGCTCCGGAGCGGGCCGTGCCGCATTGTGGGTGCGCCACGGTGCTGCCCGTGATCTGGTCACGGCCCGGTCCGGAGCCGGTCTGAGAGGGGGTCAGCCGTTGGCCAGGCCGCTCGCCCAGGGGTAACCCTTGAGGTAGGGGTCGGGCTTGATCGGTTCGCCGGAGTTCCAGACCTCCTTGATGAGACCGTCGGGCTGGATCACCCCGATCCTCGCCGTCTTGTACATGTGCTGGTTCTCGCCGTCGATGGTGACCAGACCCTCGGGACGCTCCAGGGCGATGCCCCCGGCGGCCTTCTTGACTGCTTCGACCTCGACGGTTCCGGCCTTCTTGGCGGCCTCGGCCCACAGGTAGACGGCGTTGTATCCGGCCTCCATCGGGTCGGAGGTCACCTTGTCCGCGCCGTACTTGGCCTTGAACGCGGCGACGAACTTCTCGTTCGCCGGGTTCTCCGTGGTCTGGTAGTAGTTCCAGGCGACGGGGTGGCCGGCGATGTTGTCGACGCCGATGCCCTTGACCTCCTCCTCGGCGACGCTCACCGACAGGACGGGCATCTTCTCGGCGGTGACCCCCGCGCTGTTGAGCTGCTTGAAGAAGGCGACGTTGCTGTCACCGTTGAGGGTGTTGAAGACCGCGTCCGGCTTCGCCTGGACGACCTTGTTGGTCAGCGTGCTGTACTCGGTGTGGCCGAGGGGGGTGTACTCCTCGCCGAGGATCTCCATTCCGTTCGCCGCCGCGTACGCCTTGATGATCTTGTTGGCGGTGCGGGGGAAGACGTAGTCGCTGCCGACCAGGAATATCTTCTTCTTGCCCTGTTCCTTGAGGTAGTCCAGGCCAGGGATGATCTGCTGGTTGGTGGTGGCGCCGGTGTAGAAGATGTAGGGCGAGCTCTCCAGGCCCTCGTACTGGACCGGGTACCACAGCAGGGCCTTGCTCCGCTCGAACACCGGCAGCATCGCCTTGCGGCTGGCGGAGGTCCATCCGCCGAAGGTGGTGGCGACCTTGTCCTGGCGGATGAGCTTGGTGGCCTTCTCCGCGAAGGTGGGCCAGTCGGACGCGCCGTCCTCCACCACGGGGATCAGCTTCTTGCCGAGTACGCCTCCGGCGGCGTTGATCTCCTCGATCGCGAGCAGCTCGGAGTCCCGCACGGTCACCTCGCTGATGGCCATGGTCCCGCTGAGCGAGTGCAGGATGCCGACCTTGATGCCGTCCTCACTACCACCGCCACCGGCACTGGCCGCGTTCTTGTCCGCAGGGGCTTCGCCTCCACATGCGGTCAGTGCCATGGCCAGCGCCACGGCGACGACTCCGGAGCGCCACACTGTGTTCCTCAATGACTTTCCTCCTTGCCGGTACGGCCCCCGCACCGAGCTATCTGCCGTCAAGGTGACTGAGTGAGGTTTCCCGACTAGTTCGCAGTTGTTAATTGCGCTTTACCGGAAGCTAACCGCCGACATCATTAACGCTCTGACCTGCTGATATGTACGGCTGAGCTGGTCAGACATTCGTGAACACTGTCGTCACTGCTGATAATCGGCTCCCCCACCGGTAACGCAAAACGCGTCTATGGGAGGTCCCCTCATGCCCGACGCCGACATCATCGCCTTCACCCCCCGCCCGCTCAGTGGCCGCCGTAAGAAGAAGCGGCCCACCGTCGACACGCCGCCGGGCGCCGAACTTCACAGCCTCCTCGACTCCTGGCAGCTCGCCCTGGAAGCCCAGAACAAGGCCAGCGAGACGATCCGCGCCTACCTGCGCAGCGCCCGATACCTCATCCGGTTTCTCACCGAGCAGGGGATGCCGACCGACGCCGAGCGCGTCGACGCCGAGCACATCCGGGCATTCCTCGTCGCCGAGCGGGAGCGCACCACCGCCTCGTCAGCTGCGTGCCATCACGCGAACCTCGGCGTCTTCTGGCAGTGGCTGGTCACGGAGGAGGAGCGCACCACCGCCTCCCCCGTGCTCAAGGCCGACCGGCCGAAGAAGCACTCCAAGCGCACGAAGTACCTGACCGACGAAGAGGTCCAGGCCATCTTCGACGTGTGCAAGGGGCCTGGGTTCGCCGAACGGCGGGATCAGGCGCTGTTCCGCCTGTTCAACGACTGCGGAGTCAGGGTCAGCGGCGCCTCGGGGGCGCTCCTCGCCGACCTCGACCTGAAAGCCAGGACGCTCCTCATCCGGCTCAAGGGCGGCGACGAGCACATCGCCCCATTCAACGACCGGACGGCGGCGGCCCTGGATCGGTACCTACGCGTCCGAAGGAGTCACCCGCTCGCCGACTCGCCCTGGTTGTGGCTGGGGCAGCGCGGCCGAGCCAGCGGCCATCTGACGCCGGAGGGGATTCGGGAGATGATGCGGCGCCGCGGGAAGCAGGCCGGGGTGGCGGAGCTGAAGCCGCACCGGTTCCGGGCCCGATTCGCCCATGAATTCTTGGCCGCTGGCGGGTCTGCGCGGGGGGCGATGTCGGTGGCCGGCTGGCGGTCGGAGGCGATGTTGCATCACTACAGCGAGGAGTTGGCGCAGCAGCGGGCGCGGGAGGAGCATGCGCGGTTGAAGATCGGGGACCGGTTCTGAGCCTTGGGATGGGAGATCCCCGCGGCGGGGCTGCGTTCACCTGGCGCAGTCCCGGCGGGGATGTCAGGGGTGGGTCCACGCTCGCGCATCCACTCGCGAGCGGGGAGGGGAAGGTTAGTTTCGGTCGCGGTGGCTGTCGATTCGGCCCTGGTTGTAGCCGATGTGGTACTCGTCGGTGCGGAACCGGAAGATGTAGGCCAAATGGAGGACGCCGGTGAGGGTGAGGAGGAGACGCTGGGCGGTGTCAAGACCTCCCCACATTTCGGGCGACACATAATGCGCAATTCCGTACGCGATGTTAATTACCCACAGGGTGTAGATTCCGAGTTTGGCCAGGCGCATCATTGAGCCCCCCTGGGTGCTATGAACGTAGTGTCTCGAACAGCCGTACTATTGTGTCGTTCAACATTGCAGTATTGGTCCGTTCCAGACAACACCCAGGCGAGTATTTACGGCGCTTTTTTGACGAAATAACTCACCGTACCCAACGACACGACAATAACGCTACGTAGCGTCACTGTCGCTGTTTGGATATGTGAGATTTACCCTCTTCGTCCTCATCCCCCTCCCCCTCCCCCCGCGCGACCTTCACGTCTAGCCGAGCCAGCTTCTCCAGCTGCGTGACCGACCGCTCATAATCGGCTCGCACCCGCGCAACGCGCTGCTCGTAGCGCGCCCGCTCGTCAGCATGGATCTGCGCAAGTTGCTGGCGTCTCCGCTCGGGGATCCGCGCCAGGAGCTGCTCCAGGCGCTCCTCGAACACGGACACGTCTTCCGGACCTTCCGGCACGCCCTCTGTTGCGGCCTCCTCCACGACGGCCGCAGCATGAAGGCCGGCCAGCCGCAGGGCTTCGGGCCGGGGGATGCCGAGCACGTCGGCGATCGCGTTGACGACGCGCGGCAGCGCCTGGCCTTCCTGCCATTCAAGCCGGTCGTAAGTGCGCCGCGCGATGCCCGCGTTCTGCGCGAGAGCCATTTTCGTCATGCCCTGCGCGGTCCGGGCGACCTCGGCTCTCACCCAGAACGGGCGGCCGGGAGGTCCAGTTTTATCAGTCATTTAGCACCCTCGCTCATGACTCACGTTGTAGCACGTTGCTTCATGACGAGCTAGCAAGGTGACGCAACTAATACCAGTCAGAGGTGCTTCATCTTGCGTCACCTTGCATCATGTGTGTAGCGTGATGAATCACGTTGCATCATCTTGTGACATGAGCGAGGCACCACATGGCATCGAAAACCCGGAAGTACCTGCCCCTGCCCGAGGTCTGCCGGCGGCTGGGACGGCACAGGTCGACCGTCGCCCGCATGATCAGGCGCGGTGACCTGGAGGCGATCAAGTCGAAGACGTCCCCGCAGGGGCGGGTGCTCATCAGCAAGGACTCGTTCGACCGATACCAGCGGCTGCAGGCGAGCGAGCAGGTGGCCAGCTGATGGCGGCCGACCAGCGGACCGTGTCCGCGCAGCGCCGCATGGCCGCCAACCGCTCCTGGGCGATGACGCCGAACCGATCCGAGCGGACCGCGGCGGCGCGGGCTGCGTCGCCGACGTCGCTGGAGTACTGGGAGGCGCGAATCCGTGCCGAGGGCGTCGTCCGGTCTCAGGACATCAAGAAGGCGGCGGTGAACGCTCGGCGGGCGCACATGCAGGCGATCCGCGCCAAGGGCGTCGCGCGTCGGGCGGCTGAGAAGCAGGCCCGCGAGGCCGAGCGGCAGGCCCGCTTCCAGCGCTCCGCATAGATCCCGGGCCCCGGCCGTGTCACCGGCCGGGAGCCCGGTAGGCACCAACCCCCACAACCAGCTGAGAAGAGAGGTCAGGCCATGCCTGAACAGTACCCACCCACCAGCAAGGTCCGCTCCTGGCAGGAGCAGACCGCCCTCGTGCTCGCCGCTCTCCTGCGTCACGACCTGCCGTCCGCGACCTGGACCATCACCGACGTGCTGTTCGCCACCCACACGGGTGAGATGGACGGTCAGGTGAGTGGCACCGACGAGGAGTGCCGGGCGAAGCTCGACGCGTGGTCCGCGCAACTGGGAGCCCCCGTCGTGTGGTCCCCGCTTCACCCCAATTCCACCACGCTGTCGGGCCGAGTGAACGTCGAGATCAACGGCGTCCGCGTCGAGGTCTGGACGCACGTGACGGCCCCTGAGGGCGGTGCGGTGTGATCTTCGCCGACCTGCTCCCCGGTGTCCTCGCCCGCATCCCGGACGCGCCTGACCCGCTCACCCCCAACCGCCCCCCGGTTCTGCCGCCCGCGGTGCGCATCCTCACCCCGCCCGCCCCCTGCAGTTTCTGCGCCGCGGTGCAGGTGCTCGCCCGCGAGGTCGACGGCGGCCGCCCGCACCTGTACCACCGGCTCCCGTCGCGGGCCGTCATCCACATCACCCCCGCCCCCCTGGAGGCGTCATGACGTTCAGCACGTCCACCATCTCCCGCATCACCGAGGAGCTGCGCCTGTCGCAGGAGCGGGTGATCAGCTTGGAGCGGGAGACCGAGGAGGCTCGCGCGTCCGTCGCCGAGTGGTCGACGCTCCTGTCCTACGCGGAGACCAACCCCGGCCAGGCCGCGTCCGAGTCGGGCGGCGAGCTGGTCGCCGAGGCCCCGGGCAAGCCGTGTTTCTGCGGGCTGCCCGGGGTGCCCGGAACGCTCCACGGGCCGAACGCCTGCGTCCCCGCCGACCCCGCGTCCCCCCTGGCCTTCCCGTCGGGGCGGCTGGACAGCGAGACCAAGTTCTTCCACGGCCTCATGAAGCAGGCCGAGGAGAAGGTGCGCGGCCACTTCGAGCCGTACGCCCCGCCCGCGGCGAGCACCGAGCAGCCGGGAGGGCAGGCGTGAGCCTCATCGGCCAGGAGGAAGGCATCGTCCACGGGACGCTGAAGGGCTACCGGCAGCACCGTCGACGGCAGGTGGACCCCTGCGAGTCCTGCCGGCAGGCGGTCCGCGAGGACGACGCCAAGAAGCACGCGGCCCGCAAGACCAGCCCGAAGGTGCGGACCCCGGAGCAGGCCGCGTGGTACGGCGGAAAGTTCCGTAACACGACGCCGCCCGTCGTGCCGAACCTGGAGCGGGCCGCGTCGCTGACCGTCGCCGCCTGGTCAAAGGACGCGGCCGAGTGCCGGGAGCTGCTGGCCATGCTCGACCTGCCCTCGGGCGGTGAGTCGTGATCGGGGCCGCCGTCCTCTGCGCGTCCATCGCCCTCACCGCGGCCGGGCTCGCCATCACCGCCGCGAACGTGCGCCGGTGGATCCACGCCACCACCGCCGCCACCTGCTCCGCGTTCGCCGCGTTCGCCTCCACCTGGTTCCTCCTCACCAGCGGAACCGTGGTGACGGTGTGGCCGGCCGACCCCGGGGCCTGGCTCCTCCTCGGCGCCCTCTGGCTCGCCGCCGCCATGGCGCTCGGCCTCATCTTCTGGGGCATCGGCCAGGAGTGGAGGTGTGGCGGTGAGCGGTAGGACCGTCACCCGTTACAGGCTCCTCTGCGATGGCTGCGAGGCCATCGTGCCCGGAAGTCACAACGGGGAGTTCGAGAGTGCGATCGAGGCCCGTGGTGCCGCCTATGCCGCCGGATGGCGCTTCCCTCCGCGCCTCCGGGTGAACGGCAGGGCCAAGGTCAAGGAGGTCAGCGACGTCTGCCCGGAATGCCTGCCCACCTGGGAGCCCCAGCAGGGCACGGACACCTGGAAGAACCGACGCATTACCAGGAGCGGCTCGTGACCACCACGCCCCGATCCTGGGCCCTCCACCTCACCCCCGGCACGAAGCTGCTGAACGCGAACAACCGGCTGCACCACGCGCCCAGGGCCCGCATCACCGCGGCCCTCCGCGCCGCCGGAAAACAGGCCGCTGAGGACGCCCAGGTGCCAGCCCTGGGTCGGGCGCACGTGTTCGGCCTCTACAGCCCACCCGACCGCAGACGGCGCGACGTCGGCAACCTCTACCCCAGCTTCAAGGCGATCATCGACGGCTGCGTCGACGCGGGGGTGCTGCCCGATGACGACGACACGCACCTCATCGGCCCCGACATGCGCCTCGGGCCCGTCATCCCCGACGGCCAACTCGCCTTGCTCATCGTCGAACTCGCACCCCTGACGGAGGTGATCCCCTATGGGTAGGCACACCGTCGACATCCTCTGCCGGTGCTGCAAGAAGCCCGGCAAGCACGCGGGGCGCGGCCTCATCATCGCCTGCCACTCCCGCCACTACTACCGCGGCACCCTCGACCAATACCCGCTCACCGTCACCGGCGGGACCGCGTGGACGCCGACCGGCCGCATCGGCACCGAAACCCTCCGCCGGTACATGGCCATGGACAAGCGTGGCTTCTCCCCGGCCAGGATCCGCTTCGAGCTGGGCCTGTCGCCCCGGCAGGTGTACCGGTACGCGAAAGCTGCGCGGGAACGCCGCGAGCAGCTGGCGGCAACCGAACTCATCACAGAAAGGCAATCAGCATGACCGACACCCCCGAGGGGCAGGTGCGGCCGTTCGCCGCGGTGCTCCAGGACATCCGCAACGGCCAGATCAGCGACCACGCCGCCATCTCCATGCAGCAGCTGGTGGCCGCGGTCCGCGAGCACGGCAAGAAGGGCACCCTCACGCTGACCATCTGCGTGGAGCCGATGAAGAACAACCCCGACGCCCTCGCCGTGTCCGCCGAAGTCACCCTCAAGGCGCCGCGCGAGGCGCCCAAGGCCGCCATCTTCTTCGCCGACAACGACGGCAACCTCCTGCGCGACGACCCGCGTCAGATCGCGCTTCCCGGCCTGCGCCGGGTCGACACCCTCACCAACGAGCCGAAGGACCTCGCCCAGTGACCACCACCCGCACGGAGAACGACGCCCTCATCCAGGCCGTCAGCGACGCCGCCCTCGGCGAGCGGCTGGAGCCCGGAGGCTTCTACGCCTTCAAGCACAACGACCACGTCACCACCATCGACCTGCTCGACAAGAACCTCGAGCGGCCCCGCCGGAAGACCGGCACCGTCCGCGTCGAGGACATCGCGTCGTTCGTGCAGTACTTCCAGAAGCACCGCGACCCGGGCTCGGACGTGTTCGTCGACCTGCGGGCCGGGGTCATCACTGCGGTGCTCGACGCCCACCAGGAGACCGACGACGAGTTCCTGAACGAGCCCACCGCCCGGTGGGGTGAGCACCGCCTCATCCTCACCCTCGCCCGCACCGACGCGTGGAAGCGATGGACCGCCCAGGACCGGCAGTTCCTCAAGCAGACCGATTTCGCGGACTTCGTCGACGACAACCGCGCCGACATCCACAAGCCGTCGGCCGCGGAGATGCTGGAGCTGGTGCAGCACTTCCAGACGCAGAAGAAGGTCACGTTCAACTCGGCGGTGATCCTGGGCAACGGCGACCGGCGTCTCACCTTCACCGAGGAGACCGACGCGGCCGCCGGCGCGAAGGGTCAGATCATCGTCCCCAGCGTGTTGGAGCTGGGCCTCGCCCCGTTCGACGACTCCGCGCCGTACGTGGTCACCGCGAGGTTCCGGTACCGCATCCAGGGCGGGGCCTTGTTCATGGGGGTGCTGCTGGACAACGCGGACGACGTGCTGCGCGACGCGGTGAAGACCGTCGTGACGAAGCTGCAGGACGAGCTGAGCGTGCAGATCATGCGAGGCACCCCGGCGTGACGACCAGCACCACGACCCCCGTCGGCGGCGTGCCCGTCGCTGGCGGGGGTCTCCCCTACCCGGCCCCGCTCCCCCGCAGCGCGACGATCACGGTCACGCAGCGGTTCGGGGCCCGCGTCACCGTGTCGACGTGGAACACGTGCGGCGGGGTGGCTGACTTCATCACCAACGTGCTCGGCACCCCGGGCGCCCGCGTAGAAACCCAGGAACAGCCATGAGAATCCTCGACTACTTCCGCACCACGAAGAAGCTGCGCCTCCACGTCACCATGATCACTGACGAGCTGGAGGAGGTTCGCGACGAGTGCGCCGAGTTGGCCGACGAGCGCGACCGGCTCGCCGCCGACCTCGCCCAGGCGGTCCGGGAGCGCGACGGCGTGTGGCGGGCCCTGGCGGTCGAGGAGACCCGGCCCCTCGCGGCGGTGCCGGCCGATGCGAAGGAGCGCGCCGAGTTGCGTCGCGAGCGGGAACGGGCCGACGCGTTGGCGCAGCGTCTGCAGACGTTGCAGATCGCCAACATGCGCCGCGACCTCCCGGTCTGACCTGGGGTTACGCCGAAATTTCCCGAGATTCTTCATGCATCACACTGCTTCATCTTGCTTCATGATGCATCATGAGATAGCTTCTTCCTTGTCACTACGACGCGAAACGAAGCAAGATGAAGCACCCCGGATCTCAGGAGCCCCGATGATCGCCACCCTCGCCGACGAGCAGGACCAGGCCGCAGCCGTCATGATCGCCGCCCTCCTCACCAACCTCATCCCCGCCGCCCGCGACGAGATCATCCGCCGCCTCAGCGTCGACGAGCTCCGCACCGCCTACGCCGCCGCCAACAAGGCGCCCCGCCAGTGGCGGGCGAACGACGACACCGAGCAGATCGGTGAGCTGATGGTCGTCCCGTGCGACCACGGCGGCTGGCAGATCCTCATCGACGAGCACGGCCTCATCCTCGACGTCGAGGGCTGCTGGATCCCCTACGACGCCGCCACCGACGACGCCGTCACCTGGTCCCACCGCGCCCTGGCGATCGCCGCCGCCACCGCCACCCTCTGACCGTTCTGACGCTGAGCCCGAGCCGCCCTCCCCTGCCATCAGGGGTCAGGGGAGCGCGGTTCCGCCCAACGCCAGAACCACCTTCTTCCCCAGCACGGAAAGGACCGACATGACCGACCTCACCGAGGCGCAGCGCGACGGCATCGCCTGCATCCACTGCGGCCGGGAGGACACCGCCATGGTGCCCACCGGGCAGCGCATCAAGCGCACCCAGACGTTCGAGTGCGCCGATGCGGACGGCTGCACCGTCAACCAGCTCACTTCGAGCATCAAGCGCGTCGCCGCTTACCTCGACAGCGGACCGTCGCGCACCGACCGGATCGTCAACGGCCGGCAGAAGCACCGGTACCCGACCAACCACATCGCCCGTCGCAGCACCGGATTCGTCGACGGCGTCAAGACGTTCAACGACCTGCTGTACAGCGACCTCGTCACCATCCTGGACGCGGCACGCAAGAGCGACGGCCAGTGATGTTCACCCAGCCCGGAACCACCGGGACCACCCTCGCCACACCGGTGTTCGACCACCGGCCCACCGTCGAGCAGGCTGCGATCCTCGACGCCGCCAGCACCGGCAACCCGCTCGTTGTCACCGCCGGGGCCGGAACCGGCAAGACGTCGACGCTGAAGATGGTGGCCGCGTCCACGATGAAGCGCGGCCTGTACCTGGCGTACAACCGGGCGATCGCCGACGACGCCCGCGCCTCGTTCCCGTACAACGTGGACTGCCGCACCGCCCACTCCCTCGCGTTCCAGGTGGTCGGCCGCCAGTTCGCGCACCGGCTCAACGGGCCACGGATGCCCGCCCGCGAGGTCGCCCGGCTCCTGTCCATCCCCCAGGTGCTCGACCTCGGCGCCCACGCCCTCACCTCGCCGAAAGTCGCCCGCGTGGTGATGGACACCATCAGCCGGTTCTGCCACAGCGACTGGGAAACCCCCGGCGGCGACCACATCCCGCACATCCCCGGCCTCGACGACCCCGCCTCCATCCAGGCGCTCAAGGTCCAGCTGACGCCGATGGTTCACCGGGCGTGGGAGGACCTCACCAACCCTCAGGGGCGGCTCCGCTTCACCCACGACCACTACCTGAAGATGTGGGCGCTCACCCGGCCCACCCTTCCCGCCGACCTGATCTTCCTCGACGAGGCGCAGGACGCGAACCCGGTCATCGCCGCGATCGTCGACGACCAGGACTCGCAGAAGATCCTCGTCGGCGACGAGTCCCAGGCCATCTACGGGTGGCGTGGCGCGGTGGACGCGATGGCCTCGTTCTCCGGGATGCGTCTCTCCCTGACCCAGTCGTTCCGGTTCGGCCAGCGCATCGCGGACGAGGCCAACATGTGGCTCGACCTCCTGTCCGCGCCCCTGCGCCTGACCGGCAACCCGGCCAAAGACTCCCGGCTGGAGCAGATTCCCGCCCCTCAGGCCGTCCTGTGCCGCACCAACGCGGGCGCCATCGGGCAGATCATCGCCGCCATCGGCGCGCAGCAGCGGCCCGCCCTCGTCGGCGGAGGCGACGACATCCGCCGTCTCGCTGAAGCGTGCCGGGACCTGCGCACCGGCCGCGGCACCATGCACCCCGAGCTGATGGCGTTCACGTCCTGGCAGGAGGTGAAGGACTACGCCGAGCACGACGCCGGCGGCCAAGACCTCAAGACGCTGGTGAAGCTCATCGACTCCTACGGGCCCGACGCCGTCATCAAGGTCGTCGACCAGCTCGTCGACGAGCACAACGCCACCATCATCATCTCCACCGCGCACAAGGCGAAGGGCCGCGAGTGGGGGACGGTCCGGCTCGCCGCGGACTTCGCGCCGCCGTACGACAAGGACGGGGACCTGATCCCGGCTGAGGCGATGCTCACCTACGTCGCGGTGACCCGGGCGAAGGACGGCCTGGACCCGATCGCGCTGCCCATGTATGGCGGTGGCGGACTCACCGTGCCTCTCCCGCCCGTCGACCAGCTGCCGTTCGACGTGCTCATCCCGGACCCGGAGCCCATCCCCACCGACCTCCCCCCGGCCATGGTCGGGTGGCTGGGCATCCGCAACGAGGCCGCCAGCAACGAGAAGCGATGGAAGGAGATCCGCGAGCAGGCCGAGGAGAAGCTCAAGGAGCACCTCGGCGAGCGGGAGGAAGCCACCGTCAACGGGCGGCCCGCGATCTCGTGGAAGACCTCCAAGCCCGGCACGCAGCTCAACAGCAAGGCGCTGGAGAAGGACCACCCCACCATCTACGCCGCCTACCTCGTCGAGAAGAAGCCCGCCAGGCCCTTCAAGATCCTGGGGGACCAGTGATCGACCCTTCCCGCATCGAGCGCCTCCTGGAGCAGTGCGATCGCGAGGACAAGCACAACCCTCCGGAGCGCCGATTCCTCTACACCTCCGAGATCCGCTACCTGCTCGGCGTCGGCCCCGGCCCCGACTACAGCGAGCTGGAGAAGCTCGTCACCGGGGACCAGCCGTGACGGCCTTCACGCAGCCCGCGGCCGGATGGGCAGCCACCCCGCTCACCGGCCTCGCCGGAGCCATCGCCACCAGCGTCGTCAGCACCGTCAAGCACGCCGGAGCCAACGCCCCCCGATCCCTGCAGAAGGTCATCGGCCCGTCCGGCATCGGCATGCCCTGCACCCGCCGCCTCGCCTACACCCTCACCGACCAGCCGCCCATCAACACCGGCGGCGACCCCTGGGCGTCCATCATCGGCACCGCCGTCCACGCCTGGATGGCCGACGTCTACGAAGCCGAAAACCGGCGCCTCGGCGCCGAGCGGTACCTGGTTGAAAAGCGGCTTCACATCCGCGGCAACATCTACGGATCCTCCGACCTGTTCGACCGGGGCACCGGGGCCGTCATCGACTGGAAAGTCGTCGGCCCCGACCAGCTGAAGAAGTACGCCAAGCAGGGCCCCGGCGACCAGTACCGCACCCAGGGCCACATCTACGGCCTCGGCCAGGAAAACGCGGGTGAGGTCGTCAACGACGTCGCCATCGTCTTCCTCCCGAGGGGCGGCCGGATCGACGGCCTGCACGTCTGGTCCGAGCCCTACGACCGCTCCATCGCCCTCGCCGCGCTGGAGCGCATGGACAACGTGCTCACCGCACTGTCCGCCCTCGACCCGCCCAACAACCCGGACGCGTGGGGCCTGTTCCCCGCCACCGAGTCCTACTGCACCTTCTGCGACTACTTCCTCCCCGGATCCACGGATCTCAACAAGGGGTGCCCCGGCACCTCCACCAAGTAAAGGATCATCATGTTCAAGCAGCCCAGCGCCGGTTCCGACTTCAAGGCCGCCGACCACATCGGCCACCTGATCATCTTCTACGTCCGTGAGCTCCGCGAGGGGATCGTCACCTCCTTCGGCACCTCGGACGCCATCAGCGTGGACCTCGTCGTCCTCACCGACCCCAAGGGGCCCCGGCCGGAGACGCAGGTGCTGCTGTTCCAGAAGCCCCTCATCGGGTCGCTGCGCACCAGCATCGGCGGCGAGCCCGTCCTGGCCCGCCTCGGCCAGGGCACCGCGAAGCCCGGCCAGTCCGCCCCGTACATCCTGCAGCCGTTCAACGAGCAGGACGCCGCGTTCGCCACCCAGTACCTGAACAGCGTCGGCGGCAACCCGTTCCAGTCCACGCCCACCTTCGCCGCCCCCGCCCCGGCGCCGGTGGCTCAAGCCCCGGTCGCGCCGCTCCCCCAGGCCGTCCCCCCGCAGGCCGCGTACCCGGCCCCTTCTCCGGCTCCGGCCGCCTACCCGGCCCCCCAGGCCGCCCCGATTCCGGTTCCGGCGCCCGCCGGTAACCAGCAGGCCGAAGCCATGGCCGCCATGCAGGCGCTCGGCATGACCGTCCCCCCGCCCGCCCCCGTCCCGGCCGCACCCCACGCGTAACCGGCCCCAGACCGGCCCCGGGCCCCGCTGTGGGGAAGCAGCAGCCCGGGGCCACCCCTCCAGCCCCCTCACGCGCGCCGATGGAAGCGACGCGACGTGAGGGGGCTGCCCCCATCCACACCACCAGCAGCGGGGACGATAGATCTTGAACGACAGCGGGATTCGGCAGGCAGCACGTGACCTCTACGAGGCGGGCCTGTGCGTCCTCCCCGCCGCGGCTGACGGCACCAAACGACCAGCCGGCAACTGGAAGCAATACCAGCACGCCCGGCCCGACCCCGTGCTCATCGAAGCGTGGTTCGCCGAAGACGCCCACGGCGTCGGCGTCGTCACCGGAGCCGTCTCCGACAACCTCGAAATGCTGGAACTGGAAGGCCGCGCCGTCCGCGAAGGCCTCCCCGCAGAGCTCACCGCGCTCGCCGACGCCTCCGGACTCGGCGACCTCTGGCGCAAAGTCACCAGCGGATACCTCGAGATGACCCCGTCCGGCGGAATCCACATCCTTTACAAAGTAGACGGACCCGTCGCCGGGAACACGAAGCTCGCCCGCCGCCCCTCCACCGCCGAAGAGCTCGCCGCCTGGAAAGCGGACCAGCAGGCCAGCATCGACACCGAAGACGACCCGGCCATCCGGGCGAAGCGGCAGGAAACCCTCGACCGCGTCACCCGGGGCGAGCAGGTCCCCCAGGTCCTCGCCGAAACCCGGGGGGAAGGCGGCTGGGTGGTGCTCGCCCCCTCGGCCGGCCCCGTCCACCCCACCGGCGGAGCGTGGTTCCTCGCGGCCGGTGGACCCGCCACCATCGCCACCGTCACCCCGGAAGAGCGCGACGCCCTCCACCACCTCGCCGGGGCGTTCGACCAGATGCCCACCGGCACGACACAGCCCCCGACGGCCCCTGCCGCACCCGCCCCGGCCGGGACACTGCTCTTCACGCAGCCCACCCCCTTCGACGACGGCAGCATCTCACCGGGCGACGACTACAACGCCAAGACGACGTGGGACGAGATCCTCACCGTCCGCGGCTGGACGAAGCTCTACACCGACTCGGCCGGAGTCACCTACTGGCGACGCCCCGGCAAGAAACTCGGCCTGTCCGCCACCACCGGGAAGAACGACGCCGACAACCTCTACGTGTGGACCACGTCGACGGAGTTCGAAGCTGAGCGGCCCTACGACAAGTTCGGCGCCTACGCCCACCTGGAACACGGAGGCGACCACAGCGCGGCCGCACGAGCGCTCCAGGCCGCCGGATACGGGCACCGGGTCGAACCCACCCGCGCCGCCCCCGCACTCGTCCCGCCGCCCCTCGTCGACGGCACCCTCGCCACCGTCCACCAGCTCCCCGCAGCCGCCCCGCACCTGACCGTGGTGGAGCAACGCACCTACGCCCAGTCCGACGACGGCCTGGCGCTCGACCTCGCCGACCACTTCGGCAACGTGGTGCGCTACTGCCCCGACCGCGGCCGGTGGCTCGCCTGGGACGGCCACCGCTGGGAATGGCAACCCCAAGGCGGCGGCCTCGTCCGCGAATACGGCAAGCAGATCGCCCGAGGCCTCCCCGAAGACGACAAGCCGTCCGTCAACCACAAGAAGAGGGCGCTGTCCGCGCTCGGCACCACCGCGATGCTCACCCAGGCCCAGACCGACGTGCGCCTCGTCGTCGCCTTCGACGAGCTCGACGCGCAGCCGTGGGAGCTCAACACCCCCGCCGGGATCGTCGACCTGCGCACCGGCACCCTCGGCCCATCCGACGCGTCCCGGCTGCACACGAAGGTCACCGCCGTCAGCCCCGACACCGGCGCCGACGTCTCCCGCTGGCAGGAGTTCCTCGCCGACACCTTCGGCGGCCACGAGGAGCTCATCGGCTACCTGCAACGCCTCGTCGGCTACTCCGCCACCGGATCCGTCGCCCGCCACGTCCTGCCCTTCGCCGTCGGATCCGGAGGCAACGGCAAAGGCGTGTTCCTCGAATCCCTCGTCGCGGTGCTCGGCGACTACGCCACCACCGCCCCGTCAGGTTTCCTTATGGCGAAATCCCACGCCGGACACGAAACAGAAATCGCGCGCCTCGCTGGAATGAGAATGGTCGTCTGCTCAGAAGTCGCGGACGATGACCGCTTTGATGAAGTGAAAGTCAAGCAGCTCACGGGCGGTGATTCTTTGACCGCACGATTCATGAGGCAGGACCATTTCACGTTCACTCCGACGCACCATTTGTGGCTGATGGGAAACCACCAGCCGTCGGTCCGGGCGGGCGGCCGGAGCTTCTGGAGAAGGTTGCGGCTCATCCCGTTCGAGCACGAGGTGCCTGAAGAGAAGATGGTCGATGACCTGCAAGGAATCCTCGCCCGCGACCACGGGCCCGCCCTGCTGGCCTGGATCGTCGCCGGGGCCGCCGAGTACGCCGCCCACGGCCTGATGGAGCCCGAAGAGGTCAAGGCCGCCACCGCCGGATACGCCGCTGACCAGGACACCGTCAGCCGCTTCGTGGCCGATGCCTGCCACCTCGGCGGCGGCGTCCACGTCCAGATCAAGAAGACCGCCCTGCGCGAGGCGTACGAGCGGTGGTGCTTCTCCGAAGGCGAGACCCCCGTCTCGGCGAAGAAACTCACCATGGAGCTTGTCCGCAAGCACGGTGTCGGGGAGGACCGGACGGGGGCGAGCCGGTTCTACACGGGCATCACACTCCTCCAGATCGAGGATGAGGATCCGTCATCCGGGGCCGCGGATCCGTCACAGGGCTTCACGCAACCGTCACACCCGACAACCACCCCCGAGAGCGATTCATCCGATAAGCCCGAATGGGAGTCGGACAAGATCGGCGGGCCAGGATGGTAACCAAGATCGCCGATGACAGATCGGTGACACATCCGTCATCACCCCGAAAAGCTGGGATGAGCTGGGAAAACTCTCCACAAGCGATCATGGTCCTGACAGATGACAGATTTTCTCCCATTCCCCCCTTACGCGTGTGCGTGCGCGCGCATACGTGCGCGCATCAACGGTGGAACCGGAGAAAAACTGTCATCTGTCACAACCGTCATTCGGCGGTGTCCCCATGATCGACATCCCGGCCGTCCTCGACCGCTGCCGCACCTGCGGAGCGCAGATCCTCGACGCCACGAGCGACGGCGTTCGTGTCCGAACCGACGTCGCCCCCCTCGACCTTAAGGAGGAGCTCGCCGCGATCCTCGACGGCCGCCTCACCTTCGACGTCCAACCCCTCGGCCTCCCGAAGAAACCGTTCCTCCACCACCGGTGCTCATTCCGAATCCAGGCCGGGCGGAAATGGTCCGTCGTCGCCACCCACCGATGCCCACCCGGCCCCCATTTCCCCCAGGTGCGACAAAAGCCAATCGCCCTCATCATTCCGTCCGGCGCCCCAATCCCCGACCAGCCACCATTCTGAGGAGACCGCATTGAAAAACGAAGTGGTGGCAGACCTCGAATGGTGCATGGCGTACTGGCCCGACCTCGTCGAGGCCCGTCTCCCCATGGCGACCAAACGCCCATGGCGGCAACCTCAGCTCTCGCCCGAGGCCAAGCTGAAGCGGGACTGGGACGCGCGCATCGACTGGGCGCTCCGCAGCCACAACGCGCTCGCCGAGGCGCCGGCCCCCGTCGACGTCACCGTGCTCCAGGCCGCGCTCGACATCCTCGTCGACGCCGACGACCTCGCCGCCCGCGTCGCCGAACATGTCGGGATCCCCGTCCTGCCGCCGCCGGACCTCAGCACGCTGGACGCCTGGCCGTACCTCGCCTACGCCGCAGCGCACATGACCTTGGCAGACGACTGGCTCGCCCGCTGGGCCGAACCGATCACCCGCCGAATGGTCGCCAAGATCGCTCAGAGCCTCTGCATGGTCTACGACGGGCAGACCCTCGCGGTCACCTGCCCCTGGTGCGCCGAGACCGGCGTATGGCGTGTACAGGAGCTCCCAGGCGGCCAGGTCGCGATCGTGTGCCACGGGGTGTGTGAGCCGCCCGCGAAGGAGGTCGGCACCTGGTGGGGCGGACAGCCCGTGTGGCCCCTGCCAGACTGGCCTCGGCTCGCGAAGCTGGTCCAGGCCGCCGATATCAAGCGCGCGAAGAAGGCGTCATGACCTGGCTTGACACGGGTTATCCACAGGCCCCATGATCGAGGCGCGCGAAGCATGCGCGCATACGGCCCCGCGAACACCTGCGGGGCCTTCGTCATTTCTCCGGGCGTACCGCAGCCTCCAGAGCCGCGAGCCGCCTCCGAACCTCGGCGAGCTCCTGGCGAAGCGCTGCCAGCTCCTCCGCAACCCCGGTTGGCCCATCCGCGGGCACCTGATGGACGAACACACCCTTGCCCTGCTGGCCGATCACCACGCCCTCGGTGCGCAGCACGCTGATCGCGGCCTTCACCACGCTCGCCGAGACTCCGAAGCGCTCGCACAGCTGGGCGATCGACGGCAACGCGGCACCAGGCGGCAGCTCACCGGCACGGATCTGTCCGCGCAACTCGTCGACGATCTGCAGGTAGGCCGGTCGGCCGGATTTCTCCACCATCATTCGCGTCACGGTATCGGCCAGGGGGTGAGCGCGTGTGCCTGCACCCTTGTCCGATGAGAAGCGCGCCGCGATCCTCGACGCCATCAAGGCCGGCGGGAAGCGCAACGAGATCGCCCGCGCGCACGGCGTCGGAGCAGGCACCGTCACGAAGATCGCCCAAGAAGCTGGGATCGCCTTCGACCGGTCAGTCACGAAGAACGCGACTGAGGCGAAGAAGGCCGACAACGCCGCGTTGCGCGCGTCGACGTCGCGCCGTCTGCTGGTGAAGGCCAACGAGTTCCTCGACCAGATGGACGCCGAGCACGTCGCGTTCAACTTCGGCGGCAAGGACAACACCTACAACGAGAAGCGCCTCCCCCGGCCGCCGGTGTCGGATCTACGGAACCTGATGACGGCCGCGGCCGTGGCGATCGACAAGCACCTCGTCATCGAGAAGCACGATTCCGGAACCGGAGCCGAGCAGGCCGCGAGTCTCCTCGGCGCGATGTTCGCCGACATGCAGGAGCGCCACGGTGCCACCCCGGCTGAGTGACCTCCAGGAACGCTCGATCGCTCACAGCACGGCGCGCATCAACATCTGGTCCGGCGCCGTCCGATCCGGCAAGACCATCTCGTCCCTGCTGCGCTGGCTCATGTACGTCGCCCAGGCCCCGCGCGGCGGCGCCCTCGTCGTGTCCGGCAAGACCCTCGACACCGTGGGCCGCAACATCCTCGGCCCCCTCCAAGACCCCGCCCTGTTCGGCGACGTCGCCCAGCACGTCCACTACACCCGCGGCGCCTCCACGGCCACGATCCTCGGCCGCCAGATCGAGGTCATCACCGCCAACGACGCCCGCGCCGAAGGACGCCTCCGAGGCCTCACCGCGGCCGGCGCCTACGTCGACGAGCTCACCCTGCTCCCCGAGGCGTTCTTCGCGCAGCTGCTCGCCCGCCTGTCCGTGCCCGGGGCCAAGCTGTTCGGCACCACGAACCCCGACGGCCCCTCGCACTGGGTGCGGAAGAAGTTCATCCTGCGCGCGGGCGAGCTCGACCTGCGCCACTGGCATTTCACCCTCGACGACAACCCCGCCCTCGACCCGGCCTACGTCGCCTCCTTGAAGCAGGAGTACGTCGGCCTCTGGTACCGCCGCTTCATCAAGGGCGAATGGTGCCTCGCCGAGGGCGCCGTCTTCGACGCGTGGGACGAAGCCCGGCACGTCGTCGACGCCCTGCCTCCCATCGAGCAGTGGATCGCCGCCGGTGTCGACTACGGGACCACGAACCCGTTCGCTGCCCTGATGCTCGGACTGGGCGCCGATGGCCGCCTGTACCTGACCCGCGAGTACCGGTACGACTCCAAGCTGAACAGGCGCTCGCTCACGGACGTCGAGTACTCCGCGCGGCTGCGGACCTGGCTAGACGGCGGCGGCCACGCGCGCCCCCAGTACGTCGTCGTCGACCCCTCGGCCGCGTCGTTCCGCGTGCAGCTCCACCAGGACGGCGTGACATCGACGCTCGGCGACAATGAGGTCCTCCCGGGGATCCGCACCGTCGCCTCGCTGCTGGCCACCGACCGCCTCAGGGTCCACCGCTCGTGTGCGGGGTGGATCGAGGAGGTTCCCGGCTACTCGTGGGATGACGAGAAGGCGGAGAAGGAAGGGATCGACGCCCCGATCAAGACGGCCGACCACTCGTTGGACGGTGGCCGGTATGCGATCCACACGACGCGTTCGATGTGGAGGTACCGGCTCGCTGAGCCTGTCCTTCTGGCGGCCTGAGCACTGCTCTACTAGTCGGTAACTTGTGGGAATAGTCATTCCCGGTAGTTGCAAAAGATGATCTACCTACCCCCTCAGGAGAGATCCGTGAGTCAGATTCCGAGCGTTGGTCGCATCGTCCACTACGTCAGCCACGGCACCCCGCCCCGGCCTGACGGTACGCAGGCGTTCACCTCGCAGTGCCGCGCCGCGATCGTCACCGCCGTGCAGGGCCAGCTCGTCAACCCCGCCGACGGCGAGAACACCGACACGTGGATCGCGGACCTCGCGGTAATCAACCCCACCGGCCTGTTCTTCCACGAGGGCTGCGAGCACCACGACGGCGCGGAGACTCCCGGCTCCCCCGACTGCCCCAACTCCGAGTCGCATGGCAGTCCGCACCGCTATTGCGCGTGCGGGTGGATGGAGGCGTCGCCTCGGGGCGGCACCTGGCACTGGCCGGAGCGTGTGTGATGACTCCGGAGCAGGCTGCCGAGCAGGCCGCCCACGTCCTCAAGCAGGCCACCGCATGGGCCGACAAACCCGAGACGGTGTCCGGCTTTGTGCAGGTAGCTGACGCCTGGACGCGGCTTCACACCGCGCTCGCCCACGCCCCCAAGACCATCGACCCCGCGCCGGGTGAGCCTGCTGAGATCGCCGGGCTGCCCGCCGAGGTACGCACCCTTGTCCACGCCGTCGACCGGATGCGCGAGGACTGGGCCGAGGCCAACGAAGCGGGGAAGCGGGAGTTGTGGCAACGCCTGCACGACGCCAACGACAAGGTGTGGAACCGCTGATGTCCGGCTTCCCGGGTCACATCGAGATCGATGGCTTTGAGGTTCTGCGCATCGAAGCGGCCAGGAGCAACATCGACCGGAGCACTGGCATTGGCCGTCTCACCCTCGACCTAAGGGTGCGCGAGACCGAAACCGCAGACGGCGAGCACATCCCCACCACCGCCGAGCGGGTGACCGATGCCCTGATCGCACTCGGCTGGACCCCACCCGCCCCCTGAGAGGACGACCTCATGCCGCTGCCGAGCGGCGGCACCTGGCCGCCCCACCACCTCACCCCCATCTACCAGGAGTACGCCGTCCACAACGCGTGGTACGTCGGCAACCCCGACGACCTCGCCCGCATCTACGAAGGACACACCGGCACCCGCCCCGCCAACCGGCCCAGCACCTACCGGGGCGGCGTGGTCGGCACCCTCGCCCGCATGTTCTGGGGCGCCCCCACCCCGCAGGGCGAGAAGAACACGAAACTCCACGTGGGCGTCGCCTCTGACATCTGCGCCATGTCCAGCGACCTCCTGTTCAGCGAACCACCCTCCATCACCGTGGAGAACACGGGCACCCAAGAGCGGATCGAGGAGCTCGTCGAGACCGGCCTCCAGGCCACCCTCCTCGAAGGGGCCGAAGTCGGGGCGGCCCTGGGCGGCTACTACCTGCGCGCCGTCTGGGACCAGGCCGCCACCAAGAAACCGTGGCTCGCGGTTGTCCACGCGGACGCAGCCGTCCCGGAGTTCCGGTGGGGCAAGCTCAGCGCGGTCACCTTCTGGCGCATCGTCGAACAGGACGACAACCACACGTTCCTGCGCCACCTGGAACGCCATGAGCCCGGCCGCATCCTGCACGGCCTGTACAAGGGCGAGTCCGGCACCCTCGGCCAACCCATGGCGCTCACCGCGCACCCGGAAACCTCCGGGCTGAAACCGGTCGTCGAGACGCGCATCGACAAGCTGACCGCGGTCTACGTGCCCAACATGAAGCCGAACCGGGAGTGGAGGAACGTCCCGGCCGGCGCCAATCTCGGCCGGAGCGACCTGGCCGGGGTGCTCGGCCTCATGGACGCCCTCGACGAGGTCTACACGTCGTGGATGCGTGACGTCAGGTTGGCCAAAGCGCGCTTGATCGTGCCGTCCTCCTATCTGCAGGGCAACGGTCCTGGCCGCGGCGCCTCCTTCGACTACGAGCGTGAGCTGTACGAGCCCATGTCGGTGCTCGGCGGCGATGACCGCATGGAAATCTCGGCCAACCAGTTCGACATCAGGACGGCCGACCATCGCGACACCGCGGCCGAGCTGCTCGCCGCGATCCTCCGCAGCACCGGCTACTCCGCGCAGTCGTTCGGCCTGGGCGGCGACGTCGCCATGACCGCAACCGAGGTGGCCGCGAAGGAACGCCGGAGTCTGATCACCCGCGGCCGGAAAGCGGTCTACACGGGGCCGGAGCTCGCGGACGCGGTCGAGATGCTTCTCCTCCTGGAGGCCACGCTGTTCTCCTCCGGGGTCGTGCCGGAGCGGCCTACTGTTGTCTTCGGCGACAGCGTCTCGGCGGACATTCAGGCGCTGGCCACCACCGTGGAGCTCATGCGGCGCGCGGAGGCTGTGTCGGATGAGGTCGCGGTTCGGATGCTGCATCCGGACTGGGATGAGCCCGCAGTCCTGGAAGAGGTGGATCGGATCGCGGAAGCCCGGCCGAAGCAGGTGATGGACCCGTTCGCGCTGCCCGGCGAGATGACCGGGTCTGGTGACGAGGATCCGGACGCCGAGCAGGACGACGGGCCACCCGAGGAGTAGGGCAACTATCAACTCTGAGTTGATAGTTCGGCGAGGAGGTCCCCGCCGTGGCTGTGGACCAGGACCTCCTCGACCAGATCGCCGGCACCGTCGCCGACCTCTACCGCGAAGTCGAATCCTCGCTGGTCAAGGTCATTGCTGACGAGCTCAAGAAGGACCTGCCCGCGCCGACGGCCGAGGTGAAGCTCGACGCAATCCGACGCCTGCGCGCGGCCGCGGTCGCTGTGCAGCAGCGCCTCGCGAAGACCAAGTCCGCGGCGGTGCGGGAGGCCATCCGCATGGCGTACCGATCCGGCACCGCCTCGGCGCTCACCTCGATCCCGACCGACGCCCTCACGAAGCTCCAGGCGAAGACGGCGATGGAGCAGGTGCCGAACGCCGCGCTCATGGAGAACCTCGCCCAGGCGCTGCACCGCGACCTGGGCCGCGTGGAAGGCAACATCCTCCGAGCCCCCGAAGACGCGTACCGGGCCGTTCAGGCAGCCACGGCCGCGCGCATCGCGACCGGTACGGCGACCCGGCGGCAGGCGTCTCAGGCGGCGTGGCAGCGGCTCATGGACCAGGGCATCACGAGCTTCACGGACACGGCCGGACGCCGGTGGAGGCTCTCCTCCTACGCGGAGATGATCGGCCGAACCAACGTGGCGCGCGCCGCGGTGCAGGGCCAGATGGACCGCCTCGCCTCGATCGGCCTCGACCTGGTCTACATCTCCGACAACTCGCAGGAGTGCAAGGTCTGCAGGCCGTACGAGAGCAAGGTGCTGCGCCGCGACTCCGGCCCCATCGGCAAGATCCGGGTCGAGCACAGCACCCGCGACGGGGAGCTCGTCACCGTCGACGTCCTCGACACGTTGGACGGCGCCAGGGCGAAGGGCCTATTCCACCCGAACTGCCGCCACAGCGCGAGCGCCTACCTGCCCGGGATCACGAAGCTCAAGGAAGCCACCGCCGACCCCGAGGGCGACGTCGCGAGGCAGAAGCAGCGCGCCCTGGAGCGGAAGATCCGCGCCGCGAAGGAGCAGGAGCTCGGCGCGCTCACCCCCGAGGCGAAGAAGGCCGCGAACGCGGACGTCCGAGCCGCTCAGGCCGCACTCCGCGACCACCTCGCCAAGCACCCCAAGCTGAAGAGGCTGCCATATAGGGAGCAGATCGGCGCCGGCAACCACCCGGGCAGCGGAGGTCCGAAGGGCGGACCCGTCGGCGACCTCACCCCGCCCGCACCCTCGGACGACGCCCCCAAGGCGAAGAAACCCGCTGTGGATCCGGCGAAGAAGGCCGCCGCGGCGAAGGCCAAGGCCGACAAGGCGGCAGCCGAGAAAGCCGCCCGGGAGGCCGCCGAGCGGGCCGAGGCCGAGCGGCTCGCCCAGGAGGCGGCCGCGCGGGAAGCTGCCGAGCAGGCCGAAGCCGAACGGCTCGCTCAAGAGGCCAAGAAGAAAGCAGAAGCTGCCACGGCTGAGAAGGCCGCCAAGAAGAAGCTCTCGGCCGCAGCGAAGCCCGGCAAGAAAGTCGGTGTAGACGCCCGCAACGCCGTGCTCCGCGAAGGTGACGAGGTCACCGTCTCAGGTAAGCCCGGCAAGGTCGTCGGCAAGGGCAAGTACGGCGCGATCCGGGTGAACGTGAACGGCCAGGAGCGGGATGTGTCCTCGGTGGACGTCCGTGCCGTGCACGGCGCCGAGGCCTCGAAGGCATCCGAAAAGGCTGCCGCAGCAGCTGCCACGGCAGCAAAGGTGAAAACGCTGGAAGACCTGTACGGCAACCGGCTGAGAATCCAGAAAGGCTCCCAGGCCGGACCGAAGCACGCTGAGGATTTCACCAAGATCCCCGACGCTTTCCACGACACGCTCGCCCAGCATGTGCGCGGCATAGACCTCGGCGACGGCGCCATCCCCGACTTCATGCCGGAACTACGTGGAGTGCAACCGCGCGGCTGGGCTCCGGGGAAAACCTGGGACGCAGTCACAGGCGCGTACGATCCGAAGTCGCGGCGCGTCATGGTCGGGAGCGGCCACGGACACGGGTCGACCTCGGTCTGTTTGCACGAGACGGGCCACGCGCTAGATCACGCACTAGGCCGTGCTGCTTCCAGTCCGGAGTGGCGCTCCCTGCACGCTGACGCGGTCTCTCATGGTGTCAGCCCGTACTACGCGCAGGCCGGTGAAGCGGGCCGACAGGAGATGTGGGCTGAGGCCTTCGCTGCGTGGACCATGCATCGAGACAAATCTCCCGCGATGCGAGACATGGAGATCGGCCTGGCTATGGGCCTTCCAAGCCGGAAAAGGGTCGAAGTGGGCGGTCGGTTGTCTGCGTACTTCGATAACCTGCTCGCCAAGGAGGACAGCTGATGGATGCTACCCGCAACGCCGATGGCACCATCACCATCCCCCGCCGCGCCGAAGGGCCTGGAGGGATCGTCGGCGACGGCATGGTGACCATCGGTCCGGACGATCCCGAGTACGCGGCTTGGGACGCTTGGCTCAACAGCCAAGAGAGCTGATCTATCTAGTTGGGGATCTTCGTCCGATGCCGGGGGCACAGGCCCACGATGGCCGCGCCCGCCACGTACGCGGACGTCTCCAGCCCGAACGCCTCCACCCCAGACGTTGCGACGGTGGTGAGGCTGTGGCCGTCGTCCAGCGCCTTGCACATCGACCGGCCCAGCTTCACCAGCTTCGCGCTGTCGGCGTTCCTCAGCGCGTCCTGCTGCTTCACGGTGGCCACGAACAGCGCCTCCCGGTCCGCACGCGTCAACCCTGTTGAGGTCGGCTTCGCGCTCGGCTTCTCCTCTGGCTCGGCTTCCCGGCTGGGCTCGGCGGACCGTACCGCGGAGCTCGCTGACGGCGTGGCCGTCGTCGTCCCTGATACTCCGCGCATCAGCATGGACAAGGCGACCATCATGGCGAACGCTCCGAGGATCCCGCCGAGCACGGCGAGGATCCGCCGGCCGTTTCGCGGAGGCTGAGGCGGGGGCGGGCCCATCGGCGGCCGCCACCCAGGAGGCGGCGGTCCCTGCCAGTTCTGCGGCGGCGGGCCCGGAGGCGGCGGCCTCCATCCCGGCGGCGGGCCGACTGGCTGCGTGTACTGCCGGGTCGGCTGACCGTACGGCCCCTGCTGGGGCTGCTGTGGAGGGTGCATCCGCGCACCATACGACGCAACCACGACACTTCCTCCCGCATCGCCGGGATGGACGCCCGAAAAGGCCTGCACAGGCCACCCCAATCCCGCACGGGAGACACCATGCAGCACATCTCGATCACCCCCGGCGCCATCATCGGCTGGACCCGACGCGGCCCCATCCGCATCCAGGCCGGCGGATCCGAGAACGCCCCGGAGATCACCCCCACCGCTGAAGGCACCCCGACCGACCCGGCCGCACCTCCTGCACAGGAGACGGAAACGGATTGGAAGGCCGAGGCCCGCAAGTGGGAGAAGCGCGCCAAGGACAACTCCACCGCTGCCGAGCAGCTGGAGAAATACAAGGCCGCCAGCATGTCCGAGCAGGAAAAGGCCATCGAGAAGGCCCGCAAGGAAGGCGAGAGCACCGCGACCATCGCGGCCGCTAAACGCCTGGCCAGGGCCGAGTTCAAAGCCGCGATCGCCGCGAAGGGACTCGACCTCGGCGACGCCCTGGAGCTCATCGACACGGCGAAGTTCGTGGACGACAAGGGCGAGGTCGACGAGGACGCCATCAAGAAGGCCGTCACCCGACTCGCCAAGATCGCCGCCGCGAAGGCTCCGCCTGGACAGTCCGGCGGCGACTTCACCGGCTCCGGCGGCACCCCGCAGGGCCGCCCGGCCAGCATCCACGAGGCATTCGCCCGCAAACAAACCTAACCAGTACGGAGAGTGAGCAATGACCATCACCCTCGCGGACGCCATGCGTAACGCCGCGTCGGACGTCGATTACGCGGTGATCGACGAGACCCGGCGCACGTCGTGGCTCCTTGACCAGATCCCGTTCGACGACACCGCGAACCCCACGGGTGGTGGCACGCTCACCTACACCTACAGCCGCCTCACCCAGACCCGCGGTGGCCAGTTCCGCGCGTACAACACCGAGTACACCCCGTCCGAGGCGAAGCGCGAGCAGATCACCAGCTCGCTCTACCCCTTCGGCGGCGCGTACAACCTGGACCGCGCGCTCGCCCACCTGGGCCAGGCCCGCACCAACGAGATGGCGTTCCAGACCTCGGAGCTGATCAAGGGTGCGCGGACCACGTTCGCCGACCAGCTCGTCAACGGCGACCACGCCAGCAACGTGCTCGGCTTCGACGGCCTCGACGTCGCCCTCACCGGCAGCGTGACGGAGTTCTTCCCGAACACGAGCACGTACTACACCGACTGGTCCGCGGCCACCGTGGACACCGCCGAGAAGTCCATCACCGTCAGCGACCAGCTCGACGAGTTCCTGTCGCTGCTGGACGACCAGCCGTCCGCGCTGCTCGGTAACCGGCTGATCCTCACCCGCATCAAGGCCATCGCCAAGCGGGCCGGCCTCTATACCAAGCAGTCCGACCAGCTCGGCCGCACCATCGAGATGTACGGCAACGCCGTCCTGGTCGACCTGGGCACGAAGAACAACGACTTCGGCGGTAACGACTACGTGATCCCGGTGGAGACGCGGGACCCGGACGGCGCGGGCGGCGGCAGCAACATCACGAACTTGACCGACCTGTACGCGGTGCGTTTCGGGCTCGACGCCCTGCACGGGGCCAGCGTGGCCGGAAAGCCGCTCATGCAGACCTGGGACCCGGACTGGACCACCAGCGGCGCGGTGAAGACCGGTGAGCTGGAGATGGGTCCGGCGACCCTCGTCCTCAAGCACGCCAGGAGCTGCGGCGTGTTCCGGAACATCAAGGTCAAGTAGGGAGACGGGCAGATGACCATGAGGTATTTCGAGATCCGGTCCCCGCGCGCGGACTTCACCGGCAAGGTCGGCGCCGTCGCGTTCGCCGACGGCGTGGCCCGGGTGTCGTTCGACGACACCCGCACCGACGGGGAATGCCTGGCCGACGAGAACGGCGTCCAGGTCGGCCGCAGCGCGGTGCTGTTCGCGCAGCGGCGGCCCGGCTACACCGTGACCGAGACCGACGAGCTCGGCCGGCCACTGCCCGAGCCGGAGGAGAAGCCGAAGCGACGCACCCCGGCCAAGCAGCAGACCCCCGCCAAGGAGTCCGAGCAGAAGCAGGGCGACAACACCAAGAAGGAAGGCGATCAATCGTGACTGTGCTCGGCCGCTACTACGAGGGCGTCCTGGCCGACGCCGCCGCACTCGACGCCCCGTTCAACGCCCTCCCCGGCACCGACCAGAGCGCGTTCGTGAGGAGCAACATCCCCGCCTGGGCCTGCACGAGCGACTTGGCCGCCACCGCTTCCGGGGTCGCGATCGGCACCCGCGTCTGGCTCCGCAAGGGCGACGTCGTCACCAACCTGGCGTTCGTCGCCGGGAACACGGCGGAGAACACGCCGACGCACCGGGCGCACGCCCTGTACGACCCGGACGGCAAGCTGCTCGCGCAGACCGCCGACCAGCTGACCGCGGCCTGGGCGGCCAACACCGCGAAGAAGCTGCCCCTCTCGTCGCCGGTGACCATCCCGAAGGACGGCTGGTACATCGTCGCCACCACCACGACCGCGACCACGACGGTGAACACCCTGATCGGGTGCGCGCCGATCGTCACCGCGTCCGCGGCGGCGGGCGGCAAGGCGCTCGGCTTCACCTTCGGGTCGGGCCTGGACGGTGTGTTCCCGGCCACGACCGGCTCTCAGACGGGCGTGGCGAAGTGCCCGCTCGCGATCGTGAGCTGAGCTGACCTATGGCGCGTGCTGCTCTCACCCCCGCCCCGCTCGGCGGCACCGGCGTCCTCCTCCAGGACATCGACACCGCCGCCGAACTCACCGACGGCAACAGCTTCCCGTGGCGGAAGGGCCGTCGCCTGTACGTCGCGAACGGCGACGACGCATCCCTCACCGTCACGATCCCGACCCCGGGCACGGTCGGCGCTCAGGCTCTCTCGATCGGCGACGCGACGTTCACCATCGGCGCCGGCAAGTCCTGGCTCAGCCCGGAGCTGGGCCAGGAGTACCGGCAGTCCGACGGATCCGTGCACTTCAACTACTCGGGAACCACGCCAACGAACATCATGGTCGCGGCGCTCGACCTCTGATCGCGCGGGCAGGCGGCTGGCACTGGAGGGGAGCCGGCTACCTGCCCGCGTACCAACGGACGGTGAGGAGGGGCGATGGCGCACGCAACCGCCGAGGAGTATGAGGACTACACCGGGGAGTCCCCGCCTGCGGACATCGGGCTCCGGCTCACCCGGGCGTCTCGGCTCGTTAACCGGGCCACCATCACCGCCCAGTACGACGTCGACGAGAACGACATCGCCACCGACCCGAAGATCCTGACCGCCTTCAGGGAGGCCACCATCGAGCAGGTCGCCGCCTGGGTCACCTCCGGCACGGAGGACGGCACCGGGGCCGCCCCCGTCTACCAGGACGTGCAGATCGGCTCTGTCCGGCTGGGTCGTGGGGCCACCAGCGGCGGGGCGGCCGGTGGAGGCTCGGCCGCCGACCGCCTCGCCCCCCAAGCCCGCATGGTCCTGGAGGAGGCTGGGCTGCTCGGCCAGGCCCCCCGAACGTATCCGGCGAGGTGCCCGTGAGCGCGCTCCCCGACGAGCTGCTCGTCCACACCGTGCTCGTCGAGCCCGCGCAAGGTGAGGGCCCGTTCGGCATGGAGTACGGCGAGCAGGTCCCTGTCCGCTGCTTCGTCGACGACAAGCGGCGCCTCGTCCGGGCCGCGACCGGCGCGGAGGTCGTCTCTGAGAGCACGTTCTACGCGCCGCTCGACACCGTGTGCCCCGTCGACTCCCGGGTCACCGTCAACGGCCGCACCACCACCGTCCTGGCTTCGTCCCGGCGGGACGGCGGCGGCCTTCCGGTCCCCGACCATCTCGAAGTCGCACTCCAGTGAGGAGGTGCTCATGCCGCAGCGCGCCGAGCTGAAGATGAACCTCGGCAAGATCCTGAAGTCCGAGCGTGAGGGCGCAGTCAAGGGGCTCCAGGTCGCTGTCGAGCACCTCCTACAGGTATCCCGTGAGCAGGTGCCACATGAAGAAGGCACCTTGGAGCGCTCTGGAGACCCGGACGAGCGCCCGGGCGCTGCGAGCGTGGACGAAGGGGAGTTGCGCGCGGCCGTCTCCTTCGACACTCCATATGCGGTTCGCCAGCACGAAGAGCTGACCTGGCAGCACGACGACGGCCGCAAGGCGAAATACCTCGAAGATCCGATGAACTCCGAGCAGAGCACGATGCGCGATCTCATCGCCGCGGAGATCCGGCGGTCCCTCCGGTGACGCTCCTGGAAGAGTTCGCGCAGCTCGCCGCAGACCTTGGCCTCGGCACCTACCCGGGCAGCATCTTCCTCACGAAGATGCCGACCGCTCCGGATACCTGCCTGGTGGTCGCCCGCTACGGCGGCCCCGAATCGTCCCTGGGCGACGACTACGACGAGCCCAGCATCCAGGTGCGGGCGCGCGGGCCCGCGACCGACGTCCGCGTCGCCGAGCGCAAAGCCGAAGACGTCTACACCGCATTCAACGGTCTCGGCCGCCGCTACCTGGCTGACGGCACGTGGCTACAGCTCATGGTCGGCAACCAGGCAGGCCCCATCTTCATCGGCGTCGACCAGAACGGTCGCCCGGAGTTCACCGTCAACCTCCGCGCCGAAGTGCGCCGGACCAGCACGAACAGGAGCTGAACAGTATGGCTCAGGCGAAGGTCAACGCCCGGGACCTCATCGTCGAGGTGCTCGACGATGACGACACCACGTGGCACCGCATCGAGAACCTCAAGAACGCGACCCGCAACCCCGGCGAGAACGAGGCGGTCGCTGAGACGACCGACTTCGACAGCGAGGGCGCCTACGAGGAGGAGGTGATGCAGCGCGGATCGTCCCTCACCCTCGTTGGCGACGAGATGGAGGACGACGCGACCGGCGCGGTTCCGGTCGGCCGGGCCCGCATCGAAGCGCTGGCCGGCGAGGACGCGTTGGGCTCCGACAGCGTCGGCAAGATCCGGTTCCGGTACCCGACGCACACGAACTGGAAGGTGTGGAACTGCACCGTACGTCTCACCGGGACGGGCGGCGACACCAACGTCAAGTCGGCGTGGGGTGCGACGATCCGTAAGTGCGGTAAGACCACTCTGGTGGCGGTGAGCTGACGTGACGATCTCCGAGCCGATCGACCACGACGACCTGAACGACGCTGGCTTCGACCAAGAGCGAGCCCTCGGCTACATCGACGACGAGGAAACTCAGTCCTGGGACTCCTTCTGGTCGGAAATCCAGGCCGAGGAAGCCACCGAGCGCGGCGAGCAGGCCACCGAGGTCATTCGCGGTGTCACCGTCGCCATCCCCCACGACCTGCCTCTGCGCTTCGACCGCCGCCTGGAGCAGCTCTCCGGCTCCAGCACGGGCGAAAGCGTCAAGACCCTGGTGGCGGACCTGTTCGGCGACGACGTCCTGGAGCAGTGGATCAACGCCGGGATGACGCAGCTGGAGTTCCGCGTCGTGCTCATGTGGGGCATCGCCCACGGCCGCGGCAAGCCATTCAGTTTCCGTGAGGCGTACGACATCGTCCGGGAGCAGAACCAGGGAAAAGCGAAGCCGGACTCGACGCCCACGAGCAGCAAGTCCGCCGGTTCTGGTGGGCGATCGAAGCGGACTTCCGCCGCGAATACCGGCTCACGCCAGGCGAGATCGCGGACCTGAACCACCGGCAGTTCACCGTCCTCCTGGTCGGCCTGTCCCGCGATTCCGTGTACCGGCTCGCGGTCGCGAACTACGTCCCCGAACTGACCTCCGAGCAGGCTGAGGCCGCGATCGACACATGGTGAGAGGCAGGTGACCTCTCGTGTCTCTCACCATTGGCGAGCTGGTCGGTTTCATCGACCTGGAGGACAAGGGCTTCGCGGCGGGGCTGGCAGGTGCGGGCCGGGACATGTCCCAGCTGCAGTCGAAGACCTCCTCCTCGATGGCGTCGATGGAGTCTTCGGTCGTCAAGAGCCTCGCGGAGATCGAGAAGTCCATCAGCGACGGCCTCGATCCCACCGAAGCGATCCGGGACCTCGACCGGCTGGAGCGCGAACTCGACGCCGGGCTGGACGAAATGCTGGCCGAGGCCGACCGGTTCGCCGCCGAGCTGGAGGCGACGATCGACGAGGCGTTCGACCGGCTCGACGACGACGCCCAGCAGTCCGGGAAGCGCGCGGGTGACGAGCTCGTCGACGGCCTGCGCGCCGGGGTGCGTGACGCTGAGCGGGTAGCGCGCGACGCGGGCGAGGACGCGGGTGATTCCTTCGGCGACGGCGTCGAGTCCGAGGGCCGCGGCCGCATGTCCGGCGTCGGCGACACCCTCATGTCCGGGCTGAAGAGTGCCGGCATCGGGCTCGCCCTGGCGGCCGGGGCCGCGATCGGTGCGGCGCTTGTGTCGGGCATCCAAGGAGCCCTGGAGAAGGAATCCCTCGTCGCGAAGCTCGGCGCGCAGATCGGCGCGTCCGAGGCGGAGATGGGGCGGCTCGGCAAGGTCGCCGGATCCGTTTACGCCGACGGGTACGGCGAAGGCCTCGGCGACGTCACCGAGGCGATCCGTGGCCTGGTGCAGAACGTCGACGGCATCCGAGAGGCCAGCGATGAGGCACTCGGCAGCATGTCCAAAAGAGCGCTGGACACGGCGACGATCCTGGATGAGGACGTCTCCAAGGTCACCCGCTCCATCGCGAAGATCCTCAAAACCGACCTGGCCAGCAGCGCCGACGAAGCGTTCGACATCCTCGTCCGCGGCGCCCAGCTCGGCGGCAACGAAGCCGAAGACCTCCTCGACACCTACAGCGAGTACTCCACCCAGTTCCGAACCCTGGGCCTGTCCGGGCAGCAGGCCATGGGCCTCATCGTCCAAGGCCTCCAGGCCGGGGCGCGGGACGCCGACGTCGTCGCCGACGCGATCAAAGAATTCACGATCGAGGCCGTTCAGGGCGGCGACCGGGTCCGCGGCGGCTTCAAATCCTTGGGGCTGGACGCTGACGAGATGGTCGGCAAGTTCGCCAAGGGCGGGCCGACCGCGGCGAAAGCCTTCGATCTGGTGCTCGACAAGCTCCGCAACATCGAGGATCCGGCCAAGCGGAACGCGGTCGCGGTCGAGCTGTTCGGCACGAAAGCGGAAGATCTTGGTCAGGCCTTGTTCGCGCTGGACCCGTCAGCCGCGGTCGCGAAGCTGGGCGACGTCGGCGGGGCCGCACAGAAGGCCGGCGACACCCTGCACGACACCGCAGAAAACAAGCTCACGTCCTTCAAGCGGTCGCTGGAGACGAACGTCGTCGACTTTCTCGGCGGGACGGTCATCCCGGCTGTGGAGACCTTCGCGGACGACTTTTCCCGCGGCTTCGAGCTCACAGGGGTCTCCGAGAAGGTGCAGGAGTGGAGAGACGAGCTCGGCGAAATCTGGGATTCGATTGTCGCCGACGTCCAGGAATGGGTGGCCGCGAACGGCGAGATGATTGACGAGTGGAAGGGAAAACTCGAAGAGGGTTTTGAATCCGCGAAGACGACCGTCGATGACGCCTTGGCCCTCATCAAGGAATTGTGGGACGAGTACGGTGACGACGTCATCGAAACCGTCACCTGGCTGGTCGACACTTTCCTCAATATTTGGAACACCTTCTGGGGTGTCGTTGGTGGTGCCGTAAAAGTCGCGAAAGGCATCCTGACCGGTGATTTCGAGGAAATAAAAGAAGGGCTCACTCAGATCTGGGATTCCCTCTGGCAGGGAATCGAGGACCAGATCACCAGCACCCTCGATCTGGTCAAAAAAATCGCGTCGGAAACCTGGAACAATCTGAAGAAAGACGCCGAGGCAGCCTGGGATCGACTGTCAAAAGCGGTCTCGGACAAAATTGATGAAGTCGTACGCGATGTAAAAAACCTTAAAACCGGTATCGAAACCGTTTTCGCCAGTGCGAAAACCTGGCTTCTGCAGGCCGGAAAAGATTTGATCCTCGGCTTCATTAATGGCATTAATGCCATGGCGCAAGAGGTCGTTGACACCGTTTCGGGCATTTCGAAAAAAATGGTGGATGCGGCGAAACGGGTCATCGATTCTCACTCGCCGTCGCGGGTGTTTGATCAGATTGGCCGTTGGACGATGCAGGGCCTGATCCAGGGCCTCACTGCAGAAGGCGCGAACGTCACCTCCACGGTCGAGAAGATGGTCACCGACATCAAGAAGGCTTTCGAGTCACGGCCCGATGTGGCTGACGGGCTGATCGATTTCGTCAAGGTCGGCAACAAGAACCTCGAGGATCTCGCTCTGCAGCGTCAGGCGCTTGTCCAGGCCCTGGCGGACGCCAAGGAAATGGCTAAGCGTGTCGCGGGCACCGCACAGGAGTGGGCGGACATTACCGGGTTGAAGCCGGAGGACATCACCGGCGCCGGGGACATGGCGTCCGAACTCCAGGGGAAAGCCCGCGCGATCAACGATTTCGCGAATAACATCCAAACCCTCGCCAAGCGTGGCCTGAATAAGAAAATCATTCAGGACATCATTGACGCCGGGGTGGAGAAGGGCGCTTCTTTCGCGGAAATGCTGGTTGGCTCCGACGGTTCGGAAATCAAAGCCTTGAATAAGGCGCAGGCTGCTGTGGACAAGGCGTCCAAAAAACTCGGCAAGGCCAGCGCGGATGCCATGTACGACGTCGGCAAAAAGTCGGGCGAGGGATATCTGAAGGGGCTCGAAGCGAGCCTCAAGGATCTCGATAAGGAAATGAAGAAGATCGTCGATGCCCTGGTGAAGGCGATCAAGAAGGAACTGAAGATCAAGTCTCCGTCGCAGGTGATGGCGGAGATCGGCCAGTTCACCATGGCGGGCTATATCGAGGGCATCCAGTCCATGGAGTCCAGCACCCTGGCGGCGATGACCGGCCTCGTCGGCAAGGCGGTTTCCGCGACGTCGGACGCGGCGATCGGCTCCGTGGGTAAGGCGGCGACGTCCACCATCGGCAAGCAGCAGATCCTGAATGCCACGTCGGGCACTGCGGGCGTGGCGTTCGATGGTCCGCTCTACGGCGGGCCGAAAGCCGGCGCCCAGGCCGCGCCTCCGGCTGGCGTCACCGTCAACGTCGACATGTCCGGCTCCACCATCCGCGACCCCGTCGACGTGGCCCGGGTCGGCCAAGAGTTCGGTTACGAGCTCGCAGTCCTCAGCTGACAGAGAGGTGAACCATGCCCCACAACCCCGAGACGGACGGCACGTTCGGCGCGTACCTGCGTGGCGGTGCTCCGCTCGGCGGCCGCGGCCCGGACGTCATCGTCGACGAGCCGACCTGGCGCACCCGCGACCAGATCGACGAGGGCCGCACCCCGGAGGGCGGCAAGTACAAGGCGACCACGGACGGCAACGGCCACACGGTCACCGAGGAAACCACGCCGAGCGGCCATCAGCGCAAGCACGTCAAGATCCGGATCCGGAGCGGAAGATAGGAGCGCTGGCGAGTGGCGATCACGCGCAGTTTCCAGTTCGTCTGGCCCCAGGTGCAGCTCTATAACGGCGAGCTCACTCTCGACTATGGGGACACCACCCCGGGGGCGTGGATGGGCGCCCTGTGGACTGGCGCCGTCACTCCCCTCCCCAGCCAGGCCACCCCCACCTACGGGGTCGCGCCGTGGGACTCCGGCGAGGTGAGCGGGTCCGCGCCCGGATACGACACCGGCGGCGTGCCGTTGGATGTCATCAGCTTCGGCGAGCTCGCCGGCACCCCGGGCAAGTCGGCGTGGCTCGTCGACCCGATCCTGCTGACCGAGGCGACCCTGTCCGCGGAGGGCCTCCTCGTCTACCGGTCGTCTGACGACCTGGCCGTCGCGCTCTTCGCGTTCGGCGGCCTCTACGACAGCTCCGACGGGGACTTCGAGATCGAGCCGGATCCCGTCGAGGGGCTGCTCAGGCGTTCCCACCTCGGCCCCACCTTCTGACCCGACCCGACCCGACTTCGCCCCCGCCCTCGGTGGGGGCTTTCGCATGCAAGGAGAGTGAGCCGGTGTCGAGCAGGTACACCGTGGAGACCAACGGCGACATCGCCCTGAGCGCGGCGACCGCGAAGACCATCATGAACGCGATCAACGGCAGCAACAGCGTGACCAGGCTGATCGAGCTGGGAGTGTTCGCCGATGGCACGACCGCGAACGCCGAGCCTCTCACCATCGAGCTGTGCAAGAGCACCCAGGCCGGTGCGGGCTCGAACACGGGCCACACGATGGCGCAGTCCGGCGGGCCGACCCGCACCGCGCAGGGCACCGCCGCGAGGAACTACACGGCCGAGCCGACCGTCCTCACCGTGATCAAACGCTGGCTGATCCATCCGGCGGGCGGTGGCCTGCTGCTGCAGGGACCACAGGGACGGGAGATCGCCGAGCAGATCGCCAGCGCCCAGGGACTCGCCGTGCGCTGCACCGCCCCAGCGGGCGTGAACGTGCAGGGCTACATGGAAGTGGAGGAAGGTTGATGGCGATGGTGACGCTGCACTGGCGGTGGAAGGACAGCGACGAGCACGACGAGCGTAAGGCGCCGTACGCCAGCCTCGACGACGCCCAGGCGCAGGCCGACCACGACCTGGCGCTGTGCGTGGAGTCCGATGACTACTCCTCGGCGCCGGTGCGGATCGAGAACGGCGAGGGCGTCGCGGTGTGGACGGCGCCCATCCCTGATGGCCGGTGACCAGCCCGCAGATTCGCGGCTCGGCGACGACCGCGAACTCCACCAGCACCTCCTACAGCTGCAACAAGCCGACAGGGGTTGTGCAGGACGATCTGATGCTGATGCTGCAGTTCGCCGACGTCGGCATCGGCACCATCACCAGCGGATGGACACAACTGCAGGCGCTGACCACCGCAGACCTCAGATCCCGGGTCGGGATGAAAGTCGCCGGCGGCAGCGAGGGCGCGAACTACGCGCTGACGCAGACCAGCGGATCGGACGGCGGAGCCATCATCCTGGCCCTGTCCGACATCCTCGCCGGACAGACCCCGGTGTCCGACACCTCTACCGCCGGATCCGGCGCCACCATCACCACTCCCTCTGTCACCCCGCTCGGCGGCGACGACTTCGAGATTCGGTTCGTGGCCGCGCTGGCCGTCACCTCCTTCACGGCGCCCGGAGGGTGGACTGAGCGGGCGGACGTCGCGTCAGGATCCGCCTGTGCAGGCACGTGCGCCACCCGTGTCCTGTCCTCCTCGGGCGCGACCGGGACGGCGAACTTCACCGCGAACACGACGGCCATCGACCGGCACGGCTACACCATCACCGTCTCCGGCAAGCCTGACGCCTCCGGGCGGCGCCTGCTGGTCGCATCGTCCGTGGCCGTGCACCGCGGCACCTGGTAGAGAGGGGCGGTAGCGCATGGCGCGTCTTGGCTTCCGGGCACCGTTCCGGCCCTCCCTGCTGCCCCGGCGCCGGTTCAGCATCCCCGCGCGCGTCGTGCTTCCTCCGCTGGAGGATGCCGACGAGTTCCCCGCGCTGTCCATCTCCACGCCGAACGCGCGCGTCGTGCTTCCTCCGCTGGAGGACGTCGACGAGTTCCCCGCCCTGTCGATCAGCTGGGGCCGCCACTTCGTCCTGCCGGTGCTGGAGGATGCCGACGAGTTCCCCGCGATCCGGGTGGACACGCCGATCCTGCCCGGGGACGCCATGGACGGCAGCCCCGGACAGCTGGAATGGAACGGCTTCCTCCTCGGGAGGACGACCCCGTATCGGTGGATCGGCCTGCGTGGCTGGCGGGAACGGCCGCCCAACACCGCGCAGAACGTGCCTGAACCATCCAGCCACGGCACGTTGGCGGTGCGCCCCCTGCTGGATCAGCGCACCATCCAGTGGACCAGCAGAATCCGGGCGCCCCGAGACGAGATCGAGGCGGTCGTCGACGCGCTCGCCCAGGCCACCCCGACCCTGGAGACCGCCGAGGAGTGGCCGCTGGTTATCAACGATCTGGGCACCCCGTACCTGGTCATGGCACAGATCAGCCGCCCCGGCCTGGAAGTCGTTGACCAGCTGCTCCGCCTCGGCCACGGCAAGTTGGTCATGGAGTGGATCTGCCCCGATCCCCGCAAGTACAGCTTGAGCAGGACCGGCGTGAATCTGCCGGTCGGTCAGACCACGGTCTTGCTGAACGCCGGGAATGCGTCCTCGCCCCCGCTCATCCGCATCCCTGGGCCCGCGGCGAACCCCAGCCTGCTCAACACGGCGCTGAACCGCCAGCTCGGGTTCAACTTGACGGTCGACGAGGGTGAGCAGCTGGTCATCGACCCGAAGAAGAAAACCGCGTACATCGGGACGGACATCGTGATCGGTGACCGGACGCTCAGCAGCGTGCCGATCCCCGCCTGGGTGCTCGGCCGCGGCGCGAATCCGATCCTCTACACCACGACGAGCGGCGGCGGCACGGACGCGATCGCCCTGTATCGGGACGCGTGGACATGGTGAGCGGAGGTGCGCGGTGACCGCTCAGGTGAGGAGTCACAGCGTCGCCTCCGGCAACGGCCAGGCGGTCGCGGACAGGCCTTCAGGGGTCAGGGGCGGCGACCAGCTGTGGGCCATCCACTTCGTATTCGGCGTCAACGAGCTCGGCGACATGACCGCGCCGCCCGGGTGGGCGCCAGCCCCGAACGGGAGCCTGCAGGCCGAGATCCTCGCCATGCGTATCTGGCGGCGCAACGCGGGCGGCGCCGAACCTGGTAACTACGTGTTCGGTCATGCTGGTGAGGGCATCGTCCACGTGATCGCTGTGAAGGATGCTTCCACCACGATCAGCGCGCGTATCACGGCCATGCAGGGCGTCGACACCGTGGTACCCACCCCAGCCGTGCCCCCGGCGTCCCCGGCCACCGTGGAGATCCGCGCCGCCTGCGTCTACACCTACCCGGGCACTGTCACCTGGCAGACCCCGGCCGGGTACACCAGCCGCGGCCAGGTGCAGGCGGCGGATCTCTTCAGCTCGGCCGCCGCGTCCCGCACGGTCAACTCCTCCAGCTCCGGCCAGCAGACGTTCACCCTGTCGCCGGTCGACAACCGGTTCGGCGTCGGCGTCAGCATCTCGATCGCGTCGGCGGAGGTGGCGCCGGACCCCGACCCGCCACCGCCGTACTCTCCGGGTGTCGGTGACGCCCTCTACACCTACTCGTTCACCCGGCTGCTCGACCGCTCCTACCTGGGTGACCTCGACCTCACCGGCGTGTCCTTTGAAAAGCGGATCAACCGCGCCGGACAGATCAACAGCGGGCCCTTCAGCGGGCGGATCGCAATCACCTCGCCTGAGGTGAGTAACCTCGTCAACCTCGTCGTTCCCCGCGACCCGCTCGACCTCACCCGCGGCCCCGGGGTGATCTGCTGCGACATCCTGCGCGGCGGCGACCCAGCCGGCCAGTACTGGATCATCGGCGCCACCGTCTCCAAGACCCGGCGCGGCGTCCCGGTGCTCGAACTCAGAGGGTTGGAGATCGACGCGTACTGGGCATTCGTTGAGCTGCAGGAGGCGATCGGCGAGCTCGGCGGCGACCGCGAGGACATCGCCCGGGAACTGCTGTACCACCTCGCCTCGCAGCCACACGCGAACCTCGGCCTGGTCCTGCAAGCCGGTTCCTCCGGCAGCGCGGTGAACCGCACGTACACCGATGAGGCGCAGCGCACCTACGCCGCGCACCTCGCCGAGCTCACCGAGGGGGTCGACGGGTTCGAGCACGTCGTGGACATCGTCGCCGGGCCGGGCGGGCTGGAGCGGCACTGGCGGCACGGCGCACCGCTCGGCGACCCAGACGCCAAGCACAGCGTGGTGGAGTCGCCAGAGGGCGGCGACATCCTCGACTGGAAGTTCGAGATCGCGCCGCTTCGCAACGCCACCCGATGGCGGGCGCGCGGTGACGCCCCATCGGGTGACGCCTCTACCACCGCGGTCCCGCTCGTCTCGACCGTTCACGAGTCGACGGCGCACCTGAACGCGGGGTGGCCGAGGATCGACCGCACGGTGGACCGGCCCGGGGTGCTGGATGTGGAAACGCTGGAGGACTACGCGGCTCGGTGGGCAGCCACTTCGAGCGGCGCGGTGCGCATCTGGACCATCACCATCCTGGCCGGGGAGAAGTCGACGATCACCATGAACTCCATGGGTGACGGCATCGGAGTCTCGATGATCAACGAGTATTTTCCGCAGGTTGGGAGCGGCTCCGGATATGAGGCGCGTCAGCGGATGCTCGGTATCAAGGTGATCCCTGTCGGGCGCGAGAACGGTGCCGACGAGTTCGAACTGATCCTGGCGGAACCTCAGGTGGTGGAGTAATGGACGGCCTACCAGCGAGCGGGCTGCGCGACATCCGGGAGCTGCAGCGCGGCCTCACCGAGGCGCAGCGGAACGCAGCCACCGGCCGGGAGCTCACTGAGGCGACGAAGGGCTGGATCCTGCGGGCCATGCCTACGCCGGACGTGACCAAGCTCGAAGCCGGGGACGTGTGGATCTACGCCGAGGAGGGCACCGGCCTGCTCCGCGCGCTCAGCCAGGACAACGACATCCCCTTGGTGGAGTTCGTTCGGGGCGCCGCAGTGGCGGATCCTGCGTTCCCGTTGACCAACGCCACCGCTTCGTACAACCAGGGGCAGGCGCAGACGGTCGTCGACACCGTCGAAAACCTCTACAACGCGTTCATGGATCTGAAGTCGTCGCTGGAGAACGCGAACCACATCGCGTCCTGACCCCTGAACTGCCGTCCGCGCGTGCGGGTTGAATGCGCCCCCAAGGGAGGCGCGCGGACGGCACCCCTCACCTGCGATGACACATCCGTCATCGACCGATCCCGGCTTTGAGCTGGGAAAACACACCTACCGACCGGCCCGTGTGACGGATGACAGTTTTTCTCCCAGTGCACCGCTATACGCGTACGCGCGCGCCTGCATGGCGTTCATACGGAGCCAAGCGTCACATCTGTCATCCGTCACGGGCTGGTCGTTCATCTTGACCTTGGAGGCCTGCGTGCCCGACATCCTCGCCATCAGCATCGCCTTGGCCGTCCTGGCCGGAGGCGGCGCTGTCGTCGTCAAGCTCCTCGCTCTGATCAAGAAGGGCGGCGACATCCTCGACGACTGGAGAGGCGAGCCCGGCCGCCCGGGTGTCCCGGCCCGCCCTGGGGTGATGGCCCGGCTGGAGGCGATTGAGGCGCAGCTGAAACCGAATGGCGGTCATTCCACGAGGGATGTGGTGAACCGGGTGGAGCAGTCCGTGCGCCGCGTGGAGGACACGCTCGGGGTGGCGCTCGGTGAGCGAAGGGAGGACTGATCATGGCCAGGATGCCCCAGGCAGTTTGGAAGCCCATCCCCATCAACTTCACGGCCGGCGGGCAGGTCGAGGTGCGTGGTGTGGTGCTGCACATCATGGCCGGAACGCTGCCGGGCAGCGACGCGTGGTTCCGCAACCCGAAGGCTCAGGCCTCATCGCACTTCGGCACCGGCCGCGGCGGGCAGCTCGTCCAGTGGGTCGACACGAAGGACAAGGCGTGGACGCAGGGCACGGGCAACCGGTCCTGGATCAGCATTGAGAACGAGGGCAAGGGCGGCGACGAGCTCACAATCCACCAGCTGGAAAGGTGCGCCCAGATCCTGGCCTGGGCCCACGCTGAGCACGGTGTCCCGCTGCAGGTGACTTCGGATCCGGATGGGCGGGGCCTGGGCCATCACGCGATGGGCGGCAAGGCGTGGGGCGGCCACTCGATGTGTCCCGGCAGCCGGATCATTCTGCAGAAGCCTGAGATCGTCCGTAGGGCTCGGATCATCGCTGGGCAGGAGTCCGGGCCGGTGCCGTGGCCGGGACGTCTCCTGCGCTACCAGACGGGCGTGCCGCTCATGTACGGCCAGGACGTCCGCACCTGGCAGGCCGCGCTCACCGCGGCGAAGTTCCCGGTGAAGATCGACGGCTACTTCGGCTCGAAGACCCGCACCGCAACCCGGGCGTTCCAGCGCGATGAGCGGCTGGTGGACGACGGGATCGTCGGCCCGGTCACGTGGCGCGCAGGCGTCCAGAAGTAACCCCCTTATCCGTGGCCGCCGTCCTGGTGGCCCTGACCTCTCCGGAGGCATGCATCATGCAGATCTCGAAGTACTGGAAGAGCGTCCTGGCCACGCTCGGCGCCACCATCGTCGCGGCCGAGGCCATCGTCGACGACGCCGTGGTGACCGACAACGAGTGGGTGAACCTCGGCATCGCGATCTTCACCGCCGTGGGCGTGTACCTGGTGCCGAACAGGGAGGCGAAGGAGAACGGTCACCCGGGCGCGCACGCTGGCCGGGACCTGCACGGCCTGTAAACCCAGTTCACGACATACCCCCGCTCGCCTCCTCCGGGAGGTGGGCGGGGGCGTTTTCGTCATTCCCCGGCCTGCTCCTGAGGCTTCACGAACGTGCCGCGTCCCTGCACCGCGACCACCAGGCCCTCCTCGCGCAGGATCGCGACGGCCTTGCGCACGCTGTCGCGGCCGAGGTCGTGGATCTGCATGAGCCGGGATTCGGCGGGGATGGCTCGGCCTGGCGGGAGTTCTCCGGAGGCGATCTGGGCGCGCAGCAGGTTGGCGAGCTGCCGGTAGACGGGGACGGCGCCGTCGTGGTCGATCGTCATAGCCACGGAAATTAGATGTCCGCCGTCATGGCCCTTCGACCGCCCACGTCTGCAAACAGGTGCAGACGTCTGGCAACCTTTAGCGTACTGTGGTGCATGAGGGTCGCTTAAAGTGACGGCCCCGGCAGGCGCTGTAACGCCGTACCGGGGCCTTGATCAGGAATGAGGTCCTGACCCATGGATCAGCGTACGACCACAAGCACGCCCCCGCTGACCGACGACGAAGCGGCGACGCTCGCCCGGGTGATCGGCCACGCCTTCCCCAGGTGGGCGGTGTGGGAGTTGAACGGTCACTGGTATGCGGCGGGCCCGTACCCGAACAGCATGTGCTCGCGCACCCTGCACGCTGACGGGCCGGGGAATCTGTGCCGCCAGCTCGACCACTGCGAGCAGCTCCCCCTGCAGAAGGCGCCGCTATGACGCCCGACCCCCACTGCCAGGCATGCGGGACACCGCTCGACAGGCTGTGGAGCCTCTACGTCGGCAACTACTGGGGGGCCCGCGAGCTGCAGTACATCAGCGGCCGAGCCATCGATGTTGGGAAATGCCCTGCGGCGCGAGGGGTCTTCGGTCTCAAGGCGCACACTCCGCCTTCCTGATCTTCCGTCCCGGCGCAGACTCCTGGCGAAGCCTCGGCTCGGGAGGCGGGACGGAACGCGGCGCCCCCAGACCTGGAGGGGACTGGGGGCGCCGTTCCATGTCTCTTGCGCGGCTGCGCGCGTGGGGGTGCCACGAAAAAAGTTGATCTTGCCGCCACGGGTGCCACCCCAGGCGCCACGAAGGGGTGCCACACCCCGTGGCACCCCTCCTGACCTGTAACCCCCTCACACGTGGCACCCCCACCCCTCCGCGAGGGTGCCACCCCCGCTACACCTCGGGCCGCTCCGGCATCAGGTACCGCTGCTCCCCGTCGTCATAGCCCAGCACCCCGGCGTCGACGAGCTTCTTCAGGTTCTTCTGCGCCCAGGCCCGGCTCATGTCCGTGCTCTCCCACAGAGGCCTCAGGTCCCGTGTGGCGAAGTCCCGGCCCCCTGCGTCCCACAGCTCCTGAAGACGGGCGAGGAGGGCTGCTCCGCGCTCCGCAGCCGTCATCTCAACCGCAGGCGGCGCGAACTCCCACGGCGGATCCCCCTCCGGCAGATCCGGGATCTCGTCGTCGAGCCCACCCGTGATCTCTGGGTCCGGATCGTCGATGCTCTGGTACTCGGCGGCCACGTCCTCCACCTCCTCTTCCTCCTGGTCGTCGTCGCTCTCGAGGTGCTCCACCTCGGAGAGGCGGGCCAGAGCCGCAGTGCCCTCGTCAACCTGCTTCGCCGAGGCCGGCCACTGGGCGGCGTGTGCGCGCATCGCCTCGTTAGCCCGCTCGTCGTCGAACTCTCCGGCCGCGTCGATGCCCCAGGCGTAGGTGCGTTGCGGCATCGCGATCCGCGCCTCGGAGATGCTCGGAGCGTCCAGGTACGCCATGCCGGGCTGCTTGTTCGACCAGATCTCCGGGCGGGCGCCCGCGTCCTGCTGCGACTCCGACAACCCGAAGGCGGCGTCGGCGCCGGACTCCACGCCGAAGCACAGCTTCGCGAGCTGCCCCCGGGCGAGGGTCGGCATCTGGGTGTAGTCGGAGCGCTGCAGGCTCAGCACGACGGTGCCGCCTGCGGACCTGATGGCCTTGAGTAGGCTCAGGAAGGCGTCCATCTCCTTGTCTGTCAGCAGGTCGAGGATGTCGGGGCACTCCTCCAGCCACAGCACCCAGTAGGTGAGGCCGCACCCTTCCTTCCACTTCTGCAGGCCCATGGCGGCGAGCTGGTCGGTGCGCTCCTTGACCTGCGCCTGCATCTCCCGGATCAGCGCCTTCGCCCCGGCCTTGCTCGTCTCGAAGCGGTGCAGCGCCTGCGCGAGTGGGCCGAGCGTCTGCTCTCCCTTCGTGACGTCGATCGCGAACACCGCGGCGTCGTAGCGGGTGACGATCTCGGCGATGTAGTTCCACGCCCCGCCGATGCTTTTGCCGGATCCGGTCTGCCCCATGATCTGCACGTGGTGGCCGACGATGATGTGCGCCACCTCGTCGAGGTCCTGCCACAATCCGGTTCGTAGCGCCTGCGCGATCGACGCCCCGGGCCGGGATGGTCCTGGCCACGGGATCGGCTTCTTCATGACGCGCGGGTCCGAAATGGTGATGTGCGCCTTGCTCGCGTCGTCGGGGTCGATCGAGGCAGTGATGGATCCGGGCGGCAGCGGGATCCCCGACTCGATGTAGGGCACCTTGCGCTGTAGGTCTTCGGCGGTCTGCTTGCCCTGCTCCAGCTGCACCACGCCTTCCACCTTGTGCTCGGTCGCGTTCGTGGTCTTGGCTTCGATCGCCAGGCCCGCCCGCTCCGCGCCCTGTCCGAAGAGCGCGGTGAGCGGGTCGGCGGCGACCGCGGCGACGTCGACGCCCTTCAAACGGATGATCGTCCTGATGTTCCAGGTGAGGGCGAGGGTGAGACCGCCGATCAGCGCGAGCCGCCCGGTGACTACCGTCAGCGGCCCGTTGATCGTGGCCGCGGTCACCCACAGCCCGGACAGCAGCATCGTGACCGTGGTGTGGGTACGCCCCCACACTCCCCGGGCGTGCGACTGACCGTAGGTGACTCCGGTGAGGATGAGCACGGCCGCGGCGAGGAGGAACATCGTCCACGCGACCACCTGCGGGTCGTCAGAGGCGAGGATGGCGTGGAACGCGGATCCGACGCCGAACGTCAGCGTCCCGACCACCCAGGGCGCGGACAGGGTGACGAGCTTCGACACCTCCTTCGCCGCGACCTTCGACATCGACGATTCGTGGTCGACGGTGGCGAGCTCCTTCGTGCTCGCACGGCCGGCCATCACACGTCATCCCAGCGGAACTCCGAGCGCTTCTCCGGCTTGGCCTGCGGCAGGATGTCGACGAACTCCTTACGGAACTGGGCGTGGAACTTCACCAGCTCCACCCCGGCACCGCGCTGCAGCTCAGCGGCGCGCTGCAGGCGGCGAACCACGCGGCGAGCCCGGAGGCGAACATCAGGGGCGCCCAGGAGGGCGAGGACCGGGTTGCCCTTGAAGCTGCGGATGAGGACCGCGTACAGCTCGTCAGCGCCCAGGTTGAATTCCTCGCCGAGGTCGCGGGCGAGAGCGCGGCCGACCTTCGCGTAGTCGGTGATCGCGCGGGGCCCCTCCCACGGGATGTTGGACAGCTCGGGGATCCGGGACCGGCCCGGACGGTCCGTACTCACAGCTCGTCCTCCTGGCCGTCGATGACGTCGCCCTCGTGGACGTGGTTTTTGCCGGTGCGGTACGCGTCGCCGACCACCTGGGCGAAGTCGGCGACGTTGTAGCGGATGGGTCGGGTGCCGGCGACGGCGGCGAGGAAGTCGTCGACGGCGGTGAGGAGGAGTCGGGCGACGGCGCGGAGGCCTGCCCAGGCGCTCGGTTCGGGGCGGCTCACGCGGGGTCTCCCTTCAGGGCGTCGCGGACGGCGCTGGCGGGGCCGGTGCCGCATCCGAGCGCCTGCCGGATCCGGGTTGCGCTGGGCTGCTCCGGGAGCTCCCCAGCTGCGATCAGAGCTCGTGCGCGGGCAGTGAGAGCGTCGACGTTTGCCCTGTACGATCCGCCAGTAGCCCCCCTACCGGTAGGGCCGCCGTGGTCGAGGCTGGAGAACGCGGCGAGGATGATCGGTAGTGCAGTGACGATGGCTACTGTGACGATCGGTCCGAGCATGTGCAGCATGAGCTGAGACACGCTGAACTCTTCGAAGCTCGGTACCGCCAGGTGCGGCCAGGCGTTCATGCTGAGGGTCAGGGCGAGGAACAGCCACTCGATCCGGACCAGGGTGGGTGAGTCGATGGGTTGGCCGTTGGCGCTGGCGTAGGCGCGAGCACCGACGACGACCATCAGGGCGAGCGACAGGAACGGCTCGACGAGCCACGCGATGATCCATGTGGGTGTCCAGGGGTTGGCTCCATCTGCCGCGAAGCGCTGGACGCCGACGGTGGACCAGGCGAGTGCGAGTGCGAGCGCGACCATGGCGCCGGTGACGAGGAGGCGCCGCATCCGCGAGGCCTGCCAGGCGCGCATGGTGGGGTCCTGGGCGAGCTGGTGGAGGCGCGCAGCTTCCCCGGCCTGCTTGCGGCGCTTGCGGACCTTGACGGTGTCGAGCAGGAGCGGCGTGTCGTCTTCCTGCAGCTGCGCGAGGAGGTGCGCTTCGGCGACCTCGGCGCGGAGCTGGCGGACTCTCTTCGTCTCGCCGAGGGTGGTGTCGACGACGGGGGCGGCCGGGGTGGCGTTGGCGAGGAGTTCGAGTTCGGCGAGGCCGCGGGCGACGTCGTCGGGTGCGGGCTCGGGGTTGGGGGTGGTGGTGCTCATCGGGCGTTCACCGCCTGGTGGACGTCACAGGCGGGGGTTGGCGCAAGTACGGGCGTACCCGTAGGGTTCAGCATGGCGAGGACTCCAAGGTCTAGTTGGTGTCTGAGCTGGTAGAAGGCCTCGTCCGGTTGGCGCCGGACGGGGCTTTCTGCGTTATGGGGGATGTCAGGTTGCGGGGGCCGGTGCAGGTGGATCTGCACCGACCCGTGCCGTCATCATGCCACGGCTGCTACACCCTGCTCCATGGGTACACAGGTGTACTCATGTGTACATCCGCGTCAGGGGGTGCCGGTGTGGGCCTCTAGGGTGCGGTTTCATGATCGAACTTCGCGCCGATCTGCCGAAGTGGCAGCAGGTCGTCAAGGTGATCCGGACGCGCATCGAGACCGGCGAACTGCCCCCGGGCGGCAAGATCACCGAACGTGGCCTCATCGAGGAGTTCGAGGTAGCCGGCGGCACCGCGCGGAAAGCGATCAAGGCGCTTCGCGAGGCGGGGCTGATCTACACGCGTGTCAATCTGGGGTCGTTCGTCGGCCCAGAACCTGACGATGACGACAGCTGATTTTGCTGTGTTAATTTTCTGCGGCACTGTCCGCACATGTCCGCGCTGACCTGGGTACTCTGGGCTTTCCACACTGTCACCGACTGCGTAATTGCGCTTTACCGGGATTTCACCGCCGTGACAGGACGTGGCGGCGCGGACACCGCGCCATTTTTTATCCTGACAAATCAGCAAATTTCGTGATATTCACTTCGGAACGCGTCGGTATACCCGCAGGAAAGGGGACACCGATGGCCGCTTCTCCCCCGTTCGTACGATCCGCACCACCTGGAAACCAGCACGACATCGACGTGCAACATCATGGAAACCGCCGGTTCCTATGGTCCGGGAATGCGGCTCACACCACACGAGCAGGAACGCCTGCTCATCCACGTCGCCGCCGGTCTCGCCCGCGACCGCAGGTCACGGGGCCTCCGGCTCAACCACCCCGAGGCCACCGCGATCATCGCGTCCTTCCTCATGGAGGGCGCCAGAGACGGGCGCACCGTCGCCGAGCTGATGGACGCGGGCCGCAAGGTGCTCTCCCGCGACGACGTCATGGAGGGGGTGCCCGAGATGCTGTCGTCGGTCCAGATCGAGGCCACCTTCCCCGACGGCACCAAGCTCGTCACCGTCCACCACCCGATCCCGTGAGCCCCGGCCGATCTCATGAGAGCCCACGACTTTCCGCCGGCCCCTCACATCCCAGGAACGGTGAGCGCCGATGACACCCGGTGAGATCCAGTACGGCGACGCGCCCGTCCCGCTCAACCCGGGCCGCGAGCGCGTCACCGTCCGCGTCGTCAACACCGCCGACCGGCCGATCCAGGTCGGCTCGCACTACCACTTCGCCGCCTGCAATCCCGGCCTGGAGTTCGACCGCGAGGCGGCCTGGGGCACCAGGCTCGACGTCCCCGCCGGCACGGCGGTGCGGTTCGAGCCCGGTGTGGAGCGCGACGTGACCCTCGTACCGATCGGCGGACTGCGGATCGTCCCCGGCCTCCGCCCCGAGTGGGCCGGACCTCTCGACGGGAGCCCCGGTGTTCATTGAACGATCGCGCTACGCCGCGCTCTACGGCCCCACCACCGGCGACCGGGTCAGGCTGGCCGACACCGACCTGTTCATCGAGGTCACCGAGGACCTGTCGATGGGCCCTTCGGGAGCGGGTGACGAGGCCGTCTTCGGCGGCGGCAAGGTCATCAGGGAGTCGATGGGCCAGGCCAGGACCACCAGGGCCGAGGGTTCGCCCGACCTGGTGATCACCGGCGCGGTGATCCTCGACCACTGGGGCGTGGTGAAGGCCGACATCGGGATCGGCGACGGCCGCATCGTCGCGATCGGCAAGGCGGGAAACCCCGACACCATGGACGGCGTCCACCCCGACCTGGTCATCGGCCCCTCGACCGAGATCCTCGCGGGCAACGGGAAGATCCTGACCGCCGGGGCGATCGACTCCCACGTCCACCTGATCTGCCCGCAGATCCTCGACGAGGCCCTCGCCGCGGGGGTGACCACCATCGTGGGCGGCGGCACGGGACCCGCCGAGGGCACCAAGGCCACCACCGTCACCGGCACCTGGTACCTCGCGCGGATGCTGGAGTCGCTCGACTCCTACCCGATCAACGTCGCGCTGCTCGGCAAGGGCAACACGGTCAGCCGCGAAGGGCTGCTCGAACAGCTACGCGCCGGGGCCTCGGGGTTCAAGCTGCACGAGGACTGGGGCACCACCCCCGCCGCGATCGACGCCTGCCTCTCGGTCGCCGACGACACCGGCACCCAGGTCACGATCCACACCGACACCCTCAACGAGGCCGGGTTCGTGGAGTCGACGCTCGCGGCGATCGGCGACCGGATGATCCACGCGTACCACACCGAGGGGGCGGGCGGCGGCCACGCGCCGGACATCATCCGGGTCGCCTCCTACGGCAACATCCTGCCGTCCTCGACGAACCCGACCCGCCCGCACACCGTCAACACGCTCGACGAGCACCTCGACATGCTGATGGTCTGCCACCACCTCAACCCGTCCATCCCCGAGGACCTGGCGTTCGCCGAGTCCCGGATCCGGCCGTCCACGATGGCGGCCGAGGACATCCTGCACGACATGGGCGCGATCTCGATGATCGGCTCGGACTCCCAGGCGATGGGCCGGGTGGGCGAGACGATCATCCGCACCTGGCAGACCGCGCACGTGATGAAGCGCCGCCGGGGCGCGCTTCCCGGTGACGGCCCCGCCGACAACCTCCGCGCCCGGCGCTACGTCGCCAAATACACGATCTGCCCGGCCGTGGCCCACGGCCTGGACGGCGAGGTCGGCTCGGTGGAGGTCGGCAAGCTGGCCGACCTCGTCCTGTGGGACCCGGCCTTCTTCGGCGTCAAACCGGACCTGGTGGTCAAGGGTGGTGTCATCGCGTACGCCCAGATGGGTGACGCCAACGCCTCCATCCCGACCCCGCAGCCGGTCATGCCGCGCCCGATGTTCGGCGCCGCCCCGCTCACCGCCGCCGCCACGTCGGTCCACTTCGTCGCCCCCCTCGCGATCGAGGACGGCCTCGCCGACCGGCTCGCCGTACGCAGGCGCCTGCTGCCTGTCGCCGACGTGCGTCGCAGAGGCAAGGAGAGCATGCCGCTCAACGACGCGATGCCCAGGATCGACGTCCATCCCGACACCTTCGCCGTCAGCGTCGACGGCGAGGTGATCGAACCCGCCCCCGCCGAGACCCTGCCCATGACCCAGCGCTATTTCCTGTTCTGACCAGTTCTTGATCGACCGCCCCGCTGTCCCGTCCAGCCGAAGGTGAGGCCCCGTAGCGCATGAACGCCGCGTTGCTGCTCCTGGCCGACTCCCGGTTGCCCGCCGGGGGTCACGGCCACTCCGGAGGCGCCGAGGAGGCGGTCAGGATCGGTGCGATCCACGACCTTCCCGGCCTCGCCGCCTTCCTGCGGGGCCGCCTCGCCACCGCGGGCCTCGTGACGGCCGCCCTCGCCGCCGCGGCCTGCGAGCTCGGCACGGCCCACTTCTCCGCGAGCCTCTCACCTCCGGCGGGCGGCCCTCCGGTAGAGGTTCCCACGCGGGCGGACGGCCTCCCCCAGACTGACGGCGCCGCTCTCGTGAACGGTCCGGCTCTCACGCCCGAGAACGGCCCCGCTCCCGCGAACGGCTCGTCTCCGGATCCGGAGACGAGCCGTTCGCTCTGGATACGGCTGGACGCGGAGGCCGACGCCAGGATCTCCTCGCCCGCCCAGCGGGAGGCGAGCCGCACGCAGGGCAGGCTGCTGCTGCGTACCTCGCGGAGAATCTGGCCCTCCCCGGTGCTCGACGCGCTGGCCGGGACTGTCACCTCGGGGGTCCATCACCCTCTCGCGCTCGGCGCGGTGGCGGCGGTGGCGGGCTGCTCCCCCGCCGAAGCCGCCCTCGCGGCGGCCTACACCTCCGTCACCGGACCCGCCACGGCGGCGGTACGGCTACTGGGACTCGACCCGGTGGCCGTCCACCGCCTGCTCGCCGAACTCGCTCCGGCCCTGGAAAGGGTCGCGGCCACCGTCCCCATCGGGCAGGCGTCGCGGTCCCGAGAGCCCGAGAAGCCCGGGAAGTCCGGAGAAACCGGAAAGTCCCGGGAGCCCGGGATGTCATGGGAGCCGTGGGAATCGTGGGAGTCACTGCCCGCGCACGCCGCCCCCGCGCTCGACCTGCTCGCCGAACAGCACATCCGCGCAGATCTGAGGCTCTTCGTCTCCTGACGACCATCTGGAAGGACGGTGACCCCCATGGGCGCCAACCACGACGACCACCACCACGCCGCCGACCCTCACGGACGAGCACTGCGTCTGGGCATCGGAGGCCCGGTCGGCAGCGGCAAGACCGCGCTGACCGCGGCCCTGTGCCGGACGCTCGGCCCCTCGATGCGCCTGGGTGTGGTGACCAACGACATCTACACCACCGAGGACGCCGACTTCCTGCGCAGAGCGGGCGTGCTCCATCCTGAGCGGATCGTCGCCGTCCAGACCGGATGCTGCCCGCACACCGCCATCCGCGACGACATCGCGGCCAACCTCGACGCGGTGGAGAGCCTGGAGGAGCGGTTCGGCCCGCTCGATCTGGTGATCGTGGAGAGCGGCGGGGACAACCTCACCGCCACCTTCAGCAGGGGCCTGGCCGACCGGCAGATCTTCGTCCTGGACGTGTCGGGCGGCGACAAGGTCCCGCGCAAGGGAGGCCCCGGCGTGACGACGGCCGACCTGCTCGTGGTCAACAAGACCGACCTGGCACCGATGGTCGGCGCGGACCTCACGGTGATGTCGCGCGACGCGGCGGCCGTACGGGAGGGCAGGCCCGTGCTGTTCACCTCGATCAGGGAGGACCCGAGCGCGCACGCGGTCTCGGAATGGGTCACCGGCCTGGTCTCGTCCTGGGCCCACGAACACTCCGGCGTCTGACCTCATGTCCGTCACCGACTCCGCTCCCGCGCCCGCCGACAACGCCACTGCGCCCGCACGGCCCGCACGATCCCTACGACCCGAGCCTGGGCGGGCCGGGCGGCGGTCGATGAGGGCACGGGCGGAGATCGTCACCCGGCGGGACTCCGGCGGCCGGACCGTCCTGGCCACCATGCGTTCTGGACCGCCGCTCACGGTGCGGGCGACCGCGCCCGGCCGGGTGCACCTGGTGTCCACCGCCGCGGGTCCGCTGGGCGGCGACGACCTCGCCCTCGGCATCGAGGTGGCACCGGGCACCGCGCTTGAGGTGCGGTCGGTCGCGAGCACGCTGGTGCTGCCCGGTTTCACGGGGGCCGAGTCGCTGATGACGATCACGGCCAGGGTCGGCGCGGGCGCCTCGCTGCGGTTCGCGCCGGAACCGACGGTGCTCGCGGCGGGTTGCCTGCACCGCATGGCCGTCCGGCTGGACCTGGCCGAGGACGCGCGGGTGTTCTGGCGCGAGGAGATCGTCTTCGGCCGGTACGGCGAGCGGCCCGGGCGTTGCCACTCGCGCTTCGACGCCGTTCTCGGCGGGGTGCCGCTGCTGCGGCAGGAGTTCGTGGTCGGCGACCCGGAGATAGACGGCAGCTCCGCCGTCTACGGTGACGCCCGCTGCGTGGGCAGCACCCTGATCACCGGACGGGCGCCGGAGACGGTGGTGGGGGACGGCTGGGCCGTCCTTCCGCTCGCCGGCCCGGCCACCCTGGTCTCCGCGCTGGGCCGCGACGCCGTCGAGCTGCGGCGGCGGCTCGGGCACGGCGAGGAGGCGAGCGCCCTCGAGGTGGCGGTGACGGGTCCCGGATCTTAGACGCCCAGGCCGCGGAGCCGCTTCGTGAAGCGCTTCGGTGTCGCCCTCAGTCGTAGAAGCCCAGGCGGCGGAGCTGCTTGGGGTCGCGCTGCCAGTCCTTGGCGACGCTGATGCGCAGGTCGAGGTAGACGCGGGTGCCGAGAAGCGCCTCGATCTGCCCGCGGGCACGGCTGCCGACGTCCTTGAGCCGGGCGCCCTTGTGCCCGATCACGATGGCCTTCTGCGACGGACGCTCGACGAACATGTGCGCGTAGATGTCGAGCAGGTCGTCGCGGCCCTCCCTGGGCATCATCTCGTCGACGACAACCGCGATCGAGTGCGGCAACTCGTCGCGTACGCCCTCCAGGGCCGCCTCGCGGATCAGCTCACCCACCAGCACCTGCTCGGGCTCATCGGTGAGCCGGCCTCCCTCGTACAGCGGCGGGCTCTGTGGGAGGCGCCGGACCAGCACGTCGGCGAGCACGTCGAGCTGCTCGCCCGACTGCGCGGAAACCGGGACGATGTCGTCGAAGTCGGCGAGCTGGGAGATCGCGAGCAGCTGCGCGGCAATCTGCTCGCGGGTCGCCAGGTCGCACTTGGTCACCACGGCGACCACCGGGGTCTTCTTGATGCCCGCGAGCTTCTCCGCGATGAACCGGTCGCCCTTGCCGATGGGGTCGTTGGCGGGCACGCAGAAGCCGATCACGTCGACCTCGGTGAGGGTGGAGAGCACCAGGCTGTCCAGCCGCTCGCCCAGGAGCGTGCGGGGCCGGTGCAGCCCGGGAGTGTCGACGATGATGAGCTGGGAGTCGGGGCGGTGCACGATGCCGCGGATGGCCCGGCGGGTCGTCTGGGGCTTGGAGGAGGTGATCGCCACCTTCGTGCCGACCAACGCGTTCATCAGCGTGGACTTGCCGACGTTGGGCCGGCCGACGAAGCAGGCGAAACCGGCATGGAAATCAGCAGCTGAGGAACTCACGTCAACCATTGTCCCCGATACCGGACTCAGTTCTGACGCGGTGTCCCGTCGGGACCGGCCACGAGCACGGTCCCACCGCCCAGGTCACGGACCGCCCCCGTGTCGGCATCGGAGGGGCCTTCACCCGCCGTGACCAGTGCGGCGGCCTCCAGTGACTCCGCTCCGCTGGAGACGGCCATCGCCACGGCGACCTGGAGCGCGGAGAGGGTCAGTGACGGCAGCGCCACGTTGGTCGCCGAGTAGGTCCTGCCGGTCTCGTCCCGCACGGCGGCCCCCTCCGCGGCGCCGTTGCGGGCACGGGCCGAACGGGCCAGCACGATGATCTTCTTGTCCTCGGGATCGAGGGTCGCGTCACTCACGGCACAAGGGTATTCAGCCATCGCCCCTCACCGCGACCCGGGCTCGCCCCGGCGGGGTTCTCCTGGCGAGCGGCGGCCGCCCCCTGCCGGTGCCCCCGCTCGTACGGCGCCCCCTTTCACGCGCCGGCCTCGTCGACCAGCAGGCGGGCGAGCTGCCCGGTACGCGTGGCGTCGACCTCCCTCACCCCGGCGTGCACCAGCGAGATCAGGGTGTGGCCGCTGAGCGCGAACACCAGGTGGATCTCGTACGGGTATCCGTCCAGCCTGCCGTTCAACCGCCTCGCCCGCACCCCGTCACCGACCCCGCTCAAATCCAGGTCCAGGTCGGAGACCCTGAAGGCGGTGCCGCGACCCGCCGTGGGCGTGCGCACGACAGGGCAGCCGCCCAGCGCCTCGGCGAGCTCACCGAAGTGGAGTGCGGCGTCGTCACCCTCGTAGGAGGCCAGGCCGAACCCGGCCAGCTCCCCGACCCCGTCGCCCTGGTAGGTCACGGCGGCCCGTGCTCCCAGCGCCCGCTTCGGCGGCCTGCCTCCGGCGGCGTCGAGGACGAGCCTGCAGTCCTCGTCGACGGCTTTGAAGGGGGCGTGCCAGCCGGCGCGCGGGCGCGCCGTGAACCCGTCCGGCAGTCCTCGTGCCTCGCCGAGTACCGCCCGCAGTCGGTTCAGCTCTGCGGCGCGGTCCGGCACACCGTCCTTTTCCTCCTCGCCGCACCCGACCAAAACACCCGACAAAAGTCCACACAACGCTACAAAAACGACAAAACTCATCCCCCGTGTCATGACCATTCCCCCGATGTCATGTGCGAGGCGTCCCCGTCCCCACCGACCCGCTTTCTTCCCCATCGGCAAAAGCGGCAATCATTCGATAAACGCCTAAGGGTGCCCTCAACCGCACTTCACGGTCGAGAACACCCTTGTGCGAGTCACGCAGAACAGCCTCGGAGCTCTGCGTGACTCTGTCTCCCCTTGAGGCCGATCCCTCGCACCGCGAACCCCTCCGGGCACCGGGACCTTCCCCACCGACTCCCGCGCGACCGGGTGCCGTGAGAGAAGAGTCGCGCGTCCCGGTTGCGAGAAGCTTGCGAACGGCTTGTAAACGGATAATCCACCCGAGACGCATGGGGCGCCTCCCCGGGCCACCACGGCGGCCCGGGGCCCCTCACTGGTCGGCGGAGGCCGAGACCGAGTCGGGCTCGGCGGGAACGGCCCTGGTGACGAGGACCGTGCCGATCCGGTTACGACGCCCGGCGAGGCTCTCGGCCGTCAGGCTGAGACCCTCCACCACCGCGTGGGAACCGGCGATCGGCACCCGGCCCAGCGCGTGCGCCAGCAGCCCTCCGACGGTCTCGACGTCGTCGACCTCGAGCTCGATGCCGAACAGGTCTTCCAGGTCGCTCACCGGGAGCCTCGCGGTCACCCGGACCGCGCCGCCCTCCAGCGGCTCCACCCTGGGCGCCTCCTGGTCGTACTCGTCGGTGATCTCACCGACGATCTCCTCCAGGATGTCTTCGATGGTGACCAGGCCGGCCGTGCCGCCGTACTCGTCGATGACGATGGCCTGGTGGATCTGGCGGGCCTGCATCTCACGGAGAAGCTGGTCGATCGGCTTGCTCTCCGGCACGTAGGTGGCCGGGCGCATGAGGGACTCCACCGGCTCGGCACGCCCCTCGTCACCGGTGTCCTGCACCCGGCGCGCGATGTCCTTGAGGTAGGCGATGCCGATGACGTCGTCCTCGTTCTCACCGACCACGGGGATCCGCGAGAAACCGCTGCGCAGAGCGAGCGACAGGGCCTGGTTCAGCGTCTTGCCGCGCTCGATGAACACCATGTCGGTGCGGGGCACCATGACCTCACGGGCCAGGGTGTCACCGAGCTCGAAGACCGAGTGGATCATCTCCCGCTCGTCGGGCTCGATCACCCTGCGCTCCTCGGCCAGGTCGACCAGGTCGCGCAGCTCGGCCTCCGAGGTGAAGGGCCCCTCACGGAAGCCCTTGCCGGGCGTCACGGCGTTGCCGAGCAGGATGAGCAGCTTGGGCAGGGGACCGAAGATCCGGGTCAGCCCGTAGACCAGGGGCGCGCTCGCGAGCGCGATCGGCTCCGCGTGCTGACGCCCCAGCGTGCGCGGGGAGACCCCGACGATCACGTAGCTGATGACGATCATGACGACCGCGGCGGCGGCGTAGGCACCGCCCCGGTCACCGAGCCAGTCGATGAAGAGCAGCGTGGCGATCACCGTGGCGACCAGCTCGCAGCTCAACCGGAGCAGGAGCAGCAGGTTCAGGTAGCGCGGCGGGTCGGCGACGATGGCCTGCAGGCGCTCGGCGCCCCGGCGGCCTTCGCGGCAGAACTCCTCCGCGCGAACCCTTGAGATGCGGGTCAGGGCCGTCTCCGCGCTGGCGATCAACCCGCCGACCACGACGAGGACGACGGCCGCGAACAACCACCCGTTGGCGAGGTTCACCGCTGGGGGCGCACCTCCCGCCACGACTCCAGAAGCTCGCCCTGAAGGCCGAACATCTCCTTGTGCTCCTCGGGCTCGGCGTGGTCGTATCCGAGCAGGTGGAGGATGCCGTGCGTGCACAGCAGCTCCAGCTCGGCCTCGGTGCCGTGCCCGGCCTCGGCCCCCTGCTTGGCGGCCACCTGCGGGCAGAGCACCACGTCGCCGAGGAGCGCCGGGTCGGTGGGCGCGTCGCCCTCCTGCCTCGCCCCCGCACCTGGCCCGGGGCGCAACTCGTCCATCGGGAAGGCGAGCACGTCGGTGGGGCCGGGCTCGCCCATCCACTGCTCGTGCAGCACCGACATCGCCTCTTCGTCGACGACCAGGATCGACAGCTCGGCGAGCGGGTTGATGCCCATCCGCTCCAGCACATGCCCCGCGAGCGAGACGATGAGCCCTTCGTCGATCTCGACACCGGACTCGTTGTTGACCTCGACGCTCATCGGGCGCTCCCCGCTCCCCGCTCACCACGCGGCCGGCTCGTGCCCCGCGCCCCGATCGGTTTCCCGCGCCGGAGTCGCTCCACGCTCATCGCTTCTCGACCGGCCGTTCTCATGATCTCCCTCGGGGACGTTTGACCACGCCCTTGATCTGCTCCACCGCGCTGCTCTGGCGCTGCGTCTCGTCGTAGCGTCCGTACGCGTCCACGATGTCTCCCACCAGCTTATGCCGCACCACGTCGGCGCTGGTCAGGCGGCTGAAGTGGATGTCGGAGATGCCGTCGAGGATGTCCTGGACGACCCGGAGGCCGCTCTGCGTGCCGTTCGGCAGGTCGACCTGGGTGACGTCACCGGTGACAACGATCTTCGAGTTGAAGCCCAGCCGCGTCAGGAACATCTTCATCTGCTCCGGCGAGGTGTTCTGCGCCTCGTCCAGGATGATGTAGGCGTCGTTGAGCGTACGGCCGCGCATGTAGGCCAGGGGGGCGACCTCGATCGTGCCCGCGGCCATCAGCCTGGGGATCGAGTCGGGGTCGAGCATGTCGTGCAGCGCGTCGTAGAGCGGGCGCAGATAGGGATCGATCTTCTCGTAGAGCGTGCCTGGCAGGAAGCCCAGCCTCTCGCCCGCCTCGACGGCGGGGCGGGTGAGGATGATCCGGTTGACCTTCTTCTCCTGGAGGGCCTTCACGGCCTTCGCCATGGCGAGGTAGGTCTTGCCCGTACCGGCCGGACCGATGCCGAAGACGACGGTGAACTTGTCGATCGCGTCGACATAACGCTTCTGGTTCACGGTCTTCGGGCGGATGGTCCGGCCCCGCGAGGAGATGATGTCCAGAGAGAGCACCTCGGCGGGCCTGTCGGAGGTCATCCGCAGCATCGCGATGCTGCGCTCGACCGCGTCGGCCGTGAGCTGCGCGCCCCCGCGGACGAGTTCGGACATCTCCTCGAAGAGCCGCACCACGGTGCTGCTCTCCTCGGGGCTGCCGGTGACGGTGATCTCGTTGCCCCGGACGTGGATGTCGGCGCGGAAGGCGCCCTCGATGACGCGCAACAACTCGTCGCGCGAGCCCAGCAGGCTGACCATCGACTGATCGTCCGGAATAACCACCTTCGCCTGGGTCCGGCTGGCACCCCGGGACCTCTGCGGCGTTCTGCTGGAATCGTTTGTCTCGGACATGAGCGGGCCTTACGGCCTGTTCGCCTCCAGATATAGGCGCGGAACTTCAACGCCATGCTATCCGCGATCGTCAAGATCACGCCTACCGGTTTTCAGCCGGGCGGCCACTGCAGGCCCCGCCCGCCGATCACGTGTCCGTGCACGTGGAAGACGGTCTGGCCGGCACCGGGCCCGGTGTTGAACACCAGCCGGTAGCCCGACTCGGCGACCCCCTCCAGCAGGGCGACCTCGTGCGCGGCCTTGATCACCTCGTCGGCCAGGCCGTGGTCGGCCGCGGCGAGGGCCGCCGCGTCCCTGTAATGGTCCTTGGGGATCACCAGCACGTGGGTCGGCGCCTGGGGATTGACATCGCGGAAGGCCAGCGCGCGATCGGTCTCATAGACGATCTCCGCGGGAATCTCCTTGGCCACGATCCTGCAGAACAGGCAGTCGGCTTCGCTCACCATGACAGGCACCATACCGCTGAGGACGTTGTGAATCGGTGATGGTTCCCGTCCGCAAACAAAGATCCGCCCGGATATGGTGGGTGTGCAAAACTTCAACCACGACAGCCCTTTGCGCACAGCAATATATGGCCGCCTGGCGAGGACACGACTGGGTCATGCCCCCTAATGAACCGGAAGAGCGTAAACCCTCTGGGAAGGCCAAGCGTCCCACTGATGTGACCACCGAGACCCTCGTGGCCGACAGGTCGCTCGGGGCGGTGCCCGTCGGATGGGATGCCGACATGGCCGTTACCGCGCTCTACAGCGCGCACTATCGGTCTCTTGTCCGTCTCGCCGTCTTGCTCGTCCGCGATATGGCAACCGCGGAGGAGGTCGTGCAGGACGCGTTCGTCGCCATCCATGGCGCCTGGCGCCGACTGCGCGACACCGACAAGGCACTGGCCTACCTGCGACAGTCGGTCGTCAACCGATCACGTTCGGTGCTTCGGCATCGGGCGGTCGTCGAGAAGTACGCGCCCAAGGGCATGCCCGACGCGCCGAGCGCCGAGAACGGCGCGATCGGCGAGTTCGAGCGTTCCGCCGTCATCGAAGCGCTGCGCGGGTTGCCCGCACGCCAGCGGGAGGCCCTGGTCCTGCGTTACTACGGAGACCTGTCCGAGGCGCAGATCGCCCACGCGATGGGCATCAGCAAAGGCGCGGTCAAGAGCCACACGGCTCGTGGCATGGCCGCCCTACGAACCTCACTGGAGCAACTGTCATGACCGACTCCCCGGATGAGTACGGCGAGCTGCTTCGCCGCGCGCTCAGCGCGGAGGCGAACTCGGTCGTTCCCTCCCCGGACGGGCTGGAGATAATCCGCGGCCGCATCGAGCGGCGGGGGCTCCGCGGGCTGATGTGGTGGCGTGCCGGAGCCTCCGTCGCCGGTGCGGTCCTCGTCGCGGCGACCGTCGTCATGGTGGTTCCCCAGTTCCGCGAACAGGTGATCCCCCAAGTGAGCACCGAAGGGGTCAAATACGCCGAGTCGACTCCTCCCGTCGACGGGTCCGCCACCTCTCGCCCCCCTGCGGCCTCCTCGCAGCCACCGTCCGCCCACGCCCCGCTTCCCACTCTCGGCAGGTCGGGCGACCCCGACGCCACCATGCTCCCGCCGACGCCCACACCGTCCAGGAGCGCGGCCTCCAGCACCCGGCCGTCCAGGACCGGCTCCGCGCCGACGCCCCGGCCGGCACCGACGCCGACGCCCACCTGCCCCACTCCCCCCGACAGCCCTGACGTCGAGCCCAGCGGAATCATCAGCAAGTGCGAGGAGATCGAGGCGACCCCGACGCCGTCGCGATCGAGGCCACCGGCCCCCTCGGAGAGCCCGTGCTCGCCCGACGAGTGCGCCCCCTCGGGCGACGTGTCGCCCCCCATGCCGACGGAGGCGAACACTTTGGCTCCGGCCCCCATCCAGAACTAGCGCGGTAACCGGTCACGGCGAGCCCTGACCGGTTCTTTGTCTCACGGCTCCCGAGACCTCACGGCGCGGATCCCCCGGGACCCGTGGCCGCCGTGGGGTCGACCGCGCGCCGGCAGGGGCGCCCTACCAGCGGCCACTGCGCGTCTGGAGCACCGCCGCCGCGACGACCCCGGCCGTCGAGGTGCGCAGCACCGTCGGCCCGAGCAGCGCAGGCACCGCCTTGGCCTCGCGGAACGCGGCGATCTCCTCCGCCGACACCCCGCCCTCGGGTCCGACCACCACGACGATGTCGCCCCCCGCGGGGAGAGGCAGGCCGGACAGCGGAGAGGCGGCCTCCTCGTGCAGCACGACGCCCAACGCCGCCGCCGAAAGCAGGCCGGCCACCTTCGCGGTGGACGCGAGCTCCGTCACCTCCGGCAGGTGAAAGCGGCGCGACTGCTTGCCCGCCTCGCGCGCCGTGGAGCGCCAGCGGGCCAGCGCCTTGGCCGCCCGCTCGCCCTTCCACTGGGTGACGCACCTCGCCGCGGCCCAGGGGACGATCACGTCGACCCCCGCCTCGGTCATCATCTCCACGGCCAGCTCGCCCCGGTCGCCCTTGGGCAGGCCCTGGACCACGACCAGGCGCGGCGACGGCACGGGCACCTCGTGGCGGCGCAGCACCTCGACCCGGAGCGAGTCTCTGCTCGCCTCGGTCACCACACACTCGGCGACGGAGCCCGCCCCGTCGGTCAGGTCGAGCCGCTCACCCGCCCGCAGCCGCCGTACGGCCGCCGCGTGGCGTCCTTCGGGACCGCCGAAGACGAACTCCGGCCTGGCCAGGTCGGCCGGGTCCGCCAGGAAGACCGGAACGGTCATGGGCCGTCTGGGCGGACCGCGCCGAGGTGTCCCCGACAACGTGACCGGGATGAGGCCTCGGGACGGACCCGACGCCCCGGCCGGGAGCCTGCCGCGAAGACACGACCGGGCAGGGTGCGGGCCGGACCGTGACGACGCGACCGGGAGCGGAGCGGAGCGGCGGCCGTTGAACCCTGGTCAGCGGCCATTGAAAGCGTCCCGCAGGCGGGAGAAGAAGCTCTGCTGCCCGGGGGCGAACTTACCGGGCGGGCGCTCCTCACCGCGGAGCCTGGCGAGCTCCTTCAGGAGCGCCTCCTGCTCCGCGTCGAGGCGGGCGGGGGTCTCCACGTTCACATGGATCAGCAGGTCGCCTCGGCCCGTCTCGTTCAGCCGTTGCACGCCCCGCCCGTAGAGGGGAATCGTCTGCCCGGACTGCGTGCCGGGACGGATGTCGAGCTCCTCGGCGCCGTCGAGCGTCTCCATGGTCAGGATGGTGCCGAGCGCGGCCGCGGTCATCGGGATCTGCACGGTGCAGTGCAGGTCGTCGCCGCGCCTCTCGAAGATCTCGTGGGGACGCTCGACGATCTCCAGGAACAGGTCTCCGGGCGGACCCCCGCCCGGGCCGATCTCGCCTTCGCCGGCGAGCTGGATGTGGGTGCCGTCCTCGACGCCGGCCGGGATGCGGACCTTGATGGTCCGCCGGGTGCGGACCCGGCCGTCACCCGAGCACTCCTGGCAGGGGTTGCGGATGATCGATCCGAAGCCGCCGCACTGGGGGCAGGGGCGGGAGGTCATGACCTGGCCGAGGAAGGACCGGGTGACCTGGGACACCTCTCCCCGGCCATGACACATGTCACAGGTGTCGGGGTGGGTGCCGGCCGCGGCCCCTGAGCCCGTGCAGACCTCACAGACCACGGCGGTGTCGACGACCAGCTCGCGGGTGGTGCCGAAGCCCGACTCGCGCAGGTCGAGCTCGACCCTGATGGTCGCGTTGCGCCCGCGGCGGGCACGGGAGCGGGGGCCTCGGCCACCGCCTCCACCGGCCGCGCCGAAGAAGGCGTCCATGATGTCGCTGAACGGGAAGCCGGCGCCGAAGCCTCCGGCGCCCGCACCGCCGCCCGCGGCGAACGGGTCGGCACCCATGTCGTACATCTGCCGCTTGCCGGAGTCGGACAGGACCTCGTAGGCCTGCGTGATCTCCTTGAAGCGCTCCTGAGTCTCAGGATCGGGGTTGACGTCGGGATGCAACTCGCGTGCCAGGCGGCGGTACGCCTTCTTGATCTCTTCCGCACTGGCGTCACGGCGCACCCCGAGGGTGCCGTAGTAGTCGCTCTTAGCCACTTTTCGTTGACCTCTTATGATGCAGCCAGAATCTGGCTGACGTAGCGTGCCACCGCGCGCACCGCGCCCATCGTGACCGGGTAGTCCATTCGCGTCGGGCCCAGCACACCGAGCCGGGCGAGTTGCTTGTCCCCGGAACCGTATCCAGCGGCGACGATGGATGTGCCCTGGAGTCCGGTGTAGGGGTTCTCCGAGCCGATCCGCACGGTCAGCGCGGAAAGGTCCGAGGTCTCACCGAGCAGTCGCATGAGCACGACCTGCTCTTCCAGGGCCTCCAGCACGTCGCGGAGCCCGACGGTGAAGTCGGCTCCCGCGAGGTTGGCGGCCCCGGCAAAAACGATCTTCTCATCATGCCTGTCCACCAGGGACTCAAGCAGTACGGACAGGATAGTGGCCGCGAGCGGCCGATCCTCCGCGGGCAACCGTTCCGGCAGATCGGCGACCCTGTCGGGAACGCTGGTGAGCCCGCATCCGTCGAGGGAGGCGTTGAGCATCGCGCGCAGGTGTGCCACGCGCTGCTCGTCGATGACGTCGGGCACCTCGATCACGCGCTGCTCGACCCTGCCGGTGTTGGTGATCAGCACGAACATCAGCCGGCGCTCGCTCAGCGGCACCAGCTCGACGTGCCTGACCGTCGAGTGGGTCAGCGTCGGATACTGCACCACGGCGACCTGCCGGGTGAGCTGGGCCAGCAGCCGCACCGTCCGCATGACGACGTCGTCGATGTCCACGGCGCCCGCGAGGAAACTCTCGATGGCCTTGCGTTCCGCGCTCGACAGGGGTTTCACCTGCGAGAGCCTGTCGACGAAGAGCCGGTAGCCCTTGTCGGTGGGCACCCGGCCGGCGCTGGTGTGGGGTTGGGCGATGTAGCCCTGCTCCTCCAGCATCGCCATGTCGTTACGGATCGTCGCCGGGGACACCCCCAGGTTGTGCCGGTCCGCGAGAGCCTTCGACCCCACCGGTTCGTTGGTGGACACGTAGTCCTCGACGATGGCGCGGAGCACGGCGAGCTTGCGGTCGTCGACCAACGTGGTCACCTCCCTGCCTGCGTTCAGAGGGAAACACGAGGCTTGGCACTCTGTGTTCCCGAGTGCCAAGTGTACGGCCCCCGCACGGAAGGCGCGATAAGCGAAAGCGGTGAATGATGACGGCAAGCCTTTGTCAAGTCAACTGCTATCGCGATCCAAGCAGTACCCACCACAATTTGCACATGTCCAACGATTTCGGTTCTTATCCGGGCGACGCCTCCCGCGGCCCCGGTCACGGCGGCCCTCAGCAGCCGTATGGCCAGCAGTACGGCCAGCAGCAGCCCGGCCAGCAGTACGGCCAGCAGCCGTCCGGCCAGCAGTACGGCCAGCAGTACGGCCAGCAGCCCCCCTCGTACGGTTACGCGCCTCCCGGTTACGGCGCCCCGCAGGGACCACCGCCCAGCGGAAAGATCAAGCCTGGTATCGGGTGGATCGTCGGAGTCTGGCTGCTCGCCCTGGTCAGCATCATCGTCGGCATCGGCGGCTTCGCCGGTGGCATCCTCGGCGCGGTCACCGACGCGGCCCCGACGCGGACGTTCGCCCCCGGCGAGACCGCGACGGTCGCGCTCGACCCGGCGGACAAGCCGGCGATCTACGTCGCCACCGGCGGGCCCACCAAGTTCGAGTGCACGCTCACCGGCGGTACGAGCACGCCTCGCCTGCAGAAGCCGGACGTCCAGCAGACCGTCGCGGGATCCGACGGCGTCACCTGGGAGATGGGCCTGCGGGTCGGCGTGGACCAGGCGGGCGACTACCAGGTCCAGTGCTCCGCCGACCCCGCCGACGGCACGACCTTCGGCGTGGGCAGGGAGTTGTCCGCCGACTCGCTGGTGGGCGGGGTGGCCGCCCTGTTCTTGATCCCCGGCATCGGGATCCTGCTCGCCATCGTCGTGACGATCGTCGTGCTGGTGAAGCGGAGCGGTGCCCGCAAGCGCCAGGCCGCCGCATCGTCGATGGGACAGTGGGGACAGCCGGGACCCTACGGCAGGTGACCCCGGTGTTTGCTAGCGTCCCACCTGATCCCCGGCGAGAGAGGGTGGCGGTCGGTGATGTACGAGCGTGACGTTCTGGCGGGAGACTGGCGGCGCCCGCGCAGGGGGACGATCCCCCAGGTGCCCGCGGAGCCCGACCTGGTCGTCGAGGACGCCGACGGCGGCTTCTGCGGCGCCGTGGTGGCCTGCGACAAAGAGTCCGTCACCCTGGAGGACCGCTTCGGGCGGCGGCGGGTCTTCCCGCTGGAGCCGGCGGCCTTCCTTCTGGAGGGCAAGGTCGTGACGCTCGTACGGCCCGCCGCCGCGCCGCGCGGCCCGAGGCGGAGCGCGTCGGGTTCCATCGCGGTCGAGGGCCTGCGGGCCCAGGTCGCGAAGGAGAGCCGGATCTACGTGGAGGGCGTGCACGACGCCGCGCTCGTGGAAAAGGTCTGGGGGCACGACCTGCGGGTCGAGGGCGTGGTCGTGGAGTATCTGGAGGGGGTCGACCACCTGCCCTCGATCGTCGAGGAGTTCGGCCCGGGGCCGGGGCGACGGCTGGGTGTGCTCGTCGACCACCTCGTCCCCGGTTCCAAGGAGAGCCGGATCGCCGCGCGGATCTCCTCACCGCACGTACTGATCGTCGGGCACCCGTTCGTGGATGTCTGGCAGGCGGTCAGACCGCACGTGCTCAGGATCCCCTCCTGGCCGTCGGTGCCCCGCGGGGTGCCCTGGAAGGAGGGTGTCATCGCCGCCCTGGGCTGGAATGTGGAGCCCGCCGACGCATGGCGCCGCATTCTCGGATCGGTCACGACATATGCCGATCTGGAGCCAGAGCTCCTCGGCCCCGTCGAGGAGCTGATCGACTTCGTGACGGTTCCGGACGAGGACGGATAGGCCGTCGACCCATCAGGAGGGGACATGAGCGAGAACCCCGAAGGCCCACCGGCCGACGACCCGACGCGGCGGGTCGGCAAGCCCCCGCCAGACCACTCCTGGCCGGGGCAGAGCACCCCACCCCCGGGCCGGGGACACGTTCCGCCGGACCAGGGATACGGACCTGGTGGCCAGGGTCACCCCCCGCAGGGCCAGGAATACGGATCCCACGGGCAACCGGACCAGCGCTACGGGGGCTACCCGCCGCCCACCTCCCCGTACACCCCCGACGACTACCAGGGTGGTTACCAGCACGGATACCCCGAATACGGGGCGTACGGCCCCCCGCCGAGATACGGCTACCAGGCGCCCCCTGGGACGTACGGCCCGCGACCGGGCAGCGACGACACCACCATGGCGATGCTCGCCCACCTGCTGGGCCTGCTCACCTCCTTCGTCGGGCCGCTGGTGCTCTATCTGGCGAAGAAGGACGAGTCGCCCTACGCGCGCGACCAGGCCGCAGAGGCGCTCAACTTCCAGCTCACGGTGCTGATCGCCTACGCCGTCTGCTGGGTCCTGGCGTTCGTGTTCATCGGTTTCCTGCTGATGTTCTTCCTCTGGGTCGGATCGATCGTCATGGCGATCGTCGCCGCGCTGGCGGCCTACCGGGGAGAGGCCTACCGCTATCCGATAAACATCCGCTTCGTCGGCTGACCCGTCCGGCGGACCGGCCGGTGCCCCGGAGCTCTCAGGTGAGATCGCGGACCAGGGCGTCCGCCAGGAGGCGACCGCGCAGGGTGAGCACCGCGCGGCCCGCCTTGAACGGCTCCACCTCCAGCAGGCCGTCGGCGAGCGCGCGGGCGACCACGGGCGGGCGTTCCAGCTCGCCGAGCGGGAAACCCCGGGCGAGCCGCAGCTCCAGCATCAGCCGCTCCACCGCCCTGTCCCGAGGGCCCAGCACCTCGCGCGCGTGCGCGGGCGAGATGCCCTCGGCCAGACGCCGGGCGTAGGCGGCGGGGTGCTTCACGTTCCACCAGCGGGTGCCGCCGACGTGGCTGTGCGCCCCGGGACCGACGCCCCACCAGTCGCCGCCGGTCCAGTAGAGCAGATTGTGCCGGCAGCGCCCGGCCTCCGAGGTCGCCCAGTTGGACACCTCGTACCACTCGAACCCCGCCTCGGCCAGCATGGCGTCGGCGATCAGGTAACGGTCGGCGGCCACGTCGTCGTCGGGCATCGGGAGCTCGCCGCGCCTGATCCTGGCGGCCAGCTTCGTCCCGTCCTCGACGATCAGCGAGTACGCGGAGACGTGGTCCGGCCCCGCCTCGATCGCCGCGGCCAGCGACGCGCGCCAGTCGTCGTCGCTCTCCCCCGGCGTGCTGTAGATCAGGTCGAGGTTGACGTGGTCGAACCCCGCCTCCCTCGCCTCCCGTACGGCCCGCGCGGGGCGGCCCGGGGTGTGGCGGCGGTCCAGCACCTGGAGCACGTGCTCGCGGGCGCTCTGCATCCCGAAGCTCATCCGGTTGAACCCGCCCGCGCGCAACTCCGCCAGGTAGGCGGGATCCACCGACTCGGGGTTGGCCTCGGTGCTCACCTCGGCGCCGGGGGCGAGCCCGAACTCCTCCTCGATCGCCTTCAGGATCCGTACCAGATCCCCGGCGGGGAGCAGGGTGGGGGTTCCCCCGCCGAAGAACACGGTCTCGACCGGGAGACGCGCGGCGCCGAGGTTGGCCCGCGCCCGCCGCACCTCCTCGACGGCGGTGTCCGCGTAGTCCTTCTGCGAGGCGCCGGGGCCGAGCTCGGACGCCGTGTAGGTGTTGAAGTCGCAGTAACCGCACCGGGTCACGCAGAAGGGGACGTGGACGTAGAAGCCGAAGGGCCGCTCGCCGAGTCCGGCGAGCGCGCTCTTCGGGAGCTCACCGGAGGCGGGTACGGGATCCCCGTCGGGAAGTGTGGATGGCACGCCCCAAGTCTGCCGCTTCCCCCACGATGCCCGGTACGCCGAAGATCCGACGCTCAGGGACACCGAACGGCTCGAAGCCGAGCCGCCGGCTTCGAGCCTCGGCCCTGCCTATCGACCGGAGTCGCCGCCGTCGGCGAGAACCGTGGCCGGCGCGACCGGGGGCCAGACCTTGCGGTCCTCGCGAGGCGACCGGGCACGGCCCCTTGGAGCCGGGTCGTCCGGCACGGGCGGTTGAGGGCACTCGTCCGGCGGAAGATGCTGTTGCCAGTCGGCGGGATCCTGTCGCCACTCTTCGGGCGGGATCCTGCTCCCTCCCGGAGGGACGCCCCCCGAAGGCCGCACCGATGGGGTCTGAGCCGATGGAGCCTGGAGCGCCGGGAACCCGGCCGGCGAGGACCGGCTCACCGAGGGCAGGCCCCCCGTGGACGCCCCACACCCGGGACATCGCGACAGCCCGCGCACAGGGGTGCCACATCGGTTGCAGAACGCCTGCTGCTCCATGCCTTACCAAGGTAGTCGAAGCATCCCGCCGCCCACCGGTCAAAACGCCGATGGCCGTTGACGGCCAGATCGCGCAGGTCTACGATCCGGGAAAACTTAAAGGAAAGTTTCCTATAAGTTACTATTCCAAGCAGTGGAGAAGCCCGTGCAGAGACTCCTCCGTAAAGTGATCGCGACAGCCCTCGCCGCGGGTCTCGCGGCGGTGGCCGCGCCGGCCCCCGCCCAGGCCCTGGGGTCCCAGGGACCCCAGGGGCACGGTGACCGCTACAAGCGGGTCGCCTACTTCGTCCAGTGGGGCATCTACGGTCGCAACTACCACGTCAAGGACATGGACACCAGCGGCGCCGCGGCCAAACTGACCCACATCAACTACGCCTTCGGCTTCGTCAACGCCGAGGGCTCCTGCTACTCCCCCGACCCGTGGGCCGACTGGCAGCGCCCGGTGCCCGCCGAGCAGAGCGTGGACGGCGTCGCCGACGTCGAGGGGCAGGCGCTGAACGGCAACCTGAACCAGCTGAAGAAGCTCAAGGCCAAGCACCCCGGTCTCAAGGCGCTGATCTCCCTCGGCGGCTGGACCGGCTCGAAGTACTTCTCCGACGCGGTGCTGACCCCCCAGGGCCGCGCCAAGCTGGCCTCCTCCTGCATCGACCTGTGGCTGAAGGGCAACCTGCCCGGCACCGCCCCCGGCACCGGGGCCGGCGTGTTCGACGGCATCGACCTCGACTGGGAGTGGCCCGGCTCCTCAGGGGAGGTCGGCAACATCATCCGCCCCGAGGACAAGCGGAACTTCACCCTGTTCGTCGCCGAGATCCGCCGCCAGATGAACCAGTTCGACCAGCGCACCGAGCTGACCGCCTTCCTGCCCGCCGCCGCCGCGAAGATCGACGCGGGCTTCGAGGTCCGCGACGTCTTCAAGCAGCTCACCTTCGCCACCATCCAGGGCTATGACCTGCACGGCTCGTGGGAGACCGTCACCGGCCACAACGGCAACCTGTTCAACGACCGGCGCGACCCCCACCCGGTGAAGTACAGCGTGGACCAGACCGTCCGCGACTACCTCACGCGCGGCGCACCCGCCAAGAAGCTCGTGGTGGGCGTACCGGCGTACGGCCAGGGCTGGACCGGCGTCACCGGCGGGAAGAACGGCCTGTACGGCACCGCCACCGGCCCCGCTCCCGCCACCTACGCCGCGGGGAGCGAGGACTACAAGATCCTCGTGAAGAAGCCCGGCAAGCGCTACCGCGACCTGCTGACCGGGACCGTGTGGCTCTACGACGGCAACGAGTTCTGGTCCTACGACGACCCGGCCACGCTGCTGCAGAAGGCGGCCTACATCCGCCTGAAGGGCCTCGGCGGCTCGATGATGTGGTCCATCGACCAGGACGACACCCGGGCGTCGCTCACCTCGGCGCTCTACAGCGTCCTGCGCTGAGCGATCCCCCTTATACCGGGCGAGGCCGCAGGATCTGGATCACCAGCGGCCTCGCCCGCACGTTTCAGCTATTTCTTGGCCTTGTCCGTGGAGGACTCGGTGGACAGCGCGGCGACGAACGCCTCCTGGGGCACCTCGACACGGCCGACCATCTTCATCCGCTTCTTGCCCTCCTTCTGCTTCTCCAGCAGCTTGCGCTTTCTGGAGATGTCGCCGCCGTAGCACTTGGCGAGGACGTCCTTGCGGATGGCGCGGATGTTCTCACGGGCGATGACCCGGGCGCCGATCGCCGCCTGGATCGGCACCTCGAACTGCTGCCTGGGGATGAGCTCGCGCAGCTTCTTGGCCATCTCGACCCCGTAGGCGTACGACTTCTCCCGGTGGACGATGGCGCTGAAGGCGTCCACGGCCTCGCCCTGGAGCAGGATGTCGACCTTGACCAGGTCCGACTCCTGCTCGCCGGAGGGCTCGTAGTCCAGCGAGGCGTAACCGCGCGTACGGGACTTGAGCTGGTCGAAGAAGTCGAAGATGATCTCACCGAGCGGCATGGTGTAGCGGATCTCGACGCGGTCCTCGGACAGGTAGTCCATGCCCTGCAGGCTGCCCCGGCGGTTCTGACAGAGCTCCATGATCGCGCCGATGAACTCCGAGGGGACGAGCACGGTCGTCTTGACCATCGGCTCGAAGACCTTCTCCACCTTGCCGGTGGGGAACTCCGAGGGGTTGGTGACGACGACCTCCTTGCCGTCCTCCATGATCACTCGATAGACCACGTTGGGCGCGGTCGAGATGAGCGAGAGGTTGAACTCGCGCTCCAGCCGCTCGCGGACGATCTCCATGTGGAGCAGGCCGAGGAAGCCGCAGCGGAATCCGAAGCCAAGCGCCGCGGAGGTCTCCGGCTCGTAGTCCAGGGCGGCGTCGTTGAGCTGGAGCTTGTCCAGGGCCTCGCGCAGGTCGGGGTAGTCGTCCCCGTCGATCGGATAGAGACCCGAGAAGACCATGGGCTTGGGGTGCTCGTAACCACTGAGCGCCTGGAGGGCCGGACGCGTCACGGAGGTCACCGTGTCGCCGACCCGCGACTGGCGGACGTCCTTCACCCCGGTGATCAGGTAACCCACCTCTCCGACGCCCAGCCCCTTGTCGGCGATCTTCGGCTCGGGCGAGATGACACCGATCTCCAGCGTCTCGTGCGCCGCGGTGGTGGACATCATCAGGATGCGCTCACGCTTTCCCAGGTGGCCGTCCATCACCCGGACGTACGTGATCACACCGCGGTAGGTGTCGTACACCGAGTCGAAGATCAGCGCGCGGGCGGGCGCGTCGGCGTCACCGACCGGGGCCGGGACGTTCGAGACCACGTGGTCCAGCAGCTCGCGGACGCCGACGCCGGTCTTGCCGGAGACCCTCAGCACGTCCTCCGGCTCGCAGCCGATGAGGTGGGCGATCTCCGCGGCGTACTTCTCCGGCTGGGCGGCGGGCAGGTCGATCTTGTTGAGCACCGGGATGATCGTCATGTCGTTGTTCATCGCCAGGTAGAGATTGGCCAGCGTCTGCGCCTCGATGCCCTGCGCGGCGTCGACCAGCAGGATCGCGCCCTCGCACGCCTGGAGCGACCGGGAGACCTCGTAGGTGAAGTCGACGTGCCCGGGCGTGTCGATCATGTTGAGGACGTAGTCGGTGTCACCGACCTGCCAGGGAAGCCTGACCGCCTGCGACTTGATCGTGATGCCGCGCTCGCGCTCGATGTCCATGCGGTCGAGATACTGGGCACGCATGGAACGGTCGTCGACCACTCCGGTGATCTGCAGCATGCGATCGGCGAGCGTCGACTTGCCATGGTCGATATGCGCGATGATGCAGAAGTTGCGGAGCACAGCGGGGTCGGTCTGGCCAGGCTGAATGCGCACCGGGATCCGTTTCAACAGATTGATGACGATCATACGGCTGGCATGCCAGCCGTCTTCCATGGTGACATGTCCGGGTGATTGCCCGGACCAGAGCACGGCGCGGCCTGCGGTTCCTCGCTACGGTGGCGGCCCTGCTCCTCGCGCTTCCAGGGGTGGCCGTGGCCATCCTCACCCTGCAGTTTACCGGGACACCCGCCCCATGGGCGAAGACGACCGGCCACGACGCCCTGTGGCTGGGCCACGCGTGGGTCGACGGCCGTAAGACGGCCGACGACGTGCGGACCCTCGCCGCCCGGCTGCGAAAGACCGGGATCAAGGATGTGTACGTCCACTCCGGCCCGTTCGACTCGGACGGGACACTACCCGCCGGCGCGTATCCGAAGGCGGCCGACTTCCTGAAGTGGTGGCGCGAGGAGCTCCCCAGGGTCAGGGTGTCCGCCTGGCTCGGCCAGAAGGTCGACGGCGTTCTGGATCTCGACGACGCGGCCTCCAGGCAGCGCGTGCTGGAGGGTGCCCGTGCGATCACGGCGCTCGGTTTCGACGGCATCCACTACAACTTCGAGCCGATCGGCGACGGCGACACCGACTTCCTCGACCTGCTCACCCAGACCCGCGCGATCGTGGGCGACGGCCTGCTCTCCACCTCGACCCCGCAGATCGAGCCGTTCCCGCTCGTCCGGCCTGCCGTCCGCGCCGCCATCGGCCACGACAAGTACTGGTCGCCCGCCTACCTCCGCGAGGTCGCGAAGCTCACCGACCAGGTGGCGATCATGACCTACGACTCCTACCTCCCCTTCCCCACCGTCTACGGCGGCTACGTCGTACGACAGACCTCGCTCGCGCTGGAGATCGTCCCCGAGGAGAAGACGGTGCTGATCGGCGCCCCGGCCTATCACGACCACGGCGTCTTCTGGGCAGACGAGGCCGAGAGCGTCGAGAAGGCGGCGAGGGGCGCCCGGCTGGCGCTGACCTCGTACGGCAAGCCGCGCGAGCGGTTCGGCCTGGCGCTCTACGTCGACTTCGCCGCCACCAAGGAGGACTGGGCGGAGTACGAGAAGTTCTGGTTCAAGCCATGAGGATTCCGGCCCGAGCCATCGGGACCACACGCTAGACTGATCAGGCATCCCTCTGCCCGGCCTGTCGATTTGAGTGTCGACCACGGCAGTTGGTAGCCTAGTCAACTGCGTGTGGCGCGCCCTCTCTGCCCGCGCGCCCCATCCAACGACATTCACCGAGGCTTCTTCGTGGCGAACATCAAGTCCCAGATCAAGCGCAACCGGCAGAACGAGAAGGCCCGGCTGCGCAACAAGGCTGTCAAGTCTTCCCTGAAGACGGCCATCCGCAAGTTCCGCGAGGCCGCTGACCAGGGTAACGTCGAAGAGGCTGTCGCGCTGCAGCGCGCCGCCTCCCGCCAGCTGGACAAGGCTGCCAGCAAGGGCGTGATCCACAAGAACCAGGCCGCCAACCGCAAGTCGGCGATCGCCCAGCGCACCGCCGCCCTGTCGGCCGCCAAGTAGTCCCAGGTTCCGCGAACGCCGCATCCCAAAGGGATGCGGCGTTCCTGCGTCTCACGTCGCCCCGGCGGCTTCATGTTCTCGCGTCGCCGCTTCCCGGCGGCCCCGTGAGGGGCTCCTCTCGTCCGTATCCGCCTAACGCCCCGTGCGACTGGCGACCACGGTCTGGACCATGTGCTCCAGCGCGTACGCGGGGTCGGCCCCGCCGCCCTTCACCTGCGCGTCGGCTGCGGCGGCCGCCTGGATGGCACGGGCGAGCCCTTCGGGCCCCCAGCCGTTCAGCTGCCGCTGGACCCGGTCGATCTTCCAGGGCGGCATGCCGAGATGGCTGGCGAGCTGACCGCCCCGGAGGTTGCGGGGAGCGCCTCCCACCTTGGCCAGCGAGCGCAGGCCCCCGGCGAGCGCGCTCACCAGCAGGACGGGGGCCGTACCCGTCGAGAGCGCCCAGCGCAGCTGCTCCAGGGCGTCGCCCAGCCGCCCCTCGACCGCCGAGTCCGCCACGGTGAAACCGCTCACCTCGGCCCTGCCCCGGTGGTAGCGCGCGACGGCGGCCTCGTCGATCGTCTTTCCGGGGGTGTCGAAGGCGAGCTGGCTGCACGCGGCGGCCAGCTCGCGCAGGTCGTTGCCCACGGCGTCGAGGAGGGCGGAGGCGGCGTCGGCCCCGATGGTGCGCCCGGCCCGCTTCAGCTCCGCCTTGACGAACGCGAGACGCTCGGCCGGTTTGGTCACCTTGGTGACGGAGACCACCTGGGCACCGGCCTTCTTGACCCCGTCGACCAGGGCCTTGCCCTTCACGCCTCCCGGGTGGACGAGGACGAGCACGGTCTCGTCCGCCGGGTGTGCCGCGTAGGAGACGACCTCGGCGATGACGTCCTTGCCGAGGTCCTGGGCCGAGCGGACGACCACCACGGACCTTTCGCCGAACAGCGAGGGCGACGTCATGCGGGTGAGCTCCCCGAGCTCCATCTTCGAGCCGGGGAGGTCGTGCACCTCGGCGGTCGGATCGGCCGCCTTCGCCGCCGAGGTCACCTCGCTCACCGCGCGGTCGGCCAGGAGTTCCTCGTCGCCGAGGATCAGGATCACGGGTGCCGGATCGATTGCCGCCATGTCGAGCAGCATGCCACGTCCCGGTGACCGGATGTGCCGTCGGCAAGCCGTTGGCAATCGAAATGCAGGTGCCACCAGGCACCCTGGGAAACACCAGAGGAGGTGAGAACCATGACAAACTCCACCATTCGCCGTCACGCCTGCCCTCGCTGCGGAACATCCCTCGACGAGGGCCCGATCATGTACCGTTGCGCGCGCTGCAGCCGGTCGGTCTACGCCGCCGATGTGGACACCGAGTTCCGCCGCCGGGCCGAAAACGGGAACTGACCCGCACCGGCGTGACCGGACCCGGAAGCCTGCCTACCTCGGTCCGGATGCCCCGAGCCGCCCGCAAACGAGTCTCCGCCCCCCTCGCGATGACGGCCAGGGCTCCCTCGCGGACCACCACGGCGAGGTCTCCCGACAGATCCGTTCGGTAGACGCGGGCGCCGAGTCGGCGCAGCGCGTTCAGGGTCGACGGGGCGGGGTGGCCGTAGCCGTTGTCCGCCCCCACGCTGATCAGGGCGGCGCGGACACCGGATGCGGCGAGGAAGCCCGGGTCGTGCCTGCCCGATCCGTGGTGCGGAACCTTGAGGATCTCGGCGGACGGCAGGCCCCGCCGGAGCAACTCCGCCTGGGCCTCGGTCTCGATGTCGCCGCTGAGCAGGGCCGCCCCCGCGGCCCAGCGGACGTGCACCACGACGCTGGCGTTGTTGACGGCCGCCCCCTCCCCCGCGCCGGGCGGGGGCGCCTCGGCCGCCGGGCCGATGACGGTGAGTTCAGAAGGCCCGAAACGCCAGCTCACACCGGGCCTCGCCGCCCACTCGACCACGTGGCGACGGGCGAGGGCGTCGCTCAGCCTCCTCCCCTCGTGCCCTCCGGCATCGTGCGGGGTCACCACCGCCGCCCCCACGACGCGTCCGCGAAAGACCCCGTCGAGCCCTCCCACATGGTCGAGATGTGGATGGGTGAGAATGACCAGCGGCACCTCTTTGATCCCCATGGAGCGCAGGCAGCGGTCCACCCGCACCGGGTCGGGGCCCGCGTCCACCACCACGGCCCGCCCCGGTCCCGCCGCGACGAGCAACGCGTCTCCCTGACCGACGTCACAGGCCAGGAGTAACCATCCGCGAGGCGGCCAGCGTGCCACGATCGGCGCGGCCACCGTCACGGCGAGAATCAGCCCGGCCAGAGCCGCGAGGGTGATCAGGCGTGACCGCCGGTGTCGCAGCACCAGCACCGCGAGCGGGACGGCAGCCGCCAGCAGGAGCAGCCCGGTGACGCCGCCCGGCCACGGGATCACGCCCAGCGGGAGGCCGGCGGCGTGCGCGGCCACCTCGATGATCCATCCGGTGGCCAGCCCCGCCGGCCGGACCAGCAACTGGGCGAGCCCCATGTGCAGAGGGGCGATCAAGGCCACCGCGAAGCCGAGCAGAGTGGCGGGGGCGACGGCCGGTCCCGCGAGCAGGTTGGCGGGAATCGCCACCGGTGCGAGCTGCCCCGACATCAGGACCAGGACGGGGGTCACAGCGGCCTGAGCCGCGGCGGCCACCGCGGTCGCCTCCGCGAGCCATCGGGGCATGCGGGCCGAGAGTCGGTCGCGCCAGCCAGGAGCGAGGACCAGGATGCCCGCGGTGGCCGCGACCGACAGGGCGAAACCGTAGGAACGCGCGAGGCCGGGAACGAAGAAGATCAACCCCAGGACCGTCACCGACAGGGCGGCGACACCGTCACGCGAGCGGCCCGCGCCGAGGGCGAGGGCGGCGACTCCGCCCATCAGGAGTGCCCTGAGCACGCTCGGCGAGGGCCGGGCGACGACCGCGAAGGCGACCATGGCCGACATCGCCAACACCGCCCGCGCCGCGAGGGGCAGCCCGGCCATTCTGGCCAGCGCGACCGCCGCCCCCGCCACGACGGCGAGGTTCGCGCCGGAGACCGCGAGCAGATGGCTGAGGCCTGCCGCCTTGAAGTCGGCCTTGACCTGCTCGTCCATCCGGGACACGTCACCGACCACCAGGCCGGGCAGCAGTCCGCGCTGCGCCGGAGGCAACACGTCGGCCGCCTCCCGCAACCCCGACCTGAGCGCCCCGGCCGCGCGCTGCTCCCAGGAGGGCCCGCTCAACACTCGCGGTGCCCCTCTGACCAGCACCACCGCCGCGAGCAACTCTCCGGGGTCGGCCCGGCCGAAGCGACCGGTGACCTCCACTCGCTGGCTGGGCAGCAGGGAGCGCCACTCGGCGCCCGAGACGAACAGCACCACCGGAGCCCGCAGCACCACCCTGCCCGTTCCCGTACCGACCGACTCGACCCGGGCAGGCACCACGAAGCTCTCCCGGAGGAAAGGCCCTCCTCTCCTGCCCGTCTCCCGCGGGTCGTCGGTCACCACCACCTCTGCCATCGCCAGGGCGTTTCTTCCCGCGAGCTCGGCGATCGGTCCCGTACCGACCGCGTGCACCCGGAAGGCCACCGATCCCGCCACCGCGGCCGCGCACCCAAGGACCGCGATCATCACGTTTCGCCGACCCGCCACTCCCGGTGGCCGGGGCAGGACGGCCACCGCCAGGGCACCTGCTGCCATGAGACCGGCCGTCACGGCACCGGTCACAGCTGAGCAGCCCAGCAGGACGAGGGCGGTGATCCATGAGGCCGCCGCCGGCAGCACCAGCTGAGCGTCATGCGCGCGCCTCCTCTTGCCGGAACCGTCCAGGCTTTCCGGCCCGCCCGAGCCGGCCGAACCGCCCGTACCTCGCGAATGACCGGAGTCGGCGGACCATCGGGGACCACCGGACCCGATGGTCCCCGATGGTCCACGCGATCCCCTGAGACTCCGAAGACCGGCGACATCGCGGCGAGCCGGGCCATCGGAGCCGCCGGCCGTGATGACCGTGGCGAACCGTGTCACGACCGCCCTCACCGCCGGCGCGTCAGACACGGACCTTGTCGCGCATCTCGGCGTACTTACGGTCGCCTATCCCGCTCACGTCGCGAAGCTCCTCGACGGTACGGAAACCACCGTGGGCGTCGCGATATTCGGCGATGCGCCGGGCGAGCACCTCACCAACGCCCGGTAACCGCTCAAGCTGCTCGGGGGTGGCCGTGTTGAGGTCGACGACGGCGGTGGCGGGATCCACGGGGTTCACCGGGTTGGGCGCCGCCCCGACGACGGCAGCGCCGGAGGGGCCGACGACGATCTGTTCGCCGTCGACGAGCCTGCGCGCGAGGTTGAGGGATCCCGTGGTGGCCGCCCCACGGATGCCCCCGGCCTTCTTGACCGCGTCGGCGACTCGGGAACCGTCCGGCAACGTGATCACTCCGGGACGCCGGACCTTACCCGTCACGTGAACGGTGAGTTCGGTGAGCGGCGCGGACTGCCGGCGTGGAGCGGTGGCGGGCGCCGACAACGGTGGCCCGGAGACCGGCACGGGTGGTGCCAAGGGCTCAGGCTCCGGTTGGGACCGCCAGGCGTAGACACCTCCCGTGACGAGGGCGATCAGGGCGACGAGAAGCAGGAGACGCAGCCCCGGACGACCGGGAACGAGCGCGGGACTCTGGATGGCCACGACCTTGCGAAGCGCCTCGAAGGACGGGGGGATCGGCGCCGAACGCAAGCGCGAGGCGGGGCTGTCGTGAACGACATCCTCTACTCCGTCATGAACGCCGGGCCGCGCGTGCCTGCCCCGGCGCGGTATGCCGCCCGGGCGGCGTGGCGAGAGCAAGGGGTCGGGGACGGATGATTCGCGCCCTGTCAGGATCCTCAGCCGCGACTCGGCTTGGAACCGCTCGATGTTCTGGCCTGTGGTCCGCACCCGCAGGACGTTACGGTGGCGGCGGCGAGCTAACTTCCACCGAATCTGGTTCTGGGGATAACCGGAAGATCGCGTGACGGAGGGTGTGGACGCCGGTCATCTGATCGGCGTGTGAGACACCAAAGGCCCGAAGATCTGCGGGCACAGAGACCTGCGGGCACAGAGACCTGCAGGCGCGGACATCGGTGGGCGTCCGGTGTCGTCCCCGTCACGACTCAGGAGACGTCAGGCTCAGGAGACGTCAGGCTCAGGAGACGTCAGGCTCAGGAGACGTCAGGCTCAGGAGAGGAGACGGTGATGCCGAGCATGCCGGGGCCGACATGGGCGCCGATGACCGAACCGACCTCGACGACGATGACCTCGGTGAGTGCGGAAATACGTCCCTGCAGGCGTGCGGCCAGGGCTTCCGCACGGGACCGTGCGCCGAGATGCTGGACGGCGATCTCCACCGGGCCCGTGCCCGCGGCCTCGACCGCGAGGTCTTCGAGGCGGGAGATGGCACGGCTCGCCGTACGGACCTTCTCCAGGGGGACGATCATCCCGTCGGATATGTGCAGGATCGGTTTGATCATCAGCGCCGAGCCGAGGAGGGTCTCCGCGGCGCCGATCCGGCCTCCCCTGCGGAGATGCTCCAGGGTGTCGACGTAGAAGAGGCTGCGGACCGACTCCGCCCGGCGGCGGGCGACGTCCGCCACCTCTGTCCGGGGCGCGCCCTGCGCGGCGGCGCTCGCGGCCGCGAGGACGGGGAATCCGAGACCCATGGCGATGGACCTGCTGTCGACGACGTCGACGGGAACGGGGGAGTCCTCGGCTCCCGCGCGGGCGGCCTCGACCGTACCGGACAACTCCGCCGACAGGTGGACGGAGACGATACCGCTCGCGCCTCGGGCCGCCGCTTCGCGGTAGACATCGGTGAAACGTCGCGGGGCGGGCCTGGAGGTCGTCACCCGGCCTCGTTCCCTCAGCACGTCCTCCCTGCCCGCGCCGTCGGTCCACGCCACGTCGTCGAACGACCTTCCGCCGACGACCACCTGGAGGGGCACCACGACGACTCCCAGGCTGGAGACCTCCTCCTGCGGGAGGTAGGCGGTGGAGTCCGTGATGACGGCGACCGGTGCGGGCATGTCCAGAGGCTACGTGGAGGAGATCACGCGAAGGAGACGGGGGCGACGTCAAGGAGGGATCCGGCGGGTGAGGGTTTCGGGTGCGGACCCGCCGGAGGAGGGAGGGCTCTACTGGACGGGGGTGCCGCCGCGCCAGACCCGGCGAGGCTTGAGGCCGAAGGACCAGGCGAAGGCGCCCTCGTGGTCGGCGTCCCACTGGACGATGTCGGCCAGGCGGCCGGGAGCGAGGACGCCGCGGTCGGGAGCGCCGAGGACCGTGGCGCCGCCGAGGGTGGCGGCTCGGAGGGCGTCGCCGACACTCATGCCGAAGGCCGCGACGGCGAGGCTGATGACCAGGGACATCGAGGTGATGCCGCAGTGGCCCGGATTGTGGTCACTGCCGAGAGCCACGGTGACCCCCTGGGCGAGCATCCGGCGGACCGGGGGCAGGCTGCCACGCTGGAGGGCGGTCCCGGGGCAGACCACGGCGGGGACACCGTAGCGGGCCAGGATCGCGATGTCCTCGTCGGTGGTGTGGTGGAGCAGGTCGGCGGAGGCGCAACCGAGTTCGGCGGCGAGCTGAACGGCGCCGCGTCGGCTGTAGGCGCCGGCGTGCACGCGCGGCAGCAGGCCGACGTTGCGCCCGGAGGCGAGGACCCAGCGGGCCTCCTCCGCGGTGAAGTGGCCCTCGTCGCAGTAGACGTCGACACCGTCGGCTCCCGCCGCGGCGGCGTCGGCGCACCAGGAGCCCACCGCCTCGACATAGTCGCGCTGGCGGCCGAAGTATTCGGGCGGGACGACGTGCGCGGCCATGAAGGTCACGTGGACCCGCGGCATCATCGGCTCTTTCTCCAGCTCGCGCAGGAGCCGCACGTCGGCCAGCTCACCGTCACGGGTGAGGTGATAGCCGGTCTTGGCCTCGATGGTGGTGGTGCCGCTGAGCAGCCATTCGCGGAGTCGCTCACGGACGCCGTTGCAGAGCGTCCAAGGGTCGGTGCCTCGGGTGACCGTCACGGTGGAGCCGATGCCGCCGCCCGCCGCGGTGATCGCGGAGGGGGTGGAACCGCTGGAGCGCATCGCCATCTCGGCGTAGCGGTTTCCCGCGTAGACCGGGTGGGTGTGCGCGTCGATCAGGCCGGGGGTGACCAGCGTGCCGCCCAGGTTCTCGACGTGGTCGACGTCGACGATGTCGTCGACGACACCGGGCACGCTCTGCGGAAGATCCGCGGCGCGACCGACCCAGGCGATCCGGTCGTTGTGGACGAGGATCGCCGCGTTGCTGAACACGTCGTTTCCGGTCCAGAGCCGGCCGATGTTGGTCAGGAGGCGGACCGTCATCGCATCACCGCCTTGTGTTCAGGGGAAGACACCTGAAGGAGCACCGCACCCGGACAGGGCGGGCCGCTCCGCGCGGCGCCGAGCACCGCACCCTTCGAGCCCGCTGTGAGTCCGGACGGCATCGGGGGTCTCCTGCTCTCATCCGCGTGTCTGTTGTGCGGCGACAGTATCGCCGGGATCATGATCGGGCGATTTCAGTTCAGTTACGTTATTTCACAAGTCGGCCCGCTGTACAGGCTAATTGGGAAGAACGCCGCCCCTCCGCGACCGCACCTCACCCGCCGGCTCGACGGTCACGCGTGGCGTCGAACAACTTTCCACAGCTCAGACTACTTCTTCATCGCTCGTAACAGTAGTCACCAGAGCAACTTGCGTCATAACATCTCGCTAGATTTGCCTTATGGTAGCAATCTAAACCTTGGGCGACCACTGCAACTTTTGAGGCTTTTGCACGTTTTCTCACTCTTACAGTGCAGCCACCACAGGCCATCGGAAGCAAGCTCAGCCATTGAAACGCGGTTCGCCGCCACTCTAGGCTGGAATTCGGAAGACTCAAAACGTGCCCTTCCGGCGACCCGCCCCACCTGCCCGCGGGCCGGCACCGCGGGTGTGACGGCGAGCCCACGGTCACCCGCGATCTCCACGATGCCCCCGCCTCCAACGCTCCCGGTGGGCGCGCGCCCCTGCCCTCGATGGGCACGCGCCACGGGATAACGCCAGAGGACCTCGTGATGCGATACGGCGCACAGGCCGTCCAACCTGGTCACTCTCCCCCGAAGATCTGACCACAAGCGGCCCACCAACCCCCCAAAAAAGGTCGTAAGCAGGACGTTCCATGTAGCCTTTCGTGCGAGTTGTCTTCAGGTCGTACGCATGGGAGTTGCCTTGTCCGTCCACGCGGACGCCGGTCGGCGTCGCATCGAAGATCTTTTTCAGGAGCACGAGGCACGCATCTTCAAGCGCTGGCTTGAGATCGCCCGTTCACCCATCGGCGACCAGGGAGAAAGCGGAAAGCTCGCCGACCAGTTGCGCGAGCTCTACCAGGCGCTGCGCCAATCCTTCGAAGACTCCGGCGATCTCAGCGACCTGCGCGGCCTGCTCTCCGAACTCTCCCGGGACCGTGCCCGCCAGGGGTTCACCCCCACCGAGACCGCGACCTTGGTCTTCGGTCTGAAGGAGGCCCTCTACGAGATCGTCGAGGAGGACGGCTCCCCCGAGGCCATCCGCGGTTTCATCTGGTTCTCCCGGGTCATCGACGAACTCGGGCTTTTCACCATGGAGAGCTACGCGGCGGCCAGAGAGAAGATCATCATTGATCAGGCGGAGCAGCTGCTGGAGCTGTCCACCCCGGTGGTCAAGCTCTGGGAGGGCATCGTCGCGGTGCCGCTGGTCGGCACGCTCGACTCCGCCAGGACCCAGGTCGTGATGGAGAAGCTGCTCCAGACGCTCGTCGACACCGGCTCCGAGCACGCGGTCATCGACATCACGGGGGTTCCCGCCGTCGACACCGAGGTCGCCCAGCACCTGCTCAAGACCGTGGTGGCGGCCCGGCTGATGGGCGCCGAGTGCGTGATCTCCGGTATCCGTCCTCAGATCGCCCACACCATCGTCACCCTGGGCATCGAGTTCGGCGACATCGTGACCAAGGCCACCCTCGCCGACGCGCTGGCCCACACGCTGCGGGCGAGCGGGGTCAAATTCGTCAAGGGCGGGGCGTCCCGCATCGCCGTGCGGACGGTGGAGGGCTGATGGATCGCGTTCCCATCCTCAAGCTCGGTGACATCCTGATCGTCTCCATCCAGATCGACCTGCAGGACATGAGCGTGCTCGCCCTACAGGAGGACCTGTCGGAGAAGGTCGTCGAGACCGGTGCACGAGGGGTGATCATCGACATCACCGCCGTGGAGATCGTCGACTCCTTCATCGGCCGGATGCTGGCCACCATCGCGGCGATCTCCCGCATGCTCGACGCCGAGACGATCGTCGTCGGCATGCGACCTGCGGTGGCGATCACCCTCGTCGAGCTCGGCCTCTCCCTCGGCGGCGTACGCACGGCGCTCAACCTCGAGAAGGGCGTCGCGTTGCTGAACCAGATCGAAGAGTCCCAGCACTCCGAGGCCTACCGGTGACGACCGCGAAGGAACTGCCCATAAATGTCAACGGCGACGTCGTGCTGGTCCGCCAGCACGTCAGGACCGTCGCGGTGGACGTGGGCCTCTCCTTGATCGACCAGACCAAGGTGGTGACCGCGGCCAGTGAGCTGGCCCGCAACGCCCTGGTCTACGCGGGAGGCGGGCAGGTACGGGTCGAGGTCGTCCACAAGGGTATGCGGCGAGGCCTGCGAATGGTCTTCAGTGACAACGGTCCCGGCATCCCGGACATCGAGCAGGCACTGACCGACGGGTGGACCACCGGCGGAGGCCTGGGGCTCGGCCTCAGCGGTTCGCGTCGCCTGGTCGACGAGTTCGACCTCGAATCGACTCCCGGTGAGGGAACGCTGATCACGGTGACGAAATGGGCGCGCTGATCCATTCCCAGCGTGACACCTGGGTGAGGGCCGAGGACGCCAGTGCGATCGGCGCCCTCCGCCGTACCGCCGTGACACTCGCCGAGGCGAGGGGATTCAGCGAGGAGGACAGCGGACGGGTCGCCGTCGCGGTGAGCGAGGCCGCCTCGAACCTGGTCAAGCACGCGACCGACGGGGTCATGCTGATTCGCCCCCATCTGGAGCTGGACTCGGCGGTGGAGGTCCTCGCGATCGACCGGGGGCCGGGAATGCGGGACGTCTCCCGCGCCCTGCGCGACGGCTACTCCACCACCGGCACGCTCGGCATCGGCCTGGGCGGCATCGCCAGGATGGCGAGTGGATACGAGGTTCACTCCATGCCCGGCCGGGGCACCGTGCTCGGTATGTACTTCGTCGCGCAGGGCGCCCCGCGGCCCCGGTGCCGGGTGAGCGGCCTCACCCGCCCGATCGGCGACGAGACCGTCTGCGGCGACGCGTTCGTGATCACCGACGAGGGCGCCGTGTCGACCGTGATGCTCTGTGACGGCCTCGGCCACGGCCCCGCGGCCGCCCATGCCTCCCAGGAGGCGGTGCGACTGTTCCTGCGGCACGCCGATCTCGCCCCGGTCACCGCCCTGGAGCGCATCCACGCCGGTCTCGGCCACACCAGGGGCGGTGCGGTCGCCGTGGCCCGTGTCGACGGCGCCGCGGGCACGGTGAGCTTCGCCGGCCTCGGCAACGTCTCCGCGTGGATCGTCCACAACGACGGCCGCCAGGGGATGATCTCGATTCCCGGCATCGCCGGTCACAAGGCCAGGACCCTGCGCCAGTACGAGTACGCCCTGCCGCCGCACGGCGTCGTCCTGCTCCACTCCGACGGTCTGTCCGAGCGGTGGAACATCACCTCCTATCCCGGTCTCGTCACACGCCTCCCCTCCGTCGTCGCCGGCACGCTGCTGCGCGAGGCCGGGACCCGCAGGGACGACGCCTGTGTGGTCGCCGTCAGGCCGGGCACATGACCGGGGACGAGCTGATCCAGATCCATATCCGGGACGACCAGGACGTCTTCGCCATGCGCAAGCTGGGCCGCGAGGTGGCGGAGAGCGTCGGACTGGAGCCCCAGGACCAGATCCGGGTGGCCACCGCACTGAGCGAGATCGGCAGGGAACTCGTGGAGGCGGGAAGCGACGCCTTCGTCGCCTTCCGGCTGGAGCGGGAGAACGCCCTGCTCGTCGCGGTCGACTTCTCGAAGACCGACTTCCACCCTTCGGACGGCGTGACGCTGGCGGGGCGTCTCGTCGACCTCATCGAGCTCGATACCTCCGAGGGAAGAATAAGCATGGTCAAACGGCTCCCGAAGGGCCACAGACCGAGACCTTCGGCGGAGGAGATCCGCGCCAGGCTCGCCGCGGCGGCGCCCACCACGGCCCTCGACGAGCTGCGCAGGCAGAATCGCGAACTCGCCGAGACCCTGGAGGAGGTCCTGCAGCTCAACACCGAACTGCAGGAGACCAACCAGGGAGTGCTCGCCCTCTACAACCAGCTGTCGGAGGAGCTTGAGGAGACCAACCGCGGCGTCGTGGCGCTCTACGCCGAGCTGGACGAGAAGTCCGCGCAGCTCCGGACGGCGAGCGACGCGAAGAACAGGTTCTGGGCCACCGTCAGCCACGAGCTGCGCACCCCCCTCAACTCGATCATCGGCCTGGTCCGCCTCCTGGTGGGACCCGGCGGGGAGCCCCTCGCCGACGAGCAGCTCCATCAGATCAACCTCATCGGCTCCTCCGCGGAGACGCTCCTGTCGCTGGTGAGCGAGTTGCTCGACATGGCGAAGGCCGAGGCGGGCAGGCTCGACCCTCAGCCCTCCATGGTCGACCTGATGGCTCTGGCCGAACGGCTGCGCATGACGCTGCACCCCACCACCGGCCACGACGGGGTGAGGCTCACCGTGGAGGTCTCGCAGGCACCGGTGGAGATGCTGGTGGACGAGGTGATGCTCACCCGGATCCTGCGCAACCTGCTCACCAACGGGCTGAAGTTCACCGAGCACGGCGAGGTCAAGCTGGAGGCGAGGCTCGACGAGACCGCCCAGGATCTGGTCTTCACCGTGACCGACACGGGGATAGGCGTGCCCGAGGAGCATCTGGAGCGCGTCTTCGAGGAGTTCTTCCAGGTTCCCGGGCCGATCCAGGTGCGAAGCAAGGGGACCGGGCTCGGCCTGCCGTACGCACGCCGGCTGGCCGAGGCACTGGGCGGCGGCCTGCACCTGACCAGCGTCGCGGGCTCCGGCACCACGGCCACCCTGAGGCTGCCCTACCGGCACGACGGGGCCCCCGTGGTCGGCCGGTTGCTCGTCGTGGACGACGACGAGGAGTTCCGCGCCGTCGTGCGCCGGATGCTCTCCGGATTCGCCGCCCACATCGACGAGGCCTCCGACGGCCTGAGGGCACTGGAGATGATGGAGGAGAACCCGCCCGACATCGCCTTGGTGGATCTGCTGATGCCCCGGCTCGACGGCACCGCGCTGATGCTGCGGATGTCCAACGACGAGCGGCTGCGCCAGGTACCGGTGATCGTCGTGACCGTCGCCACGGCGCACCAGGTGCCCGACCGGGCGCACATGGTGATCCCCAAGCACGGCCTCCGCCGCGACACTCTGCTGGAGGCGATCGAAAGCGCCCTGGGACACGTCGATGACTAGGAAAACCGCGAGGAACGAGGCGACCGTACTGGTCGTGGACGACACCCCGACCAAGCTGTACATCCTGTCGAGCTGGCTGCGGCGCTCGGGACACCAGGTCGTGCAGGCCACCGGCGGCATGGAGGCACTCGCCAAGGTGAGGGAGCTCCGCCCCGACCTCGTCGTTTTGGACGTACGGCTGCCCGACATCAGCGGCTACGAGGTCTGCGAGCAGATCAAGGCGGACCCGGCGACGTCCTCCATCCCGGTCATCCAGATCTCCGGGGCCGCGATCACCCCCGCCGACCGGGCCCAGGGGCTCGAACGCGGGGCGGACGCCTACCTGGCGGAGCCGGTCGAGCCGGACGAGTTCGCCGCGACGGTCGAGGCCACGCTGCGCTACTACCGTGCCCGGCAGCGGGCCGAGCTGATGGCCGGACGACTCGCCGCCCTCACCGAGGTCACGCTCTCGATGAACTCCGCCGAGACGTTCGACGAGCTCCTCGCCACGGCCGTCGAGGGAACCTCACGGATCCTGGGGCGGCACGCGGGCGCGCTCGCCCTGCCCCCCGACGGCCGGACCCGCAGGTTCGCCGCGATTCCTTCGGAGAACGTCGCCCAGGCCAAGGTCGCGGCGCCGGACACCCTGCCCAGACTGAGCGCGATGTCCCTGGGTGCTTCCGCGGGCACCCAGGTCCTCACGGTGCCGGCCGCCAAGTGGATGGAGCTGATGCCCGACGCGACACTCGACGGTGACGTCTCGGCGGTGATCTGCCGCACCAAGCTGGGCAGGCCCCCCGTCTATCTCGGGGTGGTGGAGACGCCGCCGCTCGACCCCGACGAGTCCAACGTGCTGCGCCAGCTCGGCCAGGCCCTCGCCCTCGCCGTGGACGCGCTGCGGGCGTACGCCGAGGAGCACGCGATCGCCCTCACCCTGCAGCGCAGCCTGCTGCCGGCGCGGATCCCCGAGATCCCCGGAGTCGCGATCAGCTGGCGGTATCAGCCCGCGGTCGACAACGTCGAGGTCGGCGGCGACTTCTACGAGGTCCTGCGGATGGACCACCGGGTGCTCATCGCCATCGGCGACGTCCAGGGGCACTCGCTGCTCGCCGCCACCGTCATGGCGGAGTTGCGCCACGCGCTGCGTGCCTCCGTCATCGACGCCCAGGATATCGGCGCGTCGATGGCGCTGCTCAACAACGTGCTGCGGCGCTACCACCCCGGCATGACCGCCACCGTGGCCCTGTTCCTGATCGATCCTGTGACCGGGGAGATGGAGATCTCGAACGCGGGGCACATCCCGCCTCTCGTCATCGCGGACGGCCATGCGCGCTACCACGCTCTGGGCAACCTCCTGCTGGGGGTGGCCGAGGAAACCTACCGGGTCGACCGGGTGAACGTCCCCGAGGGAGCCTCGGTGCTGCTGTTCACCGACGGGCTCATCGAGGACCGCGACAAGCTGCTCGACGAGAGCCTGGAGATCGTACGGCACCTGGCGGAGAGCCTGGAGGGAGACCAGGAGGCCTTCTGCGACCGGCTGATCGAGCGGTTCGGCGCCAGGGAGGACGACGTGGCGCTGGTGATGTTCCGGCGCGAGAAGCGCTGAACGACGTCCGGGAGGCGTCGGACGCGCTCGGATGCGCCGTACCGCCTCCAAGAGGACGGTACGGCGCGTCTTGGCGGGTCAGACCGCGGTCTCGACCGGTTTGGCGGTCTTCTCCAGCTCGGCGAAGAGGCCGGGCAGGACCCTGGCGTGCAGCACCGTGCCGTCTCCGGTGTGCTCGACGCCGAGGACCTCGCCCTCCTTGTGCGCCCTGGAGATCAGGTCACCGCGCTCGTACGGCACGAGAAGCCTGACCTCCTGGTCGAAGCGGGGCAGCTCCCGCTCGATCACGGCCCTCAGCTCGTCGAGTCCGGCGCCGGTGCGGGCCGAGACCACGACGGTGTGCTTCTCCTTCGCGGTCAGCTGGGCCAGCACCACCGGGTCGGCGGCGTCGGCCTTGTTCACGACCACGATCTCCGGGATGTCGCGGGCGCCCTCGATGTCGCCGATCACCTCACGTACCGCGGCGAGCTGCGACTCGGGGTCGGGGTGCGAGCCGTCGACCACGTGCAGGATCAGGTCGGCGTCGCCGACCTCCTCAAGCGTGGAGCGGAACGCCTCGACGAGCTGGTGCGGCAGGTGCCGGACGAATCCGACGGTGTCGGCGAGCGTGAACAGGCGTCCGTCGGGCGTGTGCGCCTTGCGGACCGTCGGATCGAGCGTGGCGAACAGGGCGTCCTCGACCAGCACCCCCGCGCCGGTCAGCCGGTTCAGCAGCGAGGACTTGCCCGCGTTGGTGTATCCGGCGATGGCCACGGCGGGAACCTCGCGCTGCAGGCGCCGCGAGCGCTTGGTCACGCGGGCGGTGGTCATCTCGCCGATCTGGCGGCGCAGCTTGGCCATCCGCTCACGGATCCGGCGGCGGTCCAGCTCGATCTTGGTCTCACCGGGCCCACGGCCTCCCATGCCGACGCCGCCCGCGGCGCGACCGCCGACCTGGCGTGACAGGTTTCCACCCCAGCCTCGCAGGCGCGGCAGCAGGTAGTTGAGCTGCGCGAGCTCGACCTGCGCCTTGCCCTCGCGGCTCTTGGCGTGCTGGGCGAAGATGTCGAGGATCAACATGGTCCGGTCGATGACCTTGACCTTGACGATCTCCTCAAGCTGGCGGAGCTGGCCGGGGCTCAGCTCTCCGTCGCAGACCACGGTGTCGGCACCGGTGGCGGAGACGATGTCGGCAAGCTCCTGCGCCTTGCCGGAGCCGATGTAGGTCGCGGTGTCGGGCTTCTGCCTGCGCTGGATCAGACCTTCCAGGACCTCCGAGCCCGCGGTCTCGGCGAGGAGCTTCAGCTCAAGGAGGGAGTTTTCCGCGTCGGTCGACGTACCGGAGGTCCAGACGCCGACGAGGACGACCCGCTCAAGCCGCAGCTGGCGGTATTCGACCTCGGTGACGTCTTCCAGCTCAGTGGAGAGGCCCGCCACCCGGCGGAGTGCCTGGCGCTCGGCCAGATCCATCTCGCCGTTGTCGAGCAGGTCGTCGAATCGGTCGATGTCCAGCGGCTCACGAGTGTCTATGTCGTCGCTCCATTCAGATGGTTGGTGCGTGTGCGTTCTTCTCACAGGAGAGAACGCCCCAACACCCCGGGTCTCTTCCCCTCGATGGTGCCACGGGAACCTCTGGCCATCACCTGGTTATCACCGCCTCGTCCCGGCGTGCCGCGAACGCCCCCTGGTCGGGGCCCCGGGAACGGCTCAAAGGCGCGGCCTCAGGGAAGCCGGACCGAGGCGTCGCCCGAGCCGGTCCGCAGCGTGACCTTGCGGGGCGAGGAGGGGTCCCTGACCACCTCCACGGTCTCCTGCCCCGAACCGGTGTCGGTGGTGACGTCGTAGCCGCCCTTGGGAAGGTAGGCGACGATGTCGCCGGAGCCGGTCTCGATCCGCACATCCTCGGGCGTGGCGGAGAACCTCGCCTCGACGTCGCCGGAGCCGGTGTCGGCGACGAACCGCTTGGAGGTCAGGTCACCGCCCTCGATCTCGCCGGAGCCGCTCGTGGCGTTCACCTCCCCGGTGAGCCCGCGCATCGTGATGGTGCCCGAGCCGGTGTCGAGTTTGGCCGTGAGGCCCCGCGGGATCTCGACCTTGTAGTCGACCGAGCAGTTCCTGCGGCATTCGTAGCGCAGGGTGAGCGTGCCGCTGTCCACCGGGTGCCGGAGGGTGGGCTTGTCGCCACGCCAGTGGATGGTCTCGGTCACCCGGACGGCCTCCCGGTCCGACTCGGTGACCACGATGTCGCCGGAGCCGGTGGCGACGTCCAGGGCCTTCAGCTCGCCGGTGACGTCGTAGGAGACGACCTCCTGCTGCCGGTCGCGGAAGTCGAGTGCGCCGCACCCCGAGAGCACGAACACCGACCCCAGGATCGCCCCTGCGACGACCATGTTCTTCTTCATGTGCCCAATCCTCGACTTCCCGGGAAACCTTCGCTTCCCAACCAACGTGCGACGGGTCCGTCCTTCCCTCTGCCGACCTGCCGACCTGCCGAGGGCGCTGACCCAACTCTGTCCGAACACGCCGGCCAGATCATCGGGGAACGCCCGGATCGACCCCTGAGGGGGACCCTGCCTTTGACCGGTGACCGGCCCTGAAGTAGCGTCTATTCCACAATTCAGAATTACTTTTCCACCATGTGGAAATCTGCGAGGAAAAGAGGACCCATGGACGGCGTTGAGATCGGCGGCCCCCTCCAGGACCGCTTCGAGGAGATCCTCACGCCGGAGGCACTGGCCTTCCTGGCCACCCTCCAGCGCGAGTTCGACGGCCGGCGTCTGGAGCTGCTGGAGGCCCGCCAGGCCCGCCAGGCGGAGCTGTCGGCGGGCGGCACCCTCGACTTCCTGCCCGAGACCCGGCACGTGCGTGAGTCCGAGTGGCACGTCGCCCCGCCCGCCCCCGGCCTGGTGGACCGCCGCGTGGAGATCACCGGTCCCGTCGACCGGAAGATGACGATCAACGCGCTGAACTCCGGCGCCAAGGTCTGGCTCGCGGACTTCGAGGACGCCAACGCTCCCACCTGGGAGAACACCATCAACGGCCAGCTCAACCTGCGCGACGCGCTCGATCGGACCCTCGACTTCTCCGCCGGGGAGAAGAGCTACGCCCTCAAGCCGGACACCGAGCTCGCCACCATCGTGGTCCGGCCCCGCGGGTGGCACCTGAACGAGAAGCACCTCACCTGTGACGGCAGGCCGTTCTCCGCCTCCCTCGTCGACTTCGGCCTCTACTTCTTCCACTCGGCGCAGCGGCAGATGGCCAAGGGCAAGGGTCCGTACTTCTACCTGCCGAAGATCGAGTCACACCTGGAGGCCCGCCTCTGGAACGACGTCTTCGTCAGGGCCCAGGAGCTGCTCGACATCCCCCGGGGCACGATCCGGGCGACGGTGCTCATCGAGACCTATCCTGCCGCGTTCGAGATGGAGGAGATCCTCTACGAGCTCCGCGACCACTCCGCGGGGCTCAACGCCGGCCGCTGGGACTACCTCTTCAGCGTGATCAAGAAGTTCCGCACCCGCGGCCGCGAGTTCCTGCTGCCCGAGCGCAACGCCGTGACGATGACCGCTCCGTTCATGCGCGCCTACACCGAGTTGCTGGTCCGCACCTGCCACCGGCGCGGGGCCCACGCCATCGGCGGGATGGCCGCGTTCATCCCCTCCCGCCGCGACCCCGAGGTCAACAAGGTCGCCCTGGAGAAGGTCACCGCCGACAAGACCCGCGAGTCCGGCGACGGTTTCGACGGCTCCTGGGTGGCGCACCCCGACCTCGTACCGATCTGCCGCGATGTCTTCGACACCGTCCTGGAGGACCGGCCGAACCAGCTCCACCGCCTGCGCGAGGACGTCTCCGTCTCCGCCGCCGACCTGCTGGCGGTCTCCAAGACCCCCGGCGACATCACCGAGGCGGGGCTGCGCAACAACGTGGACGTGGCGCTGCGCTACCTGGCCGCCTGGATGGGGGGGCTGGGTGCGGTGGCGATCCACAACCTGATGGAGGACGCGGCGACCGCCGAGATCTCCCGTTCCCAGATCTGGCAGTGGATCCACAACGGCATCGAGCTCGCCGACACCGGCGCCGTGGTGACCAGGGAGCTGGTCGAGAGGATCATCGACGAGGAACTCGCCAAGATCAAGGCGGAGCCCGGCTACGACGAGGCCCTCTACGGTCAGGCCACCGCCCTGTTCAAGGAGGTCGCCCTCGACGACGACTTCGCGGAGTTCCTTACTCTCCCGGCCTATGCGCGTATGCCGTGACATGACCAGCCCGACAGTGCGGAATCCTCATCCCCCGGCGGGGATTCCTCACTCCGGGCGGTCACCGTGGGCGGATGCGGACGCCGGACTCAGTGGATACTTTGCGTGCATGAGCGATGACAGGAACGGTGAAGGAGCCGATCAGGGCGAGTACGCGGCGCTACTCGACGCCGTCAAGCGCGAAATCATCGGCAGCAGGGGACGGGTGGCGCTGCTCACCACCGACACCGAGCTGATCCGGCAGTACTGGCGGATCGGCCGCCACATCCTCGATCGGCAGCCGGACGACGACTGGGGCAGGAAGGCGGTGCCCCGGCTCTCGACCGACCTGCGCGGCGCGTTCCCCGAGGCGATGGGATACTCGCGGACCAACCTCCTCTACATGAGGGCCTTCGCGGCCGCCTGGCCGGACTCCATCCCGCGGACGGCGCGGCCGATCCCCTGGGGCCACCACATCGTCCTGCTCGACATGCTCGACAACAGGGCGACCAGGGAGTTCTACGCGCGCAAGACCGCGGACGAGGGGTGGGCGAGGGGCGTCCTGATCACGATGATCAAAGGACGGCTCCACCTGCGCGTCCGTCACTCCCCGCCCGGCCTCGTCCGTACGCCGCCCTCCCCCGACCGCCGTACCCCGCAGCGGGCACCCGGAGAACCCTGCTTCTCCGGCCTCGTGGACGACGGCCCCAGACACGGCAGGAACGCCGGCGCCGCCGCGCTGAGTGAGAATTCGAGATGAGGACGACAAGGACGGCGTCCTCGATCGGCCGATGGAGGCCGGCGAGCACCGGCGACAGCGCCGGGACGTCGGGCACGCCGGAGGAGCCGGAGGAGGAGCGATGTCGACGAAGACCCTGGACGAGCCGGCCCGCAGGTTCGAGGAACTCCTCGGACCCGGGTCGGTCATCACCGATCCCGTGCGGCTGCGCACCTACGAGTGCGACGGGCTGACCCACCACCGGGTCACCCCCGGAGTCGTGGTGCTGCCTTCGAGCGCCGAGCAGGTCGCGGCCGTGGTGAGGATCTGCAACGAGTACGACCTGCCGTTCGTGGCCAGGGGCGCCGGGACCGGACTGTCGGGCGGTGCCCTGCCACGGGCCGACGGGGTGCTGGTCGTGACCTCGAAGATGCGGCGGATCCTCTCCGTCGACCTGCCGAACCGGAGGGCGACCGTGGAGCCTGGGGTCACCAACCTGGCGATCACCGAGGCCGTCCGCGACCTGGGCCGCTACTACGCGCCCGACCCCTCCAGCCAGCAGGTCTGCACGATCGGCGGCAACGTGGCCGAGAACTCCGGCGGCGCCCACTGCCTGAAGTACGGCTTCACCGTCAATCACGTGGTCGGCCTGGAGATCGTCACCCCCGACGGTGACATCGTCGAACTGTCGGACACCGATCCCGGATACGACCTGCTGGGCGCGTTCATCGGCTCCGAGGGCACGCTCGGTATCGCGACCAAGATCGTCGTACGGCTGAGCAGGCTGCCGGAGGCCGTGACGACGCTGCTCGCGGCGTTCGAGGACATCGAGCGGGGCGGGCAGGCGGTGTCGGCGATCATCGGCGGAGGCATCGTGCCCGCCGCGATCGAGATGATGGACGCCCTCGCCGTCGAGGCGGCCGAGGCGGCCGTGGCGTGCGCCTACCCGGAGGGCGCGGGGGCGGTGCTCATCGTGGAGCTGGACGGCCCCGCGGAGGAGGTCGCGCACCAGTTCGGCGAAGTGACGCGGCTTTGCCGGGAGAGCGGCGCGTTCGAGATACGGGTCGCCGACGATCCGGCGGAGCGGGCTGCGATCTGGCGGGGCCGCAAGTCGGCGTTCGCCGCGGTGGGCCGGATCAGCCCCGCCTACATCGTCCAGGACGGTGTCGTCCCCCGGACCGCGCTGGGCGGGGTGCTGGCGAGCATCGACGCCCTCTCCCGCGAGTACGGCATCAGGGTGGCGAACGTCTTCCACGCCGGTGACGGCAACCTGCACCCGCTGGTGCTGTTCGACGACGCCGAGCCGGGTGCGGAGGAGAGGGCGGAGATCGTGTCGGGGAGGATTCTCGACCTGTGCATCGAGCACGGCGGTTCCATCACCGGCGAACATGGCGTCGGCGTGGACAAGTCCCGTTATATGCCGAAAATGTTCTCTGACGACGATCTCAACACCATGCAGCTGGTGCGCTGCGCCTTCGACCCCCGCGGCCTGTCGAACCCGGGAAAGATCTTCCCGACCCCCCGGCTGTGCGGCGAGGTCCCGGGGGTCCGCAAGGGCGCGCACCCGCTGGTCGAGTCGGGACAGGCGGAGCACTTCTGATGGGAGCACCGCTGGAGGCACCCTTGAAGGCACAGAAGGCACAGAAGGCACAAAAGGCCCTGAAAGCACAGAAAGCGCTGCGCGCGACGGGCGTGACGATCCGGGAGGCGACCTCCGACGACGCGGTGGGCGGGGTCGCGCCCCGCTGGGTGGCCCTGCCGGAGAACACCGGGGAGGTCGCCGCGCTGATGCGCGTCTCGGCCGCGCACGACCTGGCCGTGGTCCCGGTGGGAGACGGCACCAAGCTCGGCTGGGGCAATCCCCCCGAACGGTGCGACCTGCTGATCGACACCTGCTGCCTGCTCCTCGGGGACGGATCCGCGGTCGAGCACTCCTCGGGCGATCTCGTGACGCGGGTCGGCGCTGGACTCCCCCTCAACGTCCTCAACGCCACGCTCTCGCGATCGCGGCAGGAACTCGCCCTGGACACGCCCCTGGGCGCCGGCACGGTCGGCGGGACGCTCGCCACCGCGGTCGCCGGCCCCCGCAGGTTCCGCTACGGCACCGCCCGCGACCTGCTGATCGGTATCACGGTCGTGCTGGCCGACGGCACGATCGCCACCTCGGGCGGCAACGTCGTCAAGAACGTCGCAGGCTATGACCTGGGCAAGCTCTTCACCGGCTCCTACGGCACGCTCGGCGTCATCACCGAGGCCACCTTCCGCCTCCACCCGATCCCCGCCGCCCGCCGGTGGGTCACCGTGGACCTGCCCGTCGGCGGACCGGATTCCGCCGGTTCCCCCGCGAGGGACGCACTGAACGGACTGGGCGCACTGGACGCACTGGTCGCCGAGCTCGCGGCCTCGCAGGCCGAGCCGAGCGCCGTCGAGCTGGAGTGGCCGGGCCTCACCGGCAAAGCCACCGTCTCCGCGCTCGTCGAGGGAGAGGCGGCCGATGTCCGCGCGGAGGCCGTGCGCACCTCGATGGACGAGTACGGGAGCGCGCGGATCACCGCCGAGGCGCCCGCCTGGTGGTCGGTGCCGCCCGGCGAGGAGGTTCTGCTGGAACTGCGGGTCCCGCCCGCCGCGGCCTGCCCGGCGCTACGTGCGGTCGCCGCACGCGGGCTGCCCGCTCGCGTACGCGGGTCGGTGGCCTCCGCGGTCCTGCTGGCCGCCCTGCCGGAGGACGTCGGCGAGGCGGAGTTCTCCGGGTTCGTGACGGGCGTGCGCGACGACCTGCGGCGGCTCGGCGGCGCGCTCACGGTGCTCGCCGTGCCTCCCGCTCTCGCCCGCGGGATCGATCGCTGGGGTCCCTCTGGCGCCCTGCCTCTGATGCGGCGGGTCAAGGAACGGTTCGACCCCGGCCGGAGGATGTCCCCCGGCCGGTTCGCGGGAGGGATCTGACGTGGACCCTGAGCTGATCAACGACTGCGTGCACTGCGGGTTCTGCCTGCCCTCGTGCCCGACGTACGTCCTGTGGGGCGAGGAGATGGACTCCCCGCGCGGCCGGATCCACCTGATGAAACAGCACGTCGAGGGCACACCGATCACGCCCGAGATGGCCGGGCACTTCGACGCGTGCCTGGGGTGCATGGCGTGCGTACCCGCCTGCCCGTCCGGGGTGAGGTACGACCGGCTGATCGAGCAGACCCGGGCCGAGGTGGAGCGGGTGCACGTGAGAGAGCCTGACGACAGGGCGCTGCGGGCGCTGGTCTTCCAGCTGTTCCCCTATCCCCGGCGGCTGCGGGCGATGCGGCTGCCGCTGCGGCTCAGCGCCGGGCTGCGCCGCGCGGTCGCGCCGAGGCTGGAGCGGATCAACCCGTCCCTGGCGGCGATGGCCGACCTCGCTCCCCCGGCCGCCGACAGGACGCGGCTGCCGCGCAGGATCGCGGCGCGGGGCCCGCGCAGGGCCACGGTCGGGATGCTCACCGGCTGCGTGCAGGGGGAGTTCTTCCCCCAGGTCAACGAGGCCACGGCCAGGGTGCTCGCGATGGAGGGCTGCGACGTGGTGATCCCGCCCTCGCAGGGCTGCTGCGGGGCGTTGTCGCTGCACTCGGGCCAGGAGAGGCAGGCCCTGCGGTTCGCGAAGCGGACGATCACCACCTTCGAGCGGGCGGGCGTCGACACGATCGTCGTCAACGCCGCCGGATGCGGGTCGACGATGAAGGACTACGCGGAGATCCTTGAGGGCGAGGGCGGCGAGTGGGTCGAAAGGGCACGGGCGATCAGGACCGTCGATCTGGCGGAGTATCTCGTCGCGCTCGGCCCGGCGGCCGAGCGTCACCCGCTGCCGCTCACCGTGGCCTACCACGACGCCTGTCACCTCGCCCACGCCCAGGGGGTACGGTCCCAGCCCCGCGAGCTCCTGGGCGGCATACCCGGCCTGGAGCTGAGGGAGATCGCCGAGTCGGCGATCTGCTGCGGCTCGGCGGGAACCTACAACCTGTTCCAGCCCGAGACCGCGAAGGACCTCGGTGACCGCAAGGCGGAACGGGTGCTCGCCACCGGCGCCGACCTGCTGGTCTCGGCCAACCCGGGCTGCACCATGCAGATCGCCTCGGCGATCCGCCGCCGGGGCACCGAACCCATCCCCGTGGCGCACACCGCGCAGGTTCTCGACGCCTCGCTGCGCGGACTCGCGAGGGTGCCGTGAGGGCGGACGGGGGTCCCGTGAGTGGCCCGTCCCGCCGATACGGGGCGCGCCAAGGTCCGGGACCGTCCCGTGAGGAGGGTGCATGAGCGCGGTGCAGTCGGTCGACCGGGCGCTGGACGTGCTGGAGGCCCTGGCCGAGCGGGGCGGGGAGGCCGGCCTCTCGGAGATCGCGGCGAGGACCGGCCTGCCGTACGGGACGATCCACCGGCTGCTGCGCACGCTGCTCGCCCGGGGCTACGTGCGCCAGGAGTCCGACCGTCGCTACGCCCTCGGGGGCGCTCTGGTGCGGCTCGGCGGGGTGGCCGAGCGCATGGTGGGCGTGTGGTCGCAACCGTACCTGACGAGGCTCGTCGAGCTGTCGGGTGAGACGGCCAATCTGGCGGTGCTCGAGGGTGACTTCGTGGTCTACGTCGCCCAGGTGCCCTCGCCGAGGCGGTTGCGGATGTTCGCGGAGGTCGGCAGGCGGGTGCTGCCGCACAGCACTGCCGTGGGGAAGGTCCTGATGGCCGACAGGGCGGACAGCGAGGTGGCGTCGCTGGTCGAGCGGACCGGTATGCCCCGCAGGACCGCCAACACGATCACCGACCTGCCCGGGATGCTCGCCGAGCTGGAGCGGGTGCGAGAACACGGGTACGCGATGGACCTGGGCGAGGAGGAACTGGGCGTGCACTGCCTGGCGGTGGGCGTACGGGACGGGGCGCGGACGATCGCCGCGCTGTCGGTGTCCGGGCCGGCCGAGCGCATCGCCGCGCTCGACCGGCGGGACCTCGCCGAGGGCATGCGCAGGATCGCGCACGACTTCGGCGCCGAGCTGGGCCCGATCACGCCCGACGGAGCCGAGCGCGTCTCGTGAGCCGATCGCCGCCCTGGTAGGGGGCGGCGTGAGCCGGCCGCGGGACCACCGAAGACGGCCACCGCTCCGCTCGCCCGGCGGCGGGGGCGAGGGAGCGTGAGGCGACCGCGGGATCACCGGGGCCGGACGAGGGTCCCGGGGGCCGGAGGTTGGGTGCCGGGGTCAGCGTCCGGGAGGGGTGATGTTGAGGTTGCTGCCCTGCGGCACCGGAACCACGCTCACCTGCCCCTTCTGGATGGCCTGCCACAGCACGGCACCCTCAGGACCGAGGACCTTGACCAGGTCCTTGATCGATTCGATCTCGGTGCGGACCTTGGCGTTGCGCTGGGTCTGCGCGACGTTCTCCGCCTTCGCCGCCTGCTCGGCGGCCAGGGCGGAGACCAGGGCCTCCGGCGGCTCGGGCTTCTGGATGGTCAGGACGATGTCACCGCACTGCCCGCTGCCCGCGTAGTTCTGGTTGCAGAAGTAGTCGCCCCCGGACGTCTCCTTGATGAACTCCCTGGCGAGCTGGCCGACCCGCGTCTCCCACGCCTGCTTCACCTTCGGGTCGTTGAACAGCCCTCGCCACTCGAACTCCTGCGAGGCGGCGTCCAGCGCGCGGTCCAGCGGCACGCGCATGTAGATGTTGAGCATCCGCCGCCAGCCGCCGGACGACTCGCCCTCCTCGTAGTAGGCGCGGAACTTCAGACCGATCTTCTCGTGGAACTGCTGGAGCGTTTTGCAGTCGGTGTTCAGCGTGAACGTCGCCACCCCGGAAACCGTCATCTCCACGTTGTCCTTGGAGACCACCGACAGCGGCTTGGCCTCGGCGTCGTCCGCCCCGGAGAAGTCGAAGGTCCGCTGGCCGAACGGATAGGAGTATCCCTTGTCGCCGGGGCCGAGAAGCGTGGCACCGCTGGAAGGGTTGATGCACTTCTCGAACTTGATGGCCTCCAGGACACCGCCCGCGTAGTGCAGGACCACCTCGTCGGGCTGGGTGCTCACCCGCGAGCACGCGCTGAGCGCGAACCCGGAGACCACCAGCAGGACCACCGCGAGGAGAAACCCCTTCAACAGCAGCCGTCTGCCGCCACCGGCCTTCTGAGCGCTCATCGTCTCTCCCTTTCGCACCCGTTTCGTGAAGGCGGATCCTAGTGGCGGCCGATCACGGGCAGCGGGGCGGGCGGTTACCGACGCCCAAAGGAGACATATCCACTTATGGAACCCGACAGTGGTAAGAGGTGAGAGCCCGGGTCAGCTGTGCAGGCGGTGGACGGGTGATCCGTCGGCCGCGCAGCGGACCTCGACCTTGACCTCGTCCTCCTCGGACTCGAACTCGACGCGGGCCCGGTCGGCGGGTCCGCGCTCGACGTCGTCGGCCTGGAAGCCCTGGGCCGGGCTCCACGACCGCAGGGTGACGAGGCCCCCCTCGCACCGGGCGATCACCCTGCCGCCCTTCGTGATGATCAGCCGGCTCTCGCCGGGCTCCGCGCCGGGCGTGGCGGTGGTGGCGGCGGTGGGCTCGGGGGTGGCCTCACCGGGCTCCCCGGCACTCTCGGAAGGGGCACTCTCCGAGGGAGCATTCTCAGCGGGAGCGGTGGGCGGGGCACTGGGAAGAGACGAGGCGAGGGCGAGCGCCTCATCGACCTCGGCGGCGGAGAGCGGCCGGAGACCGGTGTCCGTCAGCGGCTCGCTGAGACGATCGATCACCGCCACACCCGCTCCGATCGCGAGAAGCCCGGTGATCAGCCATCCGGCCACGACCAGGGGAAGACGCTTGCGCATGTCCCTCACTGTGCCACCTGAAACGATAAGACAACGCTAAGGAGCGGCTAACCCGCTTTTGACGCGGTGCGGGAGAAGGCTAACGTGGCGGCAAATGTCGAATGTGCTGCTCATCGAGGACGACGCCGCGATCCGCACCTCCCTCACCCGGGGCCTGCGCGATCGCGGCCACGCCGTGTCGTCCGCCCCCGCCGCTCTCGAAGGCCTGCGGCTGGCCGTCGAGGAACACCCCGACCTGGTCGTCCTCGACCTCGGCCTGCCCGACATGGACGGCCTTGACCTGCTGCGGATGCTGCGCGCGGTGAGCCGGGTCCCGGTGATCGTGGCGACCGCGCGAGACGGCGACGCGGAGATGGTCAGGCTGCTGGACGCGGGTGCCGACGACTACGTGGTCAAGCCGTTCAGCGCGGCCCAGCTCGACGCGCGGATCCGGGCCGTGCTCCGGCGGGTGGCGGGCGAGAGCCGCGCCGACAGCGCGGTCACCGTCGGTGGCCTGCGCATCGACCCCCGTACCCGGGAGGCGACCCTGGACGGGACGCCGCTGGATCTGAGTCCTCGCGAGTTCGACCTGCTGCACTACCTGGCGGCCAGGCCCGGCGAGGTGGTCACCAAGCGGGAACTGCTCACCCACGTCTGGCAGATCCCCTACGGCGGAGCCGACAAGACGGTCGACGTCCACCTCTCCTGGCTCCGCCGCAAGCTGGGCGAGACATCCCAGGAGCCCCGCTACCTGCAGACCGTCCGGGGTGTCGGTGTGCGACTGGCCGCCCCGGCATGAGGCGCTGGCTGACCCTGCTGGTCGCGGCGACCACCTCCCTCGTACTGATCGCCCTGCTGGTCCCGCTCGCCCTGCTGGTCCGCACGGTCGCGGTGAGCGGAGCGGTCAGCGAGGCCGAGAGCGAGGCCGAGTCGGTGGCGGTCGTGGTCGGCGCGGTGGACACCGAGACCCTGCGGCTCACAGCGGAACAGGCCAGGCATCCGGTGACGGTCTTCCTTCCCGGCGGGGAGGTGATCGGCGATCCCGCCCCGCGCTCCACCGCCGTGGAACTGGCCTCCCGCGGCCGCAGCGTCACCGCCGCCGCGCCCGGCGGGCGGGAGATCCTGGTCGCGGTCCAGGGGGCGCCCGGGGGTACGGCGGTGGTCCGGGTCTTCCTGGACGACGCCGACCTGACCAGGGGCGTGCCCCAGGTCTGGGCCGGGCTGGCGGCGCTCGGCCTGGCCCTGGTCGGACTGGGCGTGCTGGTCGGCGACCGGCTGGCCCGCGCGGTGATCAGGCCGATCACCGCGCTGGCGAAGGTGTCGCACCGGCTCGCGGCGGGCGACCTGTCCGCCAGGACGGTGCCCGACGGCCCTCCCGAGGTGCACGCGGTCGGTCTCGCCCTCAACCACCTGGCCGAGCGCATCACCGGCCTGCTCGCAGAAGAGCGGGAGAGCGCCGCCGACCTGTCCCACCGGCTGCGCACCCCGCTCACCGGGCTGAGGCTGGAGGCGGAGTCACTGGCCGATCCCGAGGAGTCGGCCAGGATCGAGGCGAGGGTGGACGCCCTGGAACGCGCCGTCACCTCGGTGATCACCGAGGCGAGGCGGCGGGTGCGTGAGCGGGCCGAGTGCGACGCGGCGGCGGTGACCGAGGCGCGGGTCGCGTTCTGGTCGGTGCTCGCCGAGGACCAGTCACGAAGCTTCATCCTGGATCTCGCTCCGGGACCACTGCCGGTGGGGGTCGCCGCGGACGACCTGGCCGCCTGTGTGGACGCCCTGCTCGGCAACGTGTTCGCGCACACCCCGGAGGGGGTCTCGTTCTCCGTACGGCTGGAGGCGACCGGCGACGGCGCCCTGCTGACCGTCGCCGACGCGGGTCCCGGCTTCGCCACGCCTGATCCGCTGCAGCGTGGCGAGAGCGGAGCCGGATCGACCGGTCTCGGCCTCGACATCGCCCGCCGCACGGCGGAGTCGGCGGGTGGCTCGCTGTCCCTGCGCACCTCCCCCTCCGGCGGGGCGAGCGTGATCCTGTTCCTGCCCGCCGTCACGTCCTGACCCCGGGGGCCCTTGCGGTCGGGCAGGAACGAGCCGGGCGCGGACGCGGTGGCCACTGACGTCACCGAACCGATGAGAAGGACCCCCGCGAGGCCCCGGCGTGCTCGTCCCAGTTGTGATCTGTCGCACTTCATATAATGAAATGTTGCACAATCTGAAAGTTCCTCCCTACTGTTGACGCTGTGACCAGTGTGGAGAGTGCGGACGAGCTCGGCCGGAGAGATCGAAAGAAGCTCGAGACCCGCGCGGCGCTGGAGCACGCCGCCCTGACGCTGGTGGCCGAACGTGGCCTGGCGGGTGTCACGGTGGAGGACATCGCCACAGCGGTGGACCTCTCCTCACGCACGTTCTTCAACTACTTCCCGTCCAAGGAGGACGCGCTTGTCGGAGCGAGCCCGGCGTCCGTCGCCGAGCTGCGCGAGAGGCTGGAGGCCGTACCGGTCGAGGTGCCGGTCCTGGAGGCGCTGCGTCTGATGTCGCGGGTCGAGGCCGAACACGTCCAGCAGCGGCGCGAGCAGTGGTTGCTGCGACTGAAGGTGTTCGAGCAGAACCCGTCACTGCTGCCGCGCCTGGTCGCCAACGGCACCGAGACCGAGCGCGCCGTGTCCGCCGTCGTCGCACGCAGAATCGGCGTCGAACCGGGTACGAGCGGCTATCCCGAGCTGGCCACCGCGGTGGCCATGGCGGCCTTCCGTGCGGCGATGATGCGCTGGAGCGCCGCGGACGGCCGCCCGGCGCTGGCCGACCTGGTCGACGAGGCCTTCTCCCAGCTCGCCGCCGGCCTGCCCAATCCGTGACCGCCCCGGTCACCGTTCTCCTTCGATCACCCCCCGAACACGTTCCCGTTCGGCCGGCGTCCGCGCGAATCACGCGGAGCGCCGGTCCCCGCCCGAGAAATCGAGGAAAGATGACATCCACCAGCGCGCAGCCCGAGGCCGTGGCCGCGGCGCCCACCTCCAGGAGAAAGGTCCTGCAGGCGCTGTCGGGGCTGATGGTGGGCATGTTCGTGTCCATCCTGGCCTCGACCGTCGTGGCCAACGCGCTGCCCCGCATCATCACCGACCTGCAGGGCACGCAGACCGTCTACACCTGGATCGTCACCTCGGAGCTGCTGGCCATGACGGCCACGGTGCCGCTCTGGGGCAAGATGGCCGACCTCTACAACAAGAAGCTGCTGATCCAGCTCTCACTGGGACTGTTCGTGGTGGGCTCGCTGATCGCGGGCCTCACGCCGAACGTGGAGATCCTCATCGTCAGCCGCGTCGTGCAGGGCATCGGCGCCGGTGGCATGACCGCGCTCGCGATGATCGTGATGGCGGCCATGATCCCGCCGCGTGAGCTCGGCCGCTACGCCGGCATCTTCGGCGCCGTGTTCGGCGTCGGCACCGTGGCGGGCCCGCTCATCGGCGGCGTGCTCGTGGACACCTCCTGGCTCGGCTGGCGCTGGTGCTTCCTCATCGGCGTGCCGTTCACGATCCTGGCCATCGTCCTGCTGCAGCGCACGCTCGACCTGCCGGTGGTGCGCAGGGACGTCAAGGTCGACTACCTGGGCGCCCTGCTGATCACGCTGGGTGTGTCCATGCTGCTGATCTGGTCGTCCCTGGCGGGCAGCCAGTTCGAGTGGGGCTCCTGGTGGACCTTCGCCCTCGTGAGCGGCGCCCTGCTCATCCTCGCGCTGGCCATCTGGGTGGAGTCGCGGGCGGCCGAGCCGATCATTCCCTTGACCATTTTCAGGAACCGCACCGTCACCCTCGCCACCGTGGCGAGCGTGCTGGTCGGCGTGGCCATGTTCGGCGGCACGGTCTTCCTGTCGCAGTACTTCCAGGTGGCGCTCGGCAAGTCGCCGACGGTCGCCGGCCTGCTGAGCCTGCCGATGGTGTTCGGCCTGCTCGTCTCCTCCACCGTGGCCGGCCAGCTCATCACCAAGTGGGGCCGTTGGAAGGGCTTCCTGGTGGCCGGCAGCGTCGTCATGCTCGCCGGGATGGGCCTGCTCAGCACCATCGACGGTCAGACCGGCACGGTGCTGCTCGGGATTTACATGGCGGTGCTCGGCATCGGTGTCGGCATGCTCATGCAGAACCTGGTCCTCGCCGCCCAGAACGACGTACCCGCCCACGACCTGGGGGTCACCACCTCGGTGCTGACCTTCTTCCGCAGCATGGGCGGCGCCGTCGGCGTCAGCGCCCTGGGCGCGGTGCTGGCCAACCGGATCACCACGCTCATGACGGAAAGGCTCGGCCCGATGGCCGCCGGCGGCGCGGGTGGCGAGAGTGGCGCCGTACCCGACATCTCCAAGCTGCCCGCTCCCGTCGTCCGCATCGTCCAGGACGTGTACGCGACGGCCACCGCCGAACTGTTCCTCATCGGCGTGCCGCTCACCGCGCTCGCGCTGGTGGCGGTCCTGTTCATCAAGGAGAAGCCGCTCAACACGCTGTCGGGCGAGGAGCGGCTGGCCCGGGAGCAGGCCTCGGCCGCCGGTCACTGAGCGGGCCGCCGGAAGTGGCGCCGGGGAGCACTCCGGAATCCGGTGGCGAGCCGTACTCACCGTCGGTTAACGATCTCTTAGCGTGCCCCTAGCAAAGTCTCCGCAAATCTTGACCCATGACACGAATCACCAGAATCACCGTCGGAGCCCTCGCAACCGCCGCCCTCCTCACCGGTGGAGGCGGCATCGCCCTCGCCGCGCACCAGACGGACGGTGCGGCGATCACCGCCACCGCGGCCACGACCGGCACGACCGGCGTGACCGCGGCCGGCACCACGGGTACCGCAACCGCACCCGTCACCACCTCGGCGTACATCTCCTCCGGCAAGGCCGTGAAGATCGCCAAGAAGCGTGTCCCCGGCGCGCGCGTGAGCAAGGTCGAGCGCGAGTGGGAGCACGGTCAGCGCGCCTGGAAGGTCGAGCTGCACAAGGGAGCCTGGGAGTACGACGTCTACGTGTCCGCGAAGACCGGAAAGATCATCAAGTTGAAGCGCGACTACGACGACTGATCAACAGGATTTGAGAACTTCCTCCATGGCGTCCTTCTCCCCGGACGTCACCCACATCTCGTACTTGACCTTCACCTTGATCTGACGTTCCACATAGGGGCACCGGTAGGCGCGGCTCGGCGGCAGCCAGGTCGCCGCGTCTCCGGCGCCCTTCTGGCTGTTCAGCGGCCCGTCCACCGCCAGCAGGTTCAGCGGGTCGTTGGCGAGTTCCTTCCGCTTGGAAACGGGCCACTGCTGGGCGCCCTTCTGCCAGGCGTCGGCGAGCGCGATCACATGGTCGATCTGCACCGCCATGCTGGTCCGTGTCCCGCGCTCGAACTTGATGGTCTTGCCGCTGTAGGGGTCCTCAAGAATTCCGGACTGCACGATGCAGCCCTCCTCGCCCTTCTTGAAGACCTCCTCCTTGAGGTCGCGAATGAGAATGTCGTTGCGGGTGTCACAGCCGTTCTTGTCGACGTCCGACCACGCGGGACCGAACTTGTCGCGGTTGAATCCCGTCATCGGGGCGCGCCCCTTGACCTCAAGTTTCCTCAGGTCCTTGAGCGCCTCGGAGGCGGAGTTCTTGTCCCCGGAAGCCCCTCCCGAGGACCGCGTCCCCTCGTCCACGCCTCCGTCGGGAAACGGGCCGCAGCCCGCCACCGTGAACGCGATCGTCGCGACGACCACGCCTCGTACCAGTGCCGTCCGCACCCTGCCACCTCTCACGTGCTCACCAACTGAAGCGGCAAATTACCTCAGATGCCGCCCTCAATCTTAAAAGCCTTAAGCAGTCTTTGGGAGAACGAGAGAATTTCTGACCCATCAATCCATGCCTTACCAGCATCTTTCTCACTCGATCCGGACAAAAGCCACCATGGGCACTCCACTCGGAGCAGCCGGATCAGGTGATCAGGATCCCGCCGTCGACAGGGATCACCGCACCGGTGACGTACGAGGCGGCGTCCGAGGCGAGGAAGATCGCGGCGGCGACGAGCTCGGCCGGGTCGCCCGCACGCTTCATCAGCACCCGCTGGTCAAGCTGCCTGGCCAGATAACCCTCGGCGTACTGCTCGGTCATCTCCGAGGCGAAGAACCCCGGCTCGACGCAGTTGACCCGGATGCCGCGCCGCCCCGTCCACTGCTGGGCGAGATCGCGCGTGAGGCCGACGACCCCCGCCTTGGAGGCGCTGTAGGCGGCCTGCGGCAGGCCGGCGGTCGTCTCGCCCAGGATGCTCCCGATGTTGACGATCGAGGAGCCGGGCCTCATCACCCTGGCACAGGCCTGCGCCATCCAGTAGGTGCCGTGCAGGTTGATGTCCACGACCTGCCGGAACTGCTCGGGCGTCTCCTTCAACGCCGGGACCGCCGAGCCCACGCCCGCGTTGTTGATCAGGATGTCCACCGCGCCGAGTTCGGCCACCGCCGTCTCGGCCAGTGCCCGGCAGTCCTCCGGCCTGGTCACGTCGGTGGCGAGAGCCACACACCGCCTGCCGGTCTCCTCGACCAGTGCGCGGGTCTCCTCAAGGCGGTCCTTCCTACGGGCACCGATCACGATGTCCGCGCCCGCCTCGGCCAGACCTCTCGCGAACGCGACACCCAGCCCCGAGGACGCGCCGGTGACGATCGCAACCTTGCCGTCCAGCCGGAATCGTTCCAGCATCCCGGTCCTCCCTCATTCACCCAATGTGCCGAATGAGATTCTAGTGACCGTGCCGGAAACCGCCCGCGAGGGGTCGGCCCACTCGCGGGCGACGCGGTGTCCCGTGATCGCCGGTGATCCTGGCGGGTCACCGGCGATACGGACTCCGAGTGGGTCACGGATGACCGCGACCCTCCCCTCCGGAGGCGCCACACCTCCCGAAGAGCAGGCGGCGCCACGGACCGCCAGGCACGGCCGTGGCGAGCCGTCCTACAGGCCGTACTCCTTGGTGATCCGCTCGTGCCGTTCCACCTCGACGTCGACGGCCTTGGCCAGGTCGAGCCAGGCCAGCGGGTGCACCCAGCGCTCGGTGGCGTCGTCCAGAAGCGCGTCGAGCTCGACCGGGCTGACATCCGGCGGGACCGCGATCCAGCCGAACACGCCGGGCAGCGGCTCGCCCGAGGTCGGGTGGGTCACGGTGTAGTTGTCGTCGCTGTAGACCCACATCGGCCAGCCGCGCTCGACCATGACGTCGTTGAACTCCGTCCAGTCGGCCTGGCTGGGAGCGGCGCCGTCGAAGAACCAGCTGGTGTAGCCACCCGGACGGAGCATGCTGACCGCGGCGAAGGGCGGGACGAAGCTCTCCTGCTCCTCGGCGCTCTCCGGGATCGGCTCAAGCAACTGCGGCTCGAAGACGACCAGGTCACCGGCGTTGTACTCCATACCGGGAGGCTGGGGGATGGCCAGACGCGCCGTCGCGGGGCCGGTGCGCACGCTCAGGACCTGGCGCTGGCTGCCGTCGGGGGCGGGAAGGATGATGCGCACCAGGCCCATCTCCTCCTCGATCGGCCCCTCGGTCGACTGCAGCGGCATCCCGATCTTGGCGGTGCCCAGACGGACGGTCTCCCAGTCCTCCGCGGCCGTCGCCATGACGATCATTCGCCAGACGTCCTGCTGCTCGATCTCCTCCGAGTCGAGGAGATCACGCAGAATGCCGGCGCCCTTGGCGTTGTCGTCGAGCTGCTGCGCCGCGGCCGACCACAGGCGGACCGCCTCGATGCCGCCGCCCGCGGCGACCGCCGCCTCGCCCTCGGCCGCCGCCTGCTCCCAGCGCTCCCGCGAGGTGTACAGGCGCCCCAGGGCGAGGTGGCGCTGCGCGGCGGGCAGCCGCTCCGCGACCTGCTCCAGGCGCTCGTCCTGACGTGCCTCGATCAGCAGGCCGCTGAGGTACGACGCGTCCTGCGGGTCGGCGGTCTCGATGTCACCTGACTCGACCAGCATGGTCCAGTAGATGTCGGCGCCCTTGGCCGGGTAGCCGAGGAAACCCAGCGTGGTGGTGTGGCGCCGGGTGGCCTCCACGTCACGGCCGGACAGCGGGGCCAGCCAGCCCACCCAGCGCTCCGGGTCGGCGTTGAAGCCGTCGGCGGCGTCGAAGTAGCCGACCAGCTCGTCCGTGGGACCCGGCGCAGGAAGCGCGGTGGCCTTATCCGCGGCGGCGCGCAGCTCGGTGATCCGCTCGGCGACGTCACCGGGGCTCCTGAGCTCCCCTGCCGCGGACTCCGCCAGGTCGGCCAGGAGCCGCGCCTGCCAGATTCCCTGGCGCGCGACCGCCAGGTGCCCCGCGACGAGCGCCAGCTCGACCCGGGCGCGGTAGCCGCCCATCATCGCGAAGTAGTCGATCCACTGCTTGAGCACCCGGCCCAGCTGCCAGGTGTTGGTGATCTGAGCCGCTCCGGTGAGCGCGTGGATGGCGTGCGACCACTCGACCCAGACGCGAGGGTGATCGCCGACCACGTCGAGGTCGGGCAGGGCGTCGACGGACTCCTGCACCCGGCCGAGGGTGGCGAGCACGAGTGAGCGGAGCACTCCCTCGCGGTGCTCCTTGGCCACCGGGTCGTCGGGCTTGAACCCGGCCGCGGCGTCGAGCGCGGTGAGCGCGTCCTCGGCGCGTCCGGCGGCGAGCAGCGCGCGGGCCGAGGCGGCCCCCAGCTCCCAGCTCGCCTCACGGTCCGCACCGCCGAGCGCCGCCACCGCGGTCTCCGCGTGGGAGACGGCCTCGTCGACGCGCCCCGCGTCGACGAGCGCCGCGACGTACTGTTCGGCGACGGAGGCGAAGGCCAGCGAGCCGGGCTCGACGTCCAGGGCCGAGAGCGCGGCCAGCCGCTCGGCGGCGTAACCGGGACCGTCCGCGTTCGCCTGCGCGATGGCCAGCGCCACGACGGCACCGGGCACGGCCGGGCACTCGCGGACGTCCTCCCGCTTGGTGAACTCCACCAGCGTCTCGGCGTCGGCGATCGCGACCGTCCCCTGCGCGCGGTCGCCGACGCGGCCGATCAGGTGCCAGTAGCGGGCGTAGAACTCCAGCCAGGGCAGTCGCAGGTTCTCCGCCTGCTGCGCGATGGCGGGCGCGAGCACGTCGAGCTGCCCGTACCGACCTTCCAACGCCTGCGCGGGCACATCTCCGATCGCCATAGCCAGACCGGTGTTGCCCGCCTCATGCAGTTGCCGCTGGGTGTCGCCCACCCAGGCCCAGATGTCCACGTCCATGGGACGTCAGTCTGCCAGGTCGGGGAGCATGCCCCAAACGGCTTGGCGATCCCGTGCACCTCCGAGGCCTCACCGTATGGCCCCGCACGTGCGGGTGAGCGTGTCCCCGCCGGACACGAGGCCCACGGCGACGCCACGGGGGTCACGAAAGATTCACCCTCGCGCCCCGGAGCGTGACCTCGGCGGACACGACGCGCCCGCGCGACACCGCGGGCGGCGGAAGCGTCGACGTCATGTGCACCGCTCGGAACGTGACCGGGACACGCACCACTCGGAACGCGACCACACCGGACACGGCCGAGGAAACGTGCCGTTCAGAGCGCGACCACACCGGAGGCGCGCACACCGCTCAGAGCGTGACCACACCGGAGGCGACCAGGACGGCGGGACCCGCCAGATAACTGGTGTGTTCGTCGAGAGTGACGGTGACCGTGCCTCCGAGCACCTCCACCGCCCAGGTGCCGCTGGTCTCACCGGTCAGCCGCGCGGCCGCCACCGCAGAGGCGACGGCGCCGGTGCCGCAGGACCTCGTCTCACCCGAACCGCGCTCGAAGACCCGCATGACGACCCGGCGCGGGCCCACCGGATTGAGCAGCTCGATGTTGACCCCTCCGGGGAACGTCTCGGGGTCGAACGCGGGCTGGTGACTCAGGTCGAGCTGGGCCACCGGGTCGCCGATGACGCAGGCCAGGTGGGGGTTGCCCATGTCGACGTGGAGACCCTCGTACTCGTGGCCCGCGACGGTCGTGCGACTCGACCCCAGCACCCGAGGCGGGCCCATCTCGACGGTCACGTCACCCGTCTCCGCCAGCCGCACCCGCTTGACACCCGCCCTGGTCGCGACACCGAACTCCCCCGGCGCGGCGAGTCCCGCGTCGACCAGGTAGCGGGCGAAGACCCGCACCCCGTTGCCGCACATCTCGGCGACGCCGCCGTCGGCGTTGCGGTAGTCCATGAACCACTCGGCCTCGCCCGCCTGGTCGGACACCTCCGGGCTGAGCTTCGTCCGCGTCACGCGCAGCACGCCGTCCGCACCGATCCCCGCGCGCCGGTCGCACACCGCCGCCACGGTCGTCGCGGACAACTCCAGCTCACCGTCCGGGTCGGGGAGGATGACGAAGTCGTTCTCGGTGCCGTGTCCCTTCACGAATCGCATCTACCAACCCTATCCGGGCACGCTTCCGCCCTCACCACTCCTGCCGGTCGCACGCGCCCCCGCCCGCGCCGTCCCGCCGCATCCCGGCCGGTCCGGGGAGCGGTCAGCCGTGAATCGCGGCGAGCGCGCGCCCCAGAAGGTCAGGCTCCTGCTGGGGCAGCCAGATCACGCGAGGATCGCGGCGGAACCACGACTCCTGACGTCGGACGAACCTCCGCGTCGCCCGTACCGTCTCCTGCTTCGCCTCCTCCTCGGTGCACTCCCCGCCGAGGAAGCGCAGCACCTGCGCGTACCCGAGGGCGCGACTCGCCGTACGGCCTCCGGCGAGCCCGCGCGCGGCCAACTCCCTGACCTCGTCCACCAGCCCGGCCCGCCACATGTGGTCGACCCGCGCCTCGACCCGGGCGTCCAGCGTCGCCCTGGGCACCTCCACCCCCAGCTGGACGCTCTCGTAGACGGCGTCGTACGACGGCATCGTGGCCGAGAACGGCCGCCCGGAGATCTCGATGACCTCCAGGGCGCGGACGATCCTGCGCCCGTTGCCGGGGAGGATGGTCTCGGCGGCCTTCGGGTCGCGCTCGCGGAGCCGCTCGTACAGCGGGCCGGGGCCTCGCAGGTCGAGTTCGGCCTCCAGCCGGGCGCGGACCTCCGGATCGGTACCGGGGAACTCCAGGTCGTCCAGGGCGGCCCGCACGTACAGCCCTGATCCACCCACCAGAATGGGCACGACCTCCTTCGCCCGCAGGTCGTCGATGAGCGGCCGGACCAGCGACTGGTACTCGGCCACGCTCGCGGTCGTGGTCACGTCCCAGATGTCCAGCAGGTGGTGGGGCACTCCCCTGCGCTCCGCCACGGACAGTTTCGCCGTTCCGATGTCCATTCCTTGGTAAAGCTGCATGGAGTCGGTGTTGATCACTTCGCCCCCCAGTTCGAGGGCGAGATCCACGGCCAGGTCGGACTTTCCGGCCGCGGTCGGGCCGACGACGGCGATGACGGGTAGCTGAGGCACGAGGTAAGTCTGCCAACTCCCCGGGTATGGATGAGAGGCGATGTGTCCTCGCATCGGAATTGGGGGATTCACCATGTCGATCCTCGACAAGGTCAAGCACATGCTGGGTGGCGGCGCCAAGACCGAAGAACTCGCCAAAAAGGGCATCGACAAGGCGGAACGGTTCGCCAAGAAGAAGCTGGGGCCGAAGCACGCCCAGCAGGTCGACACCGCCGCGCGGAAGGCCAGGAAGATGGCTGACAAGATCGACGAGCCGGGCCGCACCACGCCGCCGGGTACGACGCCCGCGCCCGGACGCACCACACCTTCCGGGCCTTCCGGGCGGGACGACACCGCGTCCGGTCCCGGCACAACGCCACCGCCCTCAGGGCCCTAGACGAGCCACAGACGATCCGTCGACAATTTACCGTGGCCGACTCCGGTCCCCGGTCAGTCCCAGTCGAGCATCGGCTGCAGGTAGCCCTCCAGGGTCAGCAGCCAGCGCTTCGACTCCACGCCGTCGCCACCGCTGAACCCGCCGAGCCCGTTGCCCGCGACCACCCGATGGCACGGCACGATGACGGGGATCGGGTTGGCTCCCATGATCGACCCGATGGCCCGCGCGGGAACACCCGTCCCGCTGCGGGCCGCCAGCTCCCCGTAGGTCACCGCCTTGCCGTACGGGACCGTCTCGTACAGTGTGCCGAGCACCCTGCGCTGCACCGGCGAGGTCAGCCGCCAGTCCAGCGGCACCCCGAAGACCTTCAGCCTGCCCGCGTAGTAGTCGCCCAGCTCACCGAGCACGGCCGCCGTCACGCCGGGATCGTCCGTCTCCTCCAACCCCAGCCGTTCGAGCAGGCGTGCTCTGAACCGGGACGGATCCTCCCAGCCGACACTCACCACGCCGTCCTCGGTCACGGCGACGGCCATGTCCCCCAGCCGCGTCGGAACGCTCCCGAACGCCACGGTCCCCGCCATCGGCCTCGTCTCCCCTTCGCGAGATCGTCGTCCCCGACGCCCCTGGCGCCGTCCTCGTCCGCCACGGTATAGCCACTTCCCCGCGGGATCACTCCGTCCAGCGGGCGACGAAATAGCCGACGCCGTAGGGCGCGTCGTCGTAGAGGATCTCGCCGCGCATGGCGCCTCGGCACCCGCCGAGAACCTGCAGGGCCGCGCGGCCCGCGACCCACAGCCCGGCGGCCTCGCCGGGGTCGAGCACCGGGATCTCGGCGCGGGCGAGTGCCTCGACGATCGCCCGGTTGTACGGTTTCGCGCGGGGGTCCAGATATCCGGGGGACTTCTCGGTGAGGCAGGCCGAACCGTCGGCCATGACGAGCATCGCCACGCGACCGGCCGTGGCCGCCAGCCGCTCTCCCAGGGTCGCGCACTCCCCGGGAGGCGCGTCGAAGGAGATCGCGTGGATTCCCGAGACGGTCAGGCGCTCCGCGTCGAGGAGCAGGCGTCCGATCGTCAGGGACAGCGGCAGGACAGGCTCCCCCTCGCCGCCTCGGACGTCGACGCCCCAGGGCGCGAGGCTTCCCGCCGCGTCCGCGCCGTACGTCGCGGTTCGGTCGGCGCCTCCCACCACCACGATCTCGTCGGCTCCCGCGCCGCGCAACGCCCCGATCGCGACCGCGCAGGCCGCCCTGAGGTCGTCGAGCTCCGAGGCCGCGGCCCCGGCCAGCTCGGGGACCAGCAGCGGGGGATGCGGGCACACGGCCGCGGCGACAAGCACCTCGCCAGACTAACGGAGCCCCCCCCCGGCGACGGTCTCGCGGTCTCGCGGCGAGGATGGTCGTACGGGATCCGGAAACGCGCCGGGGCGCGGTGCTCCTCGCACCGCGCCCCGGCCGTACCGATCATGTCCGGCTCATCGGTCCTGGGTCATTGACGCGCTCCTCTGCCTGAAGGCCGGGGATTCAGTAACCACCGACGGGCCCCTGGGGATGCACATAGCCGGCAGGGCCGTCGCTCAGATCGCCCTCCTGGGGGCCCTGCGACTTCTGCGGGCTGCTCTGCCGCTGCTTCGACGGCTTGTCCTCCGCGGGCCTCCCGGCGGCCGGCTCGTTCCCGCCCGTTCCGCCGCCCCCGGCGTTCGCGTTGGCGTTGGCGTTGGAGCCCGAGCCACCGCCTCCGGTGGACGTGTCGTCGCCTCCAGAGGCGGCATCCGCGCTCTTCTTCGGTTTCTGCTTCTCGTCCTGCGGCGAGCTCTGGTCCGGCTCGGGCTCCTGGACCGCCTCCTGTGCGCTGTCCGGCACCGCCGGCGGTCGGGGATCGTCGCCCCCGGCGTTCACGAAGGCGAAGACGGCACCTCCGCCCAGGAGGGCGGCGGCGAGCACGGAGAAGACGGCTATGGCCAGGCCGCTTCTCCGTCGGGGCTTACGGGATTTACGTGACTGTCCGGGCTCGTCGGCGGGGCCGACGATGATCTCTGGTTCTCCGGGACCGCCCGAAGATGGAGGGACGTGCATGGGGAAAACTCCCTGCGGTTCTCGGGGGGAAACCTCCACGGCTTCCGCGGGTGCTGAACCACAGTAGCCACAGCAGGGAAATGCTCGCACATCAATCACGGATGAATCACGAAATATCATCTGTTAAGGGGCGGACGGCGACGCCGTGCACGTACCCCCTGGCAGGAGCGTCGGCATCGCCCGAATCACCGCTCCCACCGGGGATTCCGGCGATTCGATCATGGACTCGCACCACCTGGAGAGGCGCCCCGAAAACAATCAGAAGATCTCTCTCGGAGGGAGAGCATTCCGAAAAATCCCGGCCCAGGGAGGGAGCGCGTCACGAGGGTCGCCCCGAGAGGGCACTTCGGGGACACGCCCTGGAAACCCGCCGGGAGGGAGCGCCCTGGGAAAGTTGTCTCCCGAGGCCCCCTCAGGAGGGGCAGGCCTCAGGAGACGGGCCAGGACCTCGGGAGATCCGACCAGGAGACCGGACCGCGCTCAGCAGCTCATGGAGCAGGAGTGAGCACCGGTCCCGGGGGCCCTGCCGGGAGAGCGGACCTTCAGGAGACGGAGCAGCCCGAGGTCTCGGGGAGCGGGGCGGGACGGCCGATCGAGGGCATGCCGAGCATGACCCCGGAACCGGCGCCGGCAGGGGTGCCCTGACGCGCCTGCCAGGCGTCGCCCGCGCGGGTGCGGCGGAGCCTCAGGGCCGGACCGTCGGCGACCAGGTGATGCGGTGCCGCGTACGTGACCTCGGCGCTCACCACGTCACCGGGACGCGGGACCTCCGCGCCGGGGGTGAAGTGCACCAGGCGGTTGTCGGGGGCCCGTCCCGACATGCGGTGGGTCGCCTCGTCCTTGCGGCCCTCGCCCTCGGCGACCAGCACCTCAAGCGTCCGACCGACCTGCTTCTTGTTCTCCGCCCAGGAGATCTCGGTCTGCAGGGCGACGAGCCGCTCGTAGCGCTCCTGCACGACCTCCTTGGGAATCTGGTCGTCCATGGTGGCGGCGGGGGTGCCCGGCCGGATGGAGTACTGGAACGTGAAGGCGTTGGCGAACCGCGACTCGCGCACCACGTCGAGGGTGCCCTGGAAGTCCTCCTCGGTCTCGCCGGGGAAGCCCACGATGATGTCGGTGGAGATCGCCGCGTCGGGCATCGCCGCGCGGACCCGCTCGATGATGCCCAGGTAGCGCTCGGCCCGGTAGGAGCGGCGCATGGCCTTGAGGACCCGGTCGGAGCCCGACTGCAGCGGCATGTGGAGCTGGTGCATCACATTGGGCGTCTCGGCCATGGCCGCGATCACGTCGTCGGTGAAGGCCGCCGGGTGCGGGCTGGTGAAACGGACCCGCTCCAGCCCCTCGATGTCGCCGCAGGCCCGCAGGAGCTTGCCGAAGGCGAGCCGGTCGCCGAACTCCACGCCGTAGGTGTTGACGTTCTGACCAAGAAGGGTGATCTCCAGCACGCCCTGGTCGACCAGGGTGCGCACCTCGTTCAGGACGTCGCCGGGGCGGCGGTCCTTCTCCTTGCCGCGCAGCGCGGGCACGATGCAGAACGTGCAGGTGTTGTTACACCCCACGGAGACCGACACCCACGCGGCGTAGGCGGACTCGCGCTTGGTCGGCAGCGTGCTCGGGAAGGTCTCCAGGGATTCCTTGATCTCGACCTGGGCCTCCCGCTGGACGCGCGCCCGCTCAAGCAGCACCGGCAGCGAGCCGATGTTGTGGGTGCCGAACACCACGTCCACCCAGGGCGCCCTGCGGACGATCTCCCCCTGGTCCTTCTGCGCCAGGCAGCCGCCCACGGCGATCTGCATGCCGGGGTTGCCCACCTTCGAGGGACGCAGGTGGCCAAGATTGCCGTAAAGCTTGTTGTCGGCGTTCTCCCGTACGGCACAGGTGTTGAACACGACCACGTCGGCCGTCTCCCCCTGGGCGGCCGGGACGTATCCCGCGTCTTCCAGGAGGCCCGACAGGCGCTCTGAGTCGTGCACGTTCATCTGGCACCCATAGGTACGGACCTCGTACGTGCGGGCGCTCTCCACGGTGGCAGTCATCTCACGACAAGGGTAGGCGCTCCGCCGAACCTTCAGGTACGCCCTCGACCCACCGAACTCCAGGCGATCGAACAGTCACCCAACGTCAACCTTCTCGCTGAGCCGGGGCTCCAAAGCCGCATGCGAGAACCAGGACTCGACCGACACCTCTGGCGCATCGAGATGAAGTCGTTCCGAGGGCAGCGCTCCGACGAGCTTCCGGTGATCTTCACGTACGCGCTCGACGAGAACGGCGAGTATCAGCTCATCCACCGTGTCGCCGCCGGGACGACCGTGGAACCGACGGAACCCTTCAAGCTCACCCTCGACCCGGCTACCCTGGGCAGGGTCCGATGATCAAGGCGTGAGCAGGACGTGATCTGATCGGTACCGCAGGGTTAGCCCCAGGTGCCCTTTACAGAATTACGTTGTCCAGCATGACGGAGAACGGGGACAAGACTCCTCTGGTCGTGCTTGAAGGTGTCAACAAGCACTTCGGCAGCCTGCACGTCCTTCGGGACATCAATCTGACGATCTCCCGCGGCGAGGTCCTCGTCGTCATCGGCCCCTCAGGCGGCGGCAAGTCGACCCTCTGCCGGACGATCAACCGGCTGGAGGCGATCGACGAGGGGACCATCACCTTCGACGGGCAGCCGCTCGCGGTGGAGGGCAAGACCCTGGCCAAGCTCAGGTCCGAGGTCGGGATGGTGTTCCAGTCCTTCAACCTGTTCGCCCACAAGACGATCCTCGAGAACGTCACCCTTGGGCCGATCAAGGTTCGCGGCGTCGCGAGGGAGGCCGCGGAGCGGCGGGGCATGGAGTTGCTGGAGCGGGTCGGTATCGGCGCCCAGGCGTCGAAGTATCCCGCGCAACTCTCGGGAGGTCAGCAGCAGCGCGTGGCGATCGCCCGCGCCCTGGCCATGGACCCCAAGATGATCCTGTTCGACGAGCCGACCTCGGCACTCGACCCGGAGATGGTCCAGGAGGTGCTCGACGTCATGATCGGTCTTGCCCAGGAGGGGATGACGATGATGGTCGTCACCCACGAGATGGGTTTCGCCCGCCGCGCGGCGAACCGCGTGGTGTTCATGGCCGAGGGCCAGATCGTGGAGGAGAACACCCCCGAGGAGTTCTTCACCAACGCCCGAACCGACCGGGCCAAGGATTTTCTTTCCAAGATTCTCACTCACTGACGGCCTGCTCACCCTGATGTTCCTGATGTCCCTGACGAAAAAGAGGTAGCAAGAATGCGTGTACGTCGTATTGGAGCCGTGGTCATCGCAGCCGCGGCGGCGCTGGCTGGTCTGACCGCGTGCGGCGACGACGGCGGCAGCGGAGGCGACAAGTTCGTCGTGGGAATCAAGGTCGACCAGCCTGGTCTCGGCCAGAAGCAGCCTGACGGCTCCTTCAAGGGTTTCGACGTCGATGTCGCCCGCTATATCGCCAAGGAGCTCGGCTACGCGGACGACAAGATTGAGTTCAAGGAGGCCATCTCGGCCAACCGCGAGTCTTTCATCCAGCAGGGCCAGGTCAACGCCGTGATCGCGACCTACTCGATCACCGACGACCGCAAGAAGAAGGTCGCTTTCGCCGGCCCGTACCTGGTCACCGGCCAGGACATCCTGACCCGGGCGGACGACACCACGATCAACAGCGTCGAGGACCTCAAGAGCAAGAAGGTCTGTGGCGCCCAGGGCTCCTCCTCCCCCGCCCGCCTGGTCGAGAAGTTCGGCGATGAGTGGAAGAGCGGCTTCCTCACCGAGCAGCAGGGCTACGGCGCCTGCCTGCCGCTGCTGGAGAACAAGCAGGTCGACGCGATCTCCACCGACGCGACGATCCTGGCCGGCTTCGCCACCCAGTCTCCCGGCAAGTTCCGCCTCGTCGGCCAGCCCTTCTCCGAGGAGAAGTACGGCATCGGCCTGAAGCTGGAGGACAAGGAGACCCGCGAGAAGGTCAACGCGGCCGTGGAGAAGATGTTCACGGACGGCAGCTGGAAGAAGGCCATCGACGCCAACTTCGGCGAGTTCGGCAAGTTCTTCACCAACCCGCCGACTGTCGAGCGCTACTGATTCGGTCACGCCTCGGCCGGGGCGTACGGACGCCCCGGCCTGTGACCTCTGGAGGGATGAGTGCAGGCACTCTTCGATGAGTTCCCGATCATTCGGGACGCTTTCTGGCTGACGATACGGCTCACCCTCGCCAGCGGGCTGGTGGCGCTCGTGCTCGGGACGATCCTCGCGGGCATGCGGGTCAGCCCGCTGCCGATCCTTCGCGGGATCGCCACGGCGTACGTGAACACCCTGCGGAACACCCCGCTCACCCTGGTGATCGTGTTCTGCGGCCTGGGCCTCGGCCTGGTTCTGGACGTCTCGTTCTCAGAGAGCCTGTCCACCAACTACCTGTGGCTCTCCATCATCGGACTGTCCGCCTACACGGCGGCGTTCGTCTGCGAGGCGATCCGCGCCGGGATCAACACGGTCCCGGTCGGCCAGGCGGAGGCGGCCCGCGCCATCGGGCTCACGTTCGGCCAGAACCTGAGGCTGATCGTGCTGCCCCAGGCGTTCCGCGCGGTGATCGCCCCGCTGGGCAGCATTCTGATCGCGTTGATCAAGAACACCACGATCGCCGCGGCCATCGGGGTGGGTGAGGCGTCCCTGACCATGAAGACGCTGTTCGAGGCGCACGGCGACGCGGTCATCCAGATCTTCGCCGGGTTCGCGCTGGGCTTCCTGATCCTGACCCTGCCGACCGGGCTGCTGTTCGGCTGGCTCGCCAAGCGCCTGGCGGTGGTCCGATGACCGCGGTGACCGCGGAGCGGCCCCCGGCGCGCAAGCGGCGCGCCGAGAGCTCGGAACGCGTCAGTGTCCTGTACGACATTCCCGGCCCCAAGGCCCGGATCCGCAACAACGTTCTCACCGTGCTCGTCGTCCTCGCCGTGCTGTTCGCGGCGTACGTGCTGGTGACCAAGCTCGGCGAGAAGAACCAGCTCAACGCCGAGTTGTGGACGCCGTTCCTGCGTGGCGACGTGTGGATCAACCTGATCCTGCCCGGCCTGGTGAACACGCTCACCGCGGCCGCGGTCGCCGCCCTGATCGCGGTGCCCTTCGGGTTCGTCTTCGGCATCGGCAGGCTCTCCACGAACGCCTGGATCCGTCGCGCCGCCGGTGCGGTCGTCGAGTTCTTCAGGGCGATCCCGCTGCTGATCATGATCTTCGCGGTGATGTTCGGCGGCAGTGCGGTCTTCGGACTCACCGTGACGCCGTTCTGGGCGGTGGTGATCGGCCTCGTCCTCTACAACGGCTCGGTGCTGGCGGAGATCGTACGGGCGGGCATCCTGTCGATCCCACGGGGACAGAGCGAGGCCGCGCTCGCGGTCGGCATGCGTCCTGGCCAGGTGATGCGGATGATCCTGCTGCCGCAGGCGGTCACGGTCATGATGCCGGCGATCGTCGCGCAACTGGTGGTCCTCCTGAAGGACACCGCCCTTGGCTTCATCGTGTCGTTCGAGGACCTGCTGAACGCGGGGGCACGCGTGCTGCCCTCCAACTTCAACAACATCATTCCCGCTGTGATCGTCATCGCGATCATCTACATCATCATCAACGTGATGGTGGGCGCCGTCGCCACCTGGCTGGAGAGACGGAGCCGTCGCAGCAGGAAGACCGCGGCCAAGCCGATCGCCCGGCCCGACTCGCCGACGGCGGTCGAGGGCGGCCCCGGCAACCCCGCACCGTAGGAGCCACGCCGTAGGAGTACGGCAGCCGAAGGGCGGTCACCGGACCCGGTGACCGCCCTTCCGTGTGACGGGCGGGTAAAAACATCCGCAGGCCGATTTATGGCAGAGACCGGGTCAACCGCCCTCACCTCATCATTCCCACTGATCTCACGGCCCGTTCGGTTCACCGACGGCATATCTCCGATGACGCGAGCGTGATACCGGCGACACGCGACGGGTTATCGGGCAGGATTACGCCATGTCCCCCGAGCAGGTCGTCCTGCCGTACGCCACGTGGCCGTCGCCGGTCTCCACCTCCGACGTCGCCCGTTCCGGGCTGCGCCTCGGATACCCGACTGTTCTCGGCGAGGAGGTCTGGTGGACCGAGGACCGTCCCGCCGAGGGCGGACGGACCACCATCATGCACCGCAGCGCCGACGGAGCCCAGCGCGAGCTGCTGAGCGCGCCGTGGAGCGCCAGGACCAGGGTCCACGAGTACGGCGGGCGGTCGTACGCGGTGGTGCCCGGCGAGGGCGTGGTGTTCACCAACTTCGTCGACCAGCGCCTCTACCTACTGTCCGCCGACGGTGAGCCCAGGCCCCTCACTCCGGAGCCCGAGGAGCCGGCCGGCCTGCGCTACGCGGACCTGGTCGTCCACGACGGGCAGATCTGGTGTGTCAGGGAGCGCCACGACGACGGCCGGGTGAGCCGGTCGATCGTGTCCATCCCGTTGTCCGGCGAGGACGCGCCGCGCGAGCGGGTCAGCGGCCACGACTTCTACGCCTTCCCCACCCTCTCCCCCGACGGTGAGCACCTCGCCTTCGTCTGCTGGGACCACCCCCGGATGCCGTGGAACGGCACCGAGTTGTGGGTCTCCCGGCTCGCCGACGGCACCTCCTGGAAGGTCAGGGGCGGCGTCTCCGAGTCGGTGCTCGCCCCGCAGTGGCGTGACGAGCAGAGCCTCTATTTGATCTCCGACTGGTCGGGCTGGTGGAACCTCTACCTGGTCGGGATATACGGCACCGCGCCAAGGGCGCTCTACCCGGCGGAGGAGGAGTTCGCGGGGCCGCTGTGGCAGCTCGGCGCGGTGCCGTACGCACCGATGGCCGACGGTAGCCTCGCGGTCCTGCATGGGCGGGGCAACCTGCGTCTGGGGGTCTTCGACCCGGACAGCGGTGTGCTGAGCGACCTGGACGTGCCCTACGAGGGCTGGGACGCGGTGCTCGCCACCGACGGGCACGCCCTGGTCGGAATCGGGTACGGCCCCGCGCTACCCCGGTCCATCATCCGGGTCGACACCGTGACCGAGCGGGTGGAGGAGCTCCGCAGGGACGTCAACGAGCTGCCCGACGCCGGTTACCTGCCACTCGCCAGGCCCGTGGAGTTCGAGACCCGGTTCGGGCGCGAGGTGCACGCGTTCCTCTACCCTCCGTCCAACCCCGAGGCGCGTGGCGAGGGCCCCGCACCGTACGTCGTGTTCGTGCACGGCGGGCCGACCGGGCACAGTGTTGGCGCACTCGACCTGGAGAAGGCGTTCTTCACCAGCAGGGGCATCGGTGTGCTCGACGTCAACTACGGCGGTTCCACCGGCTACGGCCGCGTCTATCGCGAGCGGCTGCACGGCCAGTGGGGCGTGGTCGACGTCGAAGACTCGATCGCCGCGGCCGAGTGGCTGGCCGCGGAAGGTCTGGGCGACCCGGCGCGGATCGCGATCCGGGGCGGCAGCGCGGGCGGATGGACGGTCATGGCGGCCTGCTGCGCGTCCGACGCGTTCGCCGGGGGTGTCTCCTACTACGGCGTGAGCGGGCTCGCCAACTTCAGCGCGACCACCCACGACTTCGAGTCACGCTACGTCGAGTGGCTGATCGGCCCGGAGGATCCCGCCCTGTACGCCTCACGCGAGCCTGTCGGCCAGGTGGCGGGGGTGAGCTGTCCCATGCTGCTCCTGCAGGGTCTGTCCGACCCGGTGGTCCCTCCGGCGCAGTCTCAGGCCTTCGTCGACGCTCTCACCGAACGCGGCGTCCCCTGCACCTACCTCACGTTCGAGGGCGAGGCCCACGGGTTCCGCCGCGCCGAGACCCGTAGTGCGGCCCTCGCCACCGAGCTCGCCTTCTATCAGCAGATCTTTCACTCCTGACCGGTCGGCGGGGTCAGCGGCTCAACGGGTTTTCAGCGGTTCGGCGGGGGCGACGGTTCGGCGGGGGCGACGGTTCGGCGGGGTCAGCGGGCGAACTCGGTGGCCCGCGATTCGCGGACGACAGTGATGCGGATCTGGCCGGGGTAGGTGAGCTCCTCCTCGACCTGTTTGGCGACATCTCGGGCGATCACCTGGGCCTGGATGTCGTCGACCGCGTCGGGCTTCACCATCACCCTGATCTCCCGCCCCGCCTGCATGGCAAAGACCTTCTCGACGCCCTCGTAGGAGGTGGCGATCTCCTCAAGCCGCTCCAGCCGCTTGACGTAGGCCTCCAGCGACTCGCGGCGGGCTCCGGGGCGGCCGCCGCTGATCGCGTCGGCGGCCTGGGTGAGGACGGCCTCGACCGTCTTGACCTCGACCTCGTTGTGGTGGGCCTCGATGGCGTGGACGACGTCCTCGTGCTCGCCGTAGCGTCTGGCGATCTCGGCGCCGATGAGCGCGTGGCTGCCCTCGACTTCATGGGTGAGCGCCTTGCCGATGTCGTGCAGGAGTGTGCAGCGCTTGAGCAGCGTCGTGTCGAGCCTCAGCTCGGCCGCCATGATCCCGGCGATGTGGGCGGACTCGATGAGGTGACCGAGCACGTTCTGGCCGTAGGAGGTGCGGTAACGGAGCTGACCGAGAAGGGTGACCAGCTCGGGATGCATATCGGTGATGCCGAGCTCCACCAGGGCGTCCTCACCCGCGCGCACGCACAACTCCTGGACCTCCGCCTTGCTACGCTCGTGGGCTTCCTCGATGCGCTGCGGATGGATGCGTCCGTCGAGGACGAGTTTCTCCAGGGTCAGCCGCGCGGTCTCCCTGCGGACCGGGTCGAAGCACGACAGCAACACGGCTTCCGGTGTGTCGTCGATGATCAGGTTGACGCCGGTGGTCGACTCGAAGGCGCGGATGTTGCGGCCCTCACGGCCGATGATGCGCCCCTTCATCTCATCGCCCGGCAGGTGCAGAACGCTCACCACGGACTCGGCGGTCTGCTCGGTGGCCACTCGCTGGACCGCCAATGTGACGATCTTGGTGGCGCGCTTCTCACCCTCCTTGCGGGCCTCGCTCTCGATCTCCCTGATGATCAGCGCGGCCTCGCGCTTGGCCTGGTTCTCGATCTCTCGGACCAACTCGGCCTTGGCCTGGTCGCTGGTGAGTCCGGACACCCGCTCCAGGATGGTCTTACGCTCCTCGGCGACCCGTTCGAGATCCTCACGGCGGTCGGCCAGCTCGGTCTCCGTCTCGGCGAGCTTGCGGGCCCGGTCGGTCTGGCGCCTGGCTTCCTCGTCGAGACGCTGCTCCCGCTCGGCGAGCCGGTTCTCCCTGCGTTCGAGGTCGGACCGGAGCTCCTTGAGCTCGTACTTCAGGATCTTGCCCTCGGCCTCGGCCTCCTTGCGCATCTCCGCCGCCGCCTCGACCGCCGTCTCCGACTTGCGCAGGAGCTCTCCGGCGTCATCTCTGGCTCTCGCCCGAATGTCGGCAGCCTCGCGTCTGGCCTCCTCCAGGTGGGCCTCGGCCTCGGCCTCCTGCTCGGGGGTGGGCCCCTTCTGCACGGGCCCGGCTCCACCGATACGACGCAGCAACACGACCAGCACGGCTGTCATCACGGCGAGAGCCACAACCGTCACTACCAACATGACGACCATGACCGGATCCATGCGCGCCTCACCTTCCTCGCGTCGCAAATATCAGGCACACGAGGGGTCACACGCACGGCACGGAAAGTCCAGGAGGGGCGCTGTCGGGACAGAAGTGAACCCAGAGGGGATCACCTACCGGCTCTTCCCGCCGGTCCTTCGTTCCGTCCTCATCCGCCAAGCCTGTTTGCCCGTACTACACCGCTATGACAATCCGCACTGCGCGGAGTAACTCCTCACTGCTGTTGAGATTAAGCGTCAGAGAGGTAACGAGCAAGCAAAGACCCGCTGTCAAGCTGCTTCGAACTAGTCGAGCGGATAGCCCGAATCATCCGCGAATGATGATGTTTCCGCGCCCTCGTCCTCCAGAACTTCGCGGATGACACGAAACGCCAGGCCGGGACCGTATCCCTTCCGGGCGAGCATGCCGGCCAGCCTGCGAGTCCTGACCGCGGGCTCCAGGCTTCGGGTCGAGGAGAGCTTGCGCCGAACGAGGCGACGGGCGGTTTCCGCCTCCTCCTCGGGATCGAGCTGATCCACCGCCTCCTTCACGGTCTCCTCTTCCACCCCGCGGTGGCGGAGCTCCGAGGCGAGGGCCTTTCTGGCGAGGCCCCGCCCGGCGTGGCGCGAACTCACCCATGCCGCGGCGAACGCCTCGTCGTCAATGAGCCCGACCTCGGAGAAGCGGTCCAGCACGGCGTCCGCCGCCTCCTGGGGCACCTCACGCTTGCGCAGCGCCTCCGCGAGCTGGGCTCGGGTGCGCGGCGCCATGGTCAGCAGCCGCAGACAGATGCCTCGCGCCACCGCCTGCGGGTCGGCCTCGGACTTCCGGCTCTTCCCAGCCCACTCGGCCGATCCGTCGGACCCGTCTGGTCCGTCGGGTTCCTTGGGAAGGAAGCCCGGGGTAGCCCTCTCTGAGCGCCGCCCGCCACGCCGGGAGGCACGTTTCCTCCGGCCTCGGGGTGCGTCGCCCGCGGGTTCCGCGGTCTCCTCGCGGAACCCTTCCTCGGAAGCGGACGAGCCGAAGTCGCGCCCACGCCCCCTCGGTGAGGCCGCCCGAGGTTCGTCGGGCCAGGCACCCCAGTCCCTCGGCCCGGCCTCGTCGGCCGGACCGGAGTCAGGTCCAGTCGTCATCGATCAGCCCGGACTCAGGCGTCACCCGGCTTGGGAGTGGCGGCCTTGGAACCGCGACCGGACGCGGCGGAAGCCGCGGCACCGGACGCACGACCGGACGCGGCGGCCGGGGCCGAAGCCGCAGGGGCGGGCGGCGGGGCGGCCGGGCTGTCAAGGCGCGGGCCGACGCCCAGCTTCTCCTTGATCTTCTTCTCGATCTCGTTCGCCATGTCCGGGTGGCTCTTGAGGAAGTTTCGCGCGTTCTCCTTGCCCTGGCCGAGCTGGTCACCCTCGTAGGTGTACCAGGCGCCGGACTTGCGGACGAAACCGTGCTCGACGCCCATGTCGATCAAGCCACCCTCGCGGGAGATGCCGACGCCGTAGAGGATGTCGAAGTCGGCCACCCGGAAGGGCGGGGCCATCTTGTTCTTGACGACCTTCACCCTGGTGCGGTTGCCGACCGCCTCCGTGCCGTCCTTCAGCGTCTCGATGCGGCGGATGTCGAGACGGACCGAGGCGTAGAACTTCAGCGCCTTTCCACCGGTCGTGGTCTCGGGCGAACCGAACATCACGCCGATCTTCTCGCGGAGCTGGTTGATGAAGATCGCGGTGGTGCCGGTGTTGTTGAGCGCACCGGCGACCTTGCGCAGCGCCTGGGACATCAGGCGGGCCTGGAGACCGACGTGGCTGTCACCCATCTCACCCTCGATCTCGGCCTTGGGCACCAGTGCGGCGACCGAGTCGATGACCAGCAGGTCGACGGCGCCGGACCGGATCAGCATGTCGGCGATCTCCAGCGCCTGCTCACCGGTGTCGGGCTGGGAGACGAGCAGCGCGTCGGTGTCGACGCCCAGCTTCTGGGCGTACTCCGGGTCGAGCGCGTGCTCGGCGTCGATGAACGCGGCGATGCCGCCGCCGCGCTGGGCGTTGGCCACCGCGTGCAGGGCGACCGTGGTCTTGCCCGAGGACTCGGGACCGTAGACCTCGACGATGCGGCCGCGCGGAAAACCGCCGATGCCGAGGGCCACGTCGAGCGCGATGGAGCCGGTGGGAATCACCTCGATGGGAGCCCGGGTCTCGTCGCCCAGGCGCATGATCGAGCCCTTGCCGAACTGACGCTCGATCTGAGCGAGTGCGGTCTCAAGCGCCTTCTCGCGGTCGTTAGCTGCCATGGGAGCCCCCTGAAGGGTCGCGGGTTGGATCGGTTGCCAGAAAGCTACGGGGTGCCGCCGACAATTTCGGGAGGGCACGCCAGGAGTGGTGGCCTGTTCAATATAGCCGAACGACTGTTCGATCGCCGCCCGTTGGCACCACGGGTTGCGGGAGTCGCGAAGCATCGCGGAGGTCACCCGCGCACGACCGGGCACGGACGGACACGAGCGGGCGCGGACGGCGGAGCCGCCTGTGAGGTGTGCGCGACGCCAGGCGCGACAGGCGCCATCGGGCACGAATGGATGCGAAAATACATGAACAGCCGGTAACTGACACAGAACGCCACAAGTTGGCGCAACCAGGCACGGGCGGCGGGGCCGCCGACGAGGCGTGTGGTGCCAGGTGTCGTGGGCACCGGCAGCGGGAGAACCGCCCCGCAGGGCACGGCACCCATCCGAAAGGCGACATTTCCAAGAATTACCTTGAGCCTGTTGTAACCGGGCTGACCTGGGGTGATCCTGAGGGGAAACGACCCGAGGTGCCCAACGTGCCCAACGCGTTCACACAGCAACGCCTAGCCCATCTCGACTCCCTCGCCGCCGAACTGCGACAACGAGGGATGGTGAGCCGCACCCTCGGCGGCGCCGCCCCCGTGCTGTGGGTGTGGCATCCCGACAGTCACCGGCAGACGATCGTCTTCGCCACACCGGTCAAGGACGGCTGGCTGTTTCTGTGGGCACCGGACGGTGAGGAGAGCGCCGACGATCCCGCGCACGCGGCCGAGGTGGTGGAGAGGCTCCTCGTCCCGCTTCCCGAATCCTGACCGGCTCTCAGCGGAGCCTGGGCGAGACGTCGGTCACCCCGCACACGGCGTGCCAGACCTCCTTCGCCCCCACGCCGTCGGCCAGTGCCTGGATCACGGTCCGGCCGCCGAGATCGGCGATGACGTAGTCGTTGGCCCATGAATCGGCGTACTGGTCACCGAAGTGTGACTTCATCCGCTTCCAGAATTCCGACAGGCGCATACCCCAAGTATGGGTCCACTCCGGGGTACGGGAGCCCGTTCCGAGACGCCGCCGAACCGCGAACCACCCGGTCTCCCGGTTTCCCGTCCAGGTCCGACGGGACCGGGACAGGAGACGTACGGGGGAAGGGCCGTCACCGGTGAGAGCGCGGGCGGCCAAGGTCGGGGGTGAGGAGGCGGAGTCGTCAGAGCACGCGGGAGCCGTACATCTCTCCGAGGGGGTCCGCGAGCAGCTCCAGGCGGGCGCCATCGGGGTCGGCGAAGTAGATGGACGCGCCACTCTCGACCTGGTGCGGAACTCCCGCCGCCTCCAGCTTGCCCCGCAAACGCTCCCACGTGGAGGGATCGACGGAGATGGCGATGTGGTGGAGCCCGCCGAGAACCTCTTTGTAGGGGCCGAGGTCCAGGCCGGGGAAGTCGAAGAAGGCGAGGAGGTTGCCGTTGCCGATGTCGAAGAAGAAGTGGTTCGACCCTCGGTAGTCACGGTTCTCGAAGATCTCCGTGAGCGGGAACTCCAGGAGGTCCTGGTAGAACGCGATCGTCGTCTCGACGTCGGAGGAGATCAGCGCGAAGTGGTGCAGCCCCCTCGCGCTGCTCGGCGGACGGTGCTCCCTGAGGTGCTCCGCCTTGATCCGCTCGCGTGTCGCCTCGATGGCCTGATGGTCGATGCTCACCGTTAGCTCACCACTCAATGCGTCGTGTGTTCGTCAAAGTCGTGTCCGTGACGGCAGGGAGCCAACCTATCCCGGACGGCATGTCATGGCCGCAGGGCGTCGGGAACACCCCCGGGGGCGTGATCTCCCTCGCTCCGGCCGCGAGGCCGGTTCGTGTGTCCGCAGGTGACGCGCGGTCTGTCCACTCCCGCCCGCCGGTCGGCGGTGGCGGGTTCTGTCGGTGGGGCCGTGCAGTATGGGCGGTGACCCGGTTGGCCGGCCGGACCGGGAGCTAGGGGGCGGCGATGAGCGAGACAACGGGCGCGGGCGGAGCGCTCGATCACTTCACCCGGATGACCCGAGACTGGTTCACCGGGGCGTTCTCCGCGCCGACCGCCGCGCAGGAGGGGGCATGGGCGGCGATCGCCCGGGGTGACAACACCCTGGTGGTCGCGCCCACCGGCTCCGGCAAGACGCTCGCCGCCTTCCTGTGGTCACTCGACCGGCTCGCCTCCGACCCTCCCCCCGACGCCGAGATCTCCGGTGCGGGTCGGGCGGGCGGTGCGGGCGTGCGGAGCGGGCGGGGGCGTTCTCGCGGGGACGGCGAGCCGGCGAGGCGGTGCCGGGTCCTGTACGTGTCGCCGCTCAAGGCTCTCGCCGTCGACGTCGAGCGCAACCTCCGGGCCCCGCTCGCCGGCCTGAGGCAGACCGCGCGGCGGCTCGGTCTGCCGGTGCCGGAGATCTCGGTGGCGATCCGGTCGGGCGACACCTCCCCCGAGGAGCGGCGCCGGTTCGCGACCAGGCCGTCCGACATCCTGATCACCACCCCCGAGTCGCTGTTCCTGCTGCTCACCAGCCAGGCCCGCGAGGCGTTACGCGACGTGGAGACGGTCGTCGTCGACGAGGTGCACGCGGTGGCGGCCACCAAGCGCGGCGCGCACCTCGCCCTCAGCCTGGAGCGGCTCGACGCCCTCCTGCCCAGGCCCGCCCAGCGGATCGGCCTGTCCGCGACCGTGCGCCCGGTGAGCGAGGTCGCCGCCTTCCTGGGTGGGTCGCGCCCGGCGACAGTGGTCCAGCCGCCCTCCGACAAGGAGATCGCGGTCGAGGTGGTCGTTCCGATCGAGGACATGACAGAGCTCGACACGCCTCCCCCCTCCCCCGCCCCCGACGACGACCGCTGGCTGACGGAGACCCCGGCCAGGCGGTCGATCTGGCCGCATGTGGAGGAGCGGCTGTTCGAGCTGATCGGCGACCACGCTTCCACGATCGTGTTCGCCAACTCCCGGCGGCTCGCGGAGAGACTGTGCACCCGCCTCAACGAGCTGGCGTGGGAGCGACGGGACGACGGCGGGGAGCGGGCGGCGGCGGAGGGCGCGGGAGCGGAGCCGGTGCACTGGGCCGAGGGGTTCCCCGCGCCACCGGCCTCCATCTCCACCCCCGCGGCGATGATGGCGCAGGCAGGTGCGGCCAAGGGGGTCGTCCCGGAGATCGTGAGAGCCCACCACGGTTCGGTGTCGAAGGAGGAGCGCTCCCAGATCGAGGAGGCGCTCAAGTCCGGGCGGCTGCCCGCCGTGGTCGCGACCTCCAGCCTGGAGCTCGGCATCGACATGGGCGCGGTCGACCTGGTGGCGTGTGTCGGGGCACCGCCGAGCGTGGCGAGCGGCCTGCAGCGGATCGGCCGGGCCGGGCACCAGGTGGGAGCCGTCTCGCGCGGCGTGATCTTCCCCAAATACCGGGGGGACCTGGTCCAGACGGCGGTGGTGGCCGAGCGGATGAGGAGCGGGGAGATCGAGGATCTGCGCTACCCGCGCAACCCCCTCGACGTGCTCGCCCAGCAGATCGTCGCGATGACCGCGCTGGACGAGTGGACGGTCGACGAGCTGGAGGAGGTCGTGCGGCGGGCCGCCCCCTACCGGACGCTGCCCAGGAGCGCGCTGGAGGCGACGCTCGACATGCTCGCCGGGCGATACCCGAGCGAGGAGTTCGCCGAGCTGCGGCCGCGCATCGTCTGGGACCGGGTGACCGGTACCCTGCGGGGCCGTCCCGGAGCCCAGCGGCTCGCGGTCACCAACGGCGGCACGATCCCCGACCGGGGGTTGTTCGGCGTGTTCCTGGTCGGTGAGAAGTCCTCCCGGGTGGGCGAGCTGGACGAGGAGATGGTCTACGAGTCGCGGGCCGGGGACGTGTTCGTGCTGGGCGCGACCTCCTGGCGGATCGAGGAGATCACGGCCGATCGGGTGCTGGTCACGCCCGCCCCCGGCCAGCCGGGAAAGCTCCCGTTCTGGCACGGCGACACCGCGGGGCGGCCCGCGGAGCTGGGGAGGGCCATCGGCGCGTTCCTCCGCGAGATGTCGGCGGCGGGTGCGGACACCGAGGTGGGAGGCGGGGGCACCCGGAGCACGGGGGCGGGAGAGGCGAAGGCGGAAGACGGAGCGGCGGAGACGAGAAGCGCCGGAGCGGGAGACACGGGAGGGACGGGGAAGGCCGGAGCGGTAGGCACGGGGGCGGGAGAGAAGAAAGCGAAAGCGGGGGGCGGAAAGACGGGTAAGGCTGAAGCGGGCGACACGGCGCGGGAGGCCGCCCTGGAGAGGATCAGGGCGGCGGGACTGGACGAGTTCGCCGCGGCCAACCTGCTCTCCTACCTGGCCGAGCAGCGGCAGGCGACCGGCTACGTGCCGGACGACAGGACGTTGCTTGTCGAGCGCTTCCACGACGAGCTGGGCGACTGGCGGGTGGTGGTGCACTCCCCGTACGGTGCCCGGGTGCACGCGCCGTGGGCGCTGGCGATCGGGCGACGGCTGCGGGAGCGCTACGGCGTCGACGTGCAGGCCGTGCACTCCGACGACGGGATCGTGCTGCGCGTTCCCGACACGCTCTCCGACCCTCCCTCCGATGTCGCGATCTTCGACGCGGACGAGATCGAGCGGATCGTCACCGAGGAGCTGGGCGGCTCGGCGCTGTTCGCGGCGCGGTTCCGCGAGTGCGCGGGAAGATCCCTGCTGCTGCCGCGCCGCGTGCCGGGCAGGCGGTCACCGCTCTGGCAGCAGCGGCAGCGCGCCTCGCACCTGCTGAGCGTGGCGGGCCGCTACGGGTCGTTCCCGGTGGTGCTGGAGACGATGCGCGAGTGCCTCCAGGATGTGTTCGACGTGCCGGGGCTGGTCCGGCTGATGCGTGACATCGAGGCGCGGCGGGTCCGGCTGGTGGAGGTCGAGACCGGCCAGGCGTCGCCGTTCGCGGCGTCGCTGCTGTTCAACTACATCGGCGCGTTCATGTACGAGGGCGACGCCCCGCTGGCCGAGCGACGCGCCCAGGCGCTCGCGCTCGACACGAGCCTGCTGGCCGAGTTGCTCGGCCAGGCGGACCTGCGCGAGTTGCTCGACCTCGATGTGATCACCGACACCGAGCGGGAGCTGGCCCGGCTGGACAGGCCGCTGCGCGACGCCGAGGACCTGGCCGACCTGCTTCGCTCCCACGGCCCCCTCGTGGCCGAGGACGTCAGCGTGCGCGAGGGCGACCCCGCGTGGCTGACCGCGCTGGAGGGCTCCCGGCGGGCCATCAGGGTGCGGGTGGCGGGGCAGGAGCGGTGGGCGGCGATCGAGGACGCCGCCCGGCTGCGCGACGCGCTCGGCGTGCCGCTGCCCGTGGGGGTGCCGCACGCGTTCCTGGAGCCGGTCGACGACCCGCTGGGCGACCTGCTCGCCCGGCACGCCCGTACGCGCACCCCCTTCCTCGCGAGCACCGCCGCGGCCAGGTTCGGCCTCGGTGTCGCGGTCGTCACCGACGCGCTGCGCCGCCTGGCCGCCTCGGGGCGGGTGGTGAGCGGGGAGTTCAGGCCGGGTGGCCGCGGTGAGGAGTGGTGTGACGCGGGGGTGCTGCGGATGCTACGCCGCCGGTCCCTCGCCAGGCTCCGCAAGGAGGTGGAGCCGGTCTCCTCGGAGACCTTGGCCGCCTTCGCGCCCGCCTGGCACGGCATCAGCGGCTCTCCCCCACAGGGCAGGCCGCCGATCGACGCGCTGGTGGGCGCAATCGAGCAGTTACAGGGTGCGGCGGTGCCCGCGTCGGCGTTGGAGACGCTCATCCTGCCCTCGCGGGTGCCCGGATACGACCCGTCGCTCCTGGACGAGCTGACCGCCTCGGGCGAGGTGGTCTGGGTGGGGCAGGGGTCCCTGCCCGGCGGTGACGGCTGGGTGTCGCTCTACTTCGCCGACACCGCGCCGCTGCTGATGCCCGGTCCCGCCGACATCACCCTGACGCCGGTGCACGAGGCGGTGCTGGAGGTTCTGGGCGGCGGGGGCGCGCTGTTCTTCCGCGAGCTGGGCAGCCGGGTCGGCGCGCTCCTGACCGGTTCCGTCCCGGATGACCGTGCCCTGTCCGCCGCCGTGTGGGATCTGGTGTGGTCGGGCCGGATCACCGGCGACACGCTCGCGCCGCTGCGGGCCGTCCTCGGAACGGGACGTCCCGCGCACCGCCCGGCCCCGACCAGGCGCCGTCGGGCGGTGCTGCCGACGAGGAGCGGCCCGCCCACCGTGAGCGGGCGCTGGTGGGCACTGCCCGCCCTCGCGGAGGACGCCACCCAGCGCGCCCACGCCCAGGCCGAGGTGCTGCTGGAGCGGCACGGCGTGGTGACCAGGGGGGCAGTGACCGCCGAGCGGCTGCCGGGCGGGTTCGCCGCCGTCTACCAGGTGCTTCGCGCCTTCGAGGAGAGCGGCCGATGCCGCAGGGGTTACTTCGTGGAAGGGCTGGGCGGCGCCCAGTTCGCCCTTCCCGGCGCCGTCGACCGGATGCGCTCCACATCCCTCTCCCCCACCCGGCCGGACACGGCGCCGGCGCCCGATCCGTGGAGCACACGGAAGCCGGAGAGGGCGGAGGGAGGCACCCGGCGGGCGGTGGTGCTGGCGGCCGCCGACCCGGCCAATCCGTACGGCGCGGCCCTGCCATGGCCCGCCCGTCCCGGGGAGGTGTCCCACAAGCCGGGCAGGAAGGCCGGGTCCCTGGTGGTGCTCGTCGACGGGCGCCTCGTCCTCTACGTCGAGCGCGGCGGCAAGAGCCTGCTCTCCTTCTCGGGTGACGATCGTCTCCAGCCCGCCGTCGACGCCCTCGCGCTCGCGGTGCGCGACGGCGCCCTGGGCAAGCTCACCGTCGAGCGGGCGGACGGCACCGCCGTCAACGACTCCCCCCTGGGCGCGGCCCTGGAGTCCGCCGGGTTCCACCCGACCCCGAGAGGGCTGCGCCTGCGGGCGTAGTCCGCCGTGACCTGTCGTCCGGTCCCACCCCACGTCGACGCGCGTGTCCCACGACCTGTCATCCGGTCCCGCCCGTGTCGGCGTGTGTGCTCGGCGAGGTGATTGCAGTCGCCCACCACTGGTTCGCAACCGGAGGTTGGGACATTGGCCACGTTGTCAGATCGAAAGGGGAAACAACGATGGCCAAGGCCAAGCCTGAGCTGTCCGCGCTGTCTGAGCTGTCCGGGATCGGCACCGAGCTGGAGGAGAGCCAGCTCGCGCAGGTCAACGGTGGTTACTACTGGGATTTCTACCACTGGGAGGACTTCGCCCCCGGTGGCTGGGCGTACTGACGCCGCGCGTGTAGCCGGACAGACATGAGAGACGGGGCGTGGTCGTCGACCGCGCCCCGTCCGTGTTCTTTCACCCGTTCCTTCCGGCCCCTCCGAAAGAGGGCCGGGGTTCCGCCGCTCAGGACGGGGTCATCGTCTTCCTGATCAGTTTTGGGAGTAAGCCATCCGGCGGACTCCCGGTGGTAGCCGCCGACAGGTGAGCACTCTGTGTTCCCGGACCTTGAGTCCTGATGAAAGGCCGCGCCTCTGCCGGCCGGCCGGGAGAAGTGATCGCTTTCAGCGTGGAGACCCCGCCTTCGGGCGTGGGGAGGACGTCATCTCCGAATCGAGATCACCTCGGCGGTCGGCTCGTCGCGCTCGCGTTCCTGACGCTCGCGCTCCTGGCGCCTCTGGATGGCCTGGAAGCCGACCAGATCGTCCGGGAGCGCGTCGGGGACGTCGGTGTCGAACCTGGACAGCGTGCGGGTCCGCATCGCGACCAGCGCCGTGACCACGATGGCGACGGCGAACAGCACGTACATCAGGCCGACGCCCCGGCCCTCGCCGGTGCCGAGCACGAGACCGACCGTGTCGGCCAGCGGCCCTCCGGGGAGCATCAGTGGTTCGAACAGCTCGCTGCCGTACGGGGCGACCAGGCCGAAGCCGACCGGCAGGGTGGACCAGGCGACGAGCGTGTTGAGCGCGATGACACGACCGTGGAAGCGTTGCGGCACCTTGACCTGGATGATCGTCGCGTAGACGCCGTTGAGCATGGTCAGCCAGAACGACATGCCGAAGGCGCCGATCCCGATCAGGATCAGGTTCTGCTGCAGACCGGTGACCAGGCAGAAGACGCCCAGTACGAGGGTGGAGAGCATGACGCCGCGCAGCCGCTGCCGTCGCGGGCCTCCCCAGACGGTCATGGTCAGGCCACCGAGGAAGACGCCGAGACCACCGAAGAAGGAGATCCGGCCGACGTCGTCCAGAGTGGCGAAGCCCAGGACGAGCGGTGAGATGAGCAGGAACAGCGGGGAGAGGAAGATGTTCAGCACCGCGAAGAAGAACAGCATGCCGCGGAAGCCCCGGTTGCCCCAGGAGAACTTCCAGCCCTCGACCATCTCGGCGACCAGCGACTCCCTGCGCTTCCACGCCATCGTCTTCGGGAAGCGGACGAAGAGCAGCACCCCGATCGCGAAGATGTACGCGGCGACATCCAGGACGAGGATGCCCTCCAGCCCGATCGCGGCCATCAGGCCGACCGCGGCCAGCGGGACGACCAGCTGGGCGGTACCGGTGACCATCTGGACCACGCCGTTGGCGTGGCCGAGGAAGCGTTTGGGGACCAGTTGCGGGATGGCGGAGTTGTAGGCGAGACGCTGGAAGGTCAGCGCGATCGACAGCAGCACCAGGAGCGGGTAGATGTGCCAGATCTGCAGGTTGCCGGTCCACAGCAGGATGCCCAGTGTCAGCTGGGTGCCGAACGCGCCGATGTCTCCGGCGATCATGATCTTGCGCCGGTCGTGGCGGTCGACGAGGGCTCCGGCCAGGGGGGAGACCAGCATGCCGGGAACCAGCGCGAGGACGGAGAAGAGGGCGAACCTGGCGAGCGAGTCGGTGGTGATGTAGATCCACAGCGGGATGGCGAACTCGGTGAGCGACGATCCGACGATCGAGACGAGCTGCCCGGCCGCCACGACGGCGAACCGCTTCATGCTGGGCGGAGGTCCCGAGCGCGCCGGGGTGCCCGTCGCGAGCGGGTCTGTCGTTCCCGGTGGCGCGCCGCCCGTGCCGGAGCCGGGAAGAACGGACGTGGCGGAGTCAGGACCGGCTGGAGCGGACGCGGCCGGTCCGGCACCGGTGATCGCGGGTGCCATCGTCGCAGGAGCCACTTCGGCAAGGTCGTCCTGGGTGGAGACGCCGCCGAGCCACCAGGTGGACCGGTCGGTGCGGGCCAGCTTGGCCGTGTCACCCGAGGCGATGGCCCGGTGGGTGCCGGTGACGATGGCGGCAAGCTCTTCCGCCCGATATTTCAGGAAAAAGTGTCCGGCCTCATCGAGGACGACCACGGCCGTCGAGCCCGTCAGGAGGTGCCACTCGCGGTAGCGCTCCTGATAGAACTCGGTGGCCGGGTCGCGGTCGCCCGCCACGGAGATGATCGGCGCCTTGAGCGGCTCGACACCCTCCTCGAAGAGGCGGGTGAAGTAGCGCTCCGCCTCCTTGGTGCCCTTGCGACGGTTGTCGATCATCAGCTTGAGCTGGTCGCGTTCCAGGTCCTCCACGTCGAGACCCGCGGCCTGCAGGGCGTTGGCCCAGACCTGGTCGCTGCGGAGGCGGTCGGTCAGGTTCGACAGCTTGGCCAGCATCGAGGTGGGGCGGGCGAAGGGGAAGATGCCACCGAGGTAGATCGCCTCGACCTGGCGGCCCGCGGCCTCCAGGCGGCGGGCGATCTCCACGGTCAGCATGACGCCGAGCCCGCAGTGCCCGTACAGCGCGAGAGGCCCGCGCACGTCCTTGAGGATCTCCTCCACGCAGCCCTGCGCGACCTCCGCCACCGGCCGGGTCTCCTCGATCAGCCCCATCTCCTGGCCGGGGACGGCGACCGCGTGCAGCGCCCAGTTCTGGGGCAACCTGTCGGCCAGCGGCTGGTAGATGGCGGCGCTGCCACCGCCGTACGGCACGCAGACCAGGGTCGAGGTGGCCGCGCGGGCCGGGGTGAGCCGGTGCAGGAGCATGCGCGGGCCGTCGTCGGCCGTCTCGACGAGCCGCGCCAGCTCGCGGACGGTCCGGTGCTTGAACAGGTCCAGGATCGTGACCTGGCGCCCGCCTTCGGGAATGGCTTTCCGAAGGCGGGCGACCACCTGTGCGGCGAGCAGCGAATGACCGCCCAGGTCGAAGAAGTCGTCCAGCACACCGACCTGTACCAGTCCGAGAACCTTTGCCCACACTTCGGCGATCGCCTCTTCGAGAGGCGTCTGTGGCGGGACGAATCCGGCTTCCTGGTCGGGCCGCGCCTCGTCGGGTTCGGGCAGCCTGGCCCGGTCGACCTTGCCGTGCGACTTCAGGGGCAGCTCGTCCAGCCAGACGAACCGCCCGGGGATCATGTACTCGGGGAGCCGCTCACCGAGCCGCGCCCGCAGCTCGCTGACGCTGATCTGGTCTCCGGCGACCTCGCCGACCACGTACGCGACCAGCCGGTCCCCGCGCAGGTCGACGACGGCGTGGGCGACCCCCGGCTGGTCGGCGAGCACAGACTCGATCTCCGGCAGTTCCACCCGGTAACCCCTGACCTTGACCTGCAGGTCGCGGCGGCCGAGGAAGCACAGGTCGCCCGAGGGCAGCCACCGGCCGAGGTCGCCGGTCCTGTACATGCGGGCGCCGGGCCCGCCGTACGGGTCGGGCAGGAATCTCTCGGCCGTCAGGCCGGGCCGCCCGAGGTATCCGCGGGCGAGCCGGTCGCCGCCGAGGTAGATCTCGCCGGTCATGCCGGGCGGGACCAGTCGCAGGTGCTCGTCGAGCACGTAGACCGCGGCCCCGGGCAGCGGCCTGCCGATCGGCAGGTTCAGTGCCCGCTCGTGCTCGTCGGTGACGGCGTGGGTGGAGATGCCGACCGTCGCCTCGGTAGGGCCGTAGTGGTTGACCACCGTGGTGTGCGCGGTCAGCTCGCGGGCCCAGCTCCACCGGGAGGCCTCGCCGCCGAGGACGAGGAGCTTGCGCGGGAGCAGCTGGGCGGGGTCGTCCACCGCGGCGAGCAGCGAGGCGAGGTGGGAGGGGGTCATCTTCAGGTAGTCGGTGCCGCTCAACAGCCCGGCGAGCTCCTCGGCGGGAGCCTGCGGGTCGGCCAGGTGCAGCTCTCCGCCGGTCATGAGCGACAGGTAGAAGATCGTCACCCCGAAGTCGAACGAGAGCGACTGCAGCAGGGTGTAGACCCCGCCGGGTTCGACCTCGAAGCGCTCCTCGACCCCGGCGAGATAGTTGAGCACCTGCCGGTGCTGCACCCCGACGCCCTTCGGCCGCCCGGTGGTCCCCGACGTGTAGATCACGTACGCGAGGTGGTCGGGCGACACCTCCGGTGGTTCGAACCCGGTCTCCTCAAGCGCCTCGGAGTCCAGGCGGATCGTCGGCGCGCCGGCGATGCCGGGAAGCAGGTCGCTCAGGGCGGAGGTGGTCAGGACGGCGACGGCTCCGGCGTCGGCGAGCATGTACGCCAGCCGGTCGCGGGGCTGCTTGGGGTCGAGGGGCACGTAGGCGCCACCGGCCTTCAGCACGCCGATGACGGCCGCCGCCAGGTCGGTGGACTGTTCGAGGAAGACGCCCACCCTGGTGTCGGGGCCCACGCCGTGGTGGTTCCTCAGCAGGGCGGCGATCCTGGTGGAACGCTCGTCGAGCTCGGCGTACGTCAGCGAGCCGCCCGCCGTCGACGCCGTACCCGGACCGGAGCCGCCGCGCGTCGCGGGCACCGTGGTCGAGACGGGTGAGCCCTCGTGGACCACGGCCGTCGCGCCGGGCGTGAGCGCGGCCCGCGCGGTGACGAGGTCGTGCAGCAGGTCGTGACCGGACGACCGGAGAGCGGGACCCGAGCCGAAGCCCAGGATCCTCTCCCGCTCCTCGTCGGAGAGCAGCGACAGCTCCCCCACCCGCGTGTCCGGGTCCGCCACGATCGAGCGCAGCAGCGTCTCGAAGCGCGCCGCCAGCAGCTCCACGGTCTCCGGGTCGAAGAGGGCGGTGCTGTAGGCGAGGTGGCCGACCAGCCCGTCCGGGCTCTCGAACAGGTAGAGGCCGAGGTCGAAGCGGGTCGTCCTCGCCGGGAGCGTGAGGTAGGAGACGCGCCCGTCCTCCTCGCCCGCCTTGAAGTTCTGCAGCGCGAACGTGACCTGCGCGAGCGGCGATCGGCTCACGTCACGGACCACGTTCAGTTCGTTGACCAGCTGGTCGAACGGGAGCTCCTGGTGCGCGTAGGCGTCCAGGGCGGTCTCACGCGTCCGGGCGAGGAAGGTGGTGAACGACGGGTCGTCGGCCAGGTCCGCGCGCAGGACCAGGGTGTTGACGAACATGCCGACGACCCCGTCCAGCTCGGGCAGCCCGCGCCCGGCGACCGGGGAGCCGACCGCGAAGTCCGTCTGCCCCGAGTAGCGGGCCAGCAGGACCTGGAAGGCGGCGAGCAGCGTCATGTACGGCGTGGCGCCGGCCTCGGCGCCCAGCTCGGCGAGCCGCCTGGTGAGGTCGGCGTCCACCCGGACGTCGAGGGCGGCTCCCTCGTGGCGCTGCTCGGCGGGGCGGGGCCTGTCGGTGGGCAGCTCGATCGCGGGCAGCCCGGCGAGCCGGTCGCGCCAGTGGTCGATCTCGCGGCGGTGGTCACGGCCTCGCTGCCAGAGGGCGTAGTCGCCGTAGCCGACCGGCGCGGGCGGCGGGGTACCGCCGTCGTGCAGGACGAGCAGCTCGCGGATGAGCAGGTCGCTGGACCAGCCGTCGATGACGGTGTGGTGGGCGGCGATGAGAAGGACGTGGTCGTCGGGCGCGATCCTCACCAGCACGGTGCGGAAGAGCGGGCCGTGTTCCAGGTCGAACGGGACGGCGAGGTCGGCGTCGAGCAGCTCGATCGCGGCCTCCACGCCGTCCGCCTCGACGACGCGCAGCGCGGCCGGACCCGGCTCGTCGATGACGAGTTCCGGGGTGCCGTCGTCGGTGGTGAGAAACCGCGTCCGCAGGGCCTCGTGGCGCGCGACGAGCTCGTCCAGCGCCCGGCGCAGCGCGTCTTCGTCCAGCTCACCGCGCAGACGCACCGCGACGGGGACGGTGTAGGTGGTGGTGCCCGGCCGGTACTGCTCGAGGAACCACAGGCGTTCCTGGGCGTGGGACAGGGGCGGGACGGTTCCGGAGGCGCGGCGGGCGATGGTGGCCCGTGACTCCCCGCGGCTCTTGAGCCGCCTGGCGAGCAGCGCCTTCTTGGCGTCCGACAGTGTTGTCTCGGTCACGCTTGTAACTCCATCCGGAGGGCCGCGAGGAAGAGCGCGGCGTCCCGTCCGTTGATCAGTCGATGGTCGTAGGCGAGGCCGATGTTGGCGACGGTTCTCATGGTCACCGTGCCGTCCTCGGCGAGTCGCGGTTCGGGCTGCGGCGAGGTGATCGCGAGAGCGCAGACCGTACCGGGGAAGATGAAGGGGATCGCGAGGATGACGTCGGCGTCGGTGTGCAGGGTGACGGCGATGTTGGCACCGGTGAGGTCCTTCTCGCGGAAGTCCCCCTCGGTGGCGGCGAGCCGGTAGCGCATGAGCGCGTCGGCGATGGCCTTGAGCGAGCCGGTGTCGTGGACGACCGGCACGTACAGGCCCTCTCCCATGTCGAAGGTGACGCCGACGCGCGGGGCGTCGGCCGGATGTACCCGGTCACCGTCGACCGAGGCGAAGAACAGCGGGAACGCCGGGTGCAGCGCGGCCACGGCCTGGACGAACAGCTCCGCCGGCCCGACCGGCCTGCGTACCTCCCTGCTCAGCCCTCTCGCCCGCTCCAGCAGCGGGCCCACCTCGAACTTCACGACGGTGTACGCGGCGGGGATGGTCGCGTGCGAGGTGGTGACGGCACGCGCGACGGCACGTTGCACCCGCGAGAGGCGGTGCGCGCCCGTGTCCGCGGCCGGTTCCCGCGCGTCCTTCCGCTCCTTCCGCGCGTCTTCGTGCACGCCTTCGTGCACGCCTTCGTGCACGCCTTCGTGCACGCCTTCGTGCACGTCGGAGGCCGTCTGCCCGGTACGGCGGTGGACCAGGGCCTCCACGTCGGTCCTGCGGATGACGGCGAGGCCCAGGGACGCGACCTCGGCGTGGGAGACGCCGAGTTCCTCCATCGCCACACGTGCGGGAGCGGTGACGACCGGCTCGGCCACCAGCGCGTCCCGCTGCCGCGCCGCGTCCTCGGAGACCACCGGGCCGGGCACGTCGGTGACCGGGGCGGGCACGTCGGTGACCGGGGCGGGCACGTCGGTGACCGGGGCGGGCACGTCGGTGACCGGGGCGGGCTGCGGGACCGCCTCGGCGGTGATACGGGCGAGGAGCGCGCCCGGAGCGATCCAGCTGTCAAGGGCGGCGACGTGGTGCAGGTAGCCGCTCTCCCCCGCCTCCAGTTCGTCGGCCGCCTTGGAGGTCTCCAGTACGGCGATCGGCTCTCCCGCGACGACGGGCTTTCCGTTCCCGACGAGCCACTCGACGACCAGGTATTCGGTGTCGTTGTTGTTGAGTTTGGGAACGTGGATGTCAGCCACGCAGAGCCTCCCGTACGGCGTTGTGGATCGTGGACTCCCCGGCCAGGACCTCGTTCTCCAGGTGCGCGGCGGTGGGGATCACGGAGTCCCGCGAGTGGACGAGGCGGACGGGTCCTCGCAGGCGGTCCCAGAGACGGGCGTGCAGGAGGTGGGCGACCTCGCTGCCCCAGGTGCCCCCGGCGGTGCTCTCCTCCGCGACCAGGACGACGTCCCCGAGGTGGGGCAGCAGCGTGTCGACGTCCAGCGGGTAGAGCCGGGAGGGGACGAGCAGCCGGGTGGAGATCTCCTCCTCCACCATCAGGGAGCGCATCGCGCCCAGCACCCGGTGGACCATTCCACCGGGAGCGATGACCACGCAGTCGGGACGGTCACCCGCGTCGCGGATGTCCACCACGGCCAGGTCTCCGTCGCGGCGCATCAGGAACAGCGGGTCCACCCGTTCCATCTGCCGGGTGTAGAGGACCTTGTCCTCGAAGAACACGCACGGCTCGCCCCGTTCCAGCATCGCCGCGAACACCGCGCGGTTGTCATGGAAAGGGGACATCTCGTACAGCGACAGTCCCGGCATGCCGACGAAGTGCTTCTGCAGGCTCTGGCTGTGCGTGGGACCGTAGCCCCGGCCACCACCGGTGGGGCAGCGCACCACCATTCGCAGCGGCAGCCGCCTGCCGTACATCGACACCGACTTGCCGGCGAAGTTGCACAGCTGGTCGAAGGCGAGCGCCACGAAGTCGCCGAACATGATCTCGGCCACGGCCGTGTTACCGGCGAGCGCCAGTCCCGCCGCGACGCCGGTGAGCGCGCCCTCGCTGATCGGGGTGCCGATCACCCGCTCGGGAAAGCGGGTGGAGAGCCCCTTGGTGATTTTGAAGGCGCCGCCGTACGGGTCGAGGATGTCCTCGCCGAGCACGTAGGCGGTGTGGTCGTCGTCCAGCAACCCGTGCAGGGCCGCGTTGAGGTTCTCCGCTACGCGCACGATCCCTCCCAGCGGGAGAGGGGGCGCGCGGCCACCTCGTCGGCGACGGCCTCGACCTCGGCCTTGACGACGCCGTCGAGCCGGTGGAAGTGCTCGGGGTGGTCGTGGGCGTAGCGGGCGTACCAGTCGTTCTCCCTGGCGGCCCGTACGACGTCGGCCGGGCGGATGTCGTCGCCCTTGCTGTGCGGCCCGAGGCGGTGGGTGACGAACTCGACCACCAGAGGCTGTCCCTCGCGCACCCGCGCGATCTCGCGTTCCAGCGAGAGGCGGATCTCGTTGACGTCGGTGGAGACGACCAGCCGGTGCGCGATGCCGAAGGCCGCCGCCCGGCCGGCCACCGTACCGGCCATCTGCGAGGCGGTCGGAGTGGACTGGGCGATGCCGTTGTTCTCCACCACGACGAGCAGCGGGAGCCGCCAGAGCGCGGCGAGGTTCAGCGCCTCGTAGACCGCACCCTCGCCCCAGGTGCCGTCGCCGATGTGGACGCAGGCGAGGGTGCCGGGCTCGGAGCGCTTGAGGTGCAGCGCGACACCGGCGGCGACCGGCATGCTCTCACCCTGCACGCCGGTGGACATGTAGCGGTCGCGGTGGATGTGCTGGCTGCCGCCGACACCCTCGCAGACCGCGCCCTCCCTGCCCATGATCTCGGCGAGCAGGCCGTGCGGGTCGCGGAATCTGGACAGGTAGTGGCCGTGTCCCCGGTGGTTGCTGAAGACGTGGTCGGCCGGGCCGAGCAGGGATCGCAGCGCGACCGGGACGTACTCCTGGCCGAGGCAGGTGTGCGTGGTGCCGTTGAGGTCGCCCCTGTCGTACAGCTCCAGGAGCTTGAGCTCGAAGTGCCTCACCAACAGCAGAAGCTCCAGGTCGTCGTCGGCGAGGCGGGAGAGACGGAGGCCGTCGAGGATCTCAGTCATCGCCGAGGGAGTCCACGATGCCGGCGATTGTCGGGTTGTCGAAGAAGTCGTCGAGGGAGACCTCGATGTCCAGGCGCTTGCGCATGCGGGCGATGATCTGCGTGATGGTGAGGGAGTGGCCCCCCAGATCGAAGATGTCGTCGTCATCGGCGATCGGCGATATGCCGAGCACCTCTTCCCAGATCTCGCGTACCTGGTCGTTCAGCGTGGTGACGGAACCCATCTCGTCCTCCAGAATTTCGTGCAGTGTCAGGTTGGGGTTGTGCGTGGCGCGTTCCAGAAGGAGACGCAGGTCGTCGGCGACCCTGGCGGCGTCGGGCACCGTCTCGGGGTCGTGGCGCAGGCTGATCTCCAGCCCGCCGGGGCCGTCCACGCACTGCAGGTGCAGCGCGCCGCGTACCGCGTGGTTGAAGACGGTCCACTCCACCGACGCGTCGAGCCCGGTGAACACCGGGTCCGCGTCGCGGCGGGTGCGGTAGCTGACGGAGACGGGGACGAGCGCGGCGTGCGGTCTGAGGCGGGGCATCGCCCGGGAGAGCGGCACCTGGCGGAAGCGGTAGATCTCCCTCAGTTCGGTGCGCAGCGCGGTGGCGAACTCGCGGAAGGTCGCCTCGGGGGACGGACTGGAGGCGACCGGGAGTTCGTTGACGAACAGGCCGATGTGTCCCGCGGCCTCGGGGGGCCTGGTCGACAGGTCGACGGCGGTGGTGACCGCGGTGTTGCCGTAGCCGAGAAGCAGGGTGTGCAGCCCGGCGAGCAGCACCTCGAACCGGGTCAGGACGGGGGCGGCGGAGAGGTCCCGCGACGGGTCCGACTCGATCGACGGGTTCACTGTGAACCGCAGCACCCGGCCCTGGGCCGCTCGCCGGGATCTCAGCGCGCGGCCGAGAACGACGGTCTCGCCGGGATCGCGCCAGCGGGGCTTCCAGAACTCGCGCGCGGCGGGAAGCAGGGCGGCCACCCGGTCGCGCTCGGCCCGGCCGTGGTCGATTTCCGGCAGCGGGGGCGGCGGCTCGCCGTTGTAGAAGGCGGCCAGATCGCGCACCAGGACGTCCTTCGACTGCCCGTCGAAGATCAGGTGGTGGGCGACGAAAAGAAGGAGGTTTCGTCCGGGGCCGATCTCGAACAGGGTGAACCTGGCCAGCGGCCCCCTCTCCAGGTCGAACGCGCGCAGGATCTCCTCCCCCACCGCCTCCCGCACGGCCCGTCCGTACCGCTCGCCGTCCTCACCGCTCTCACCGTCGTGGGAAGGCGAATGCGGCGAGGTCGAAAGGTCGCGCGTGTCCCGCGCCGCCCCTGTGGCGACGTCGGCGGAAGAGGAGATCGTCACCCGGCGTACGGGAACCTCGGCTCCCGGCACCAGCCGCAGCTCGTTGTCCACCTCCGTCACCACATCGCCCAGCATCGGATGCCGGGCGACCACCGCCGCGCAGGCCGCCAGGAGCGCGCCGGTGTCCAGATCGCCGCATAGGTGGACGAGTATCGGCATGTGATAGGCGGCGCCCCCGCCCACGGCCTGCTCGGTCACCCACATCCCCTGCTGGGTGAACGTGACCTCCGGCATACCCGCGGACGCGTTCCCCCGCGATGTCTCCGAGGTGTCCTCCACCTCGTTCCGCGAGGCGCTCTCGGATGGAAGAACGGCCATCACTCGCTCCCCATCGTCCGGCGCAGGGCCTTCTTGTCGACCTTGCCGCCGGCGTTGCGCGGCAGGGCGTCGACCGTGATGACGTGCGCGGGCAACTCGTGCGGGGCGAGGCGGTCCTTGAGAAAGATCCGCAGATCCTCGGGCGCGAGGGCCTCTTCGGTGACGAGGGCCACCGCGACGACGGTTCCGAGCACGGGGTGGGGAACCCCGAACGCGGCGGCCTCGATCACGGCGGGGTGCCGGTAGACGACCTCCTCGATATGGATCGTGGAGACCTTGAAGGCCCCGGACTTCACCACGTCGCTCTCGCGGTCGACGAGGTAGAGGTAGCCTTCGGCGTCGATGTAGCCGAGGTCGCCCATCCGCACCCAGCCGTCGCGGAAGGTCCCGCTCTCGGGGTCGCCGTAGTAGGCGCGCGGCGCCGCGGGGGATCGCATCCAGACCTCCCCGGTCTCTCCCGCCTCCAGTGGCTCCCCCTCCACGGTGGCGATCCTGACCCGTCCCCCGGCGATGGCGCGGCCGACGCTTCCCGGCCGGTCCGGGTCGAACATCATCACCGTCTGAGCCGGGGCCGCCTCGGTCGAGGTGTAGTAGTTGGTGATCGTCGCTCTGGGGAAGGCCGTGGTCAGCGCCTGGGCGACGGCCGAGGGCAGCGGCGCGGCGGCCGAGCCGAGCAGCAGCACGCTGGACAGGTCGTGCCGTTCGGCCACCTTCGCGTTGATCAGCTCGATGGCCATCGCGGGGACGAGGAAGACCGTTCCCGCGCGGTAGGACTCGATCAGCGAGGCGAAACGGGCCGGGGTGAAGCGCGGCAGCGTCACGACGGCCGGATGGGCGTCGAGCGCGTTGATCAGCATCGCCTGTCCGGCGTTGGTCCCGATCGGGAAGGCGTGGACCAGATGCCGGGAGTGCGCGAACGGGCGGCGTTTGGCACCGCAGCCGTAGGCCAGATTGGCATGGGTCGCCGAGACCCCCTTGGGACGGCCGGTCGTACCGGAGGTGTAGAGGATCTGGGCGAGATCTCCGGGCTCCGGAGGCGCGATATCGGCCTTCTCATAGGAGGTTTCGACGTTCAGACCGTCGACCGTGGCGCTCCAGCCGACCTCGGGCACCGCGAGACCCGAGGCGTGGACGACGCCGGTCGCGCGGCAGTTCTCCAGCATGAGACGCAGGTCATCGAGGGCGAGGCGGTCGGAGAGCGGTACGCCCACCGCCCCTGCCGCCAGAACCCCGCAGAACGCCACGGCGTAGTCCGCCCAGTCCGCGGCCCCGAACACCAGACCCACCCGGTCGCCTCGGGTGACGCCCCGTGCGACCAGGCTGTTCGCGAGCGCGGTGGACCGCTCGTGCCACTCGCGATAGGTGAGCTGAGCCGAGCCGTGCACGATCAGCGCGACCCCCTCGGGGTCAGCGAGGGCTCGGTCCATGAGCAACCGGGGGACGGTCAGGTTCACCAAGTGAACCTCCCATTAAAGATCGGATGTATGCGCGTTCGATGTGTGCGAGCACCGAAGGCACAACAGGAAAGAATCTTTACTATTTAAAATCGAGCGCTAGTCTTACATGATCGTAAGGCTCAAACAAGACTTTGGGGAGGGGGTTCACAAAGGAACTGAACACACGCGAAAGTGACCCTTGCGCCCTTAGGGCGAAGGTGTAACACTGACGACCGCGGAGCTAACTGAAAGGTTTCTTTCCAGAAAGAGACCTTTCCCGATGCCCACTTAACTGGTCAAATAGGCACAGAGTGGGTCTTTTGCGTACCAACCTCCAACGCGATTGCGTGAACTAACGGGCCCGTGGCCGACAAAGGAGCCCTTTGTGTTCCCACCGAAGACCGTTCCAACCGGTCAAACAGGGATGGAATACCCCCTGTCGTACGGTCAGCAGCGGCTTTGGTTTCTCCACCAACTCGATCCCAGCGACTCGGCCTACAACACATCCTATGTTTACAGGTTGAAAGGTCACCTTGACAAGATCGCTTTGGCGGCCGCCTTCACTGCCGTGGCGGCACGGCACGAGAGCCTGAGGACCCGGTTCCGTGAAGTGGCCGGGGAGGCCGTCGCGATCGTCGAGCCGCCGTCGCCGGTGACGGTCGAGCGGCTCACCGTCACCGGCGAGCAGGAAGCCGCGGCCCTGGTCTCGACGCTCACCAACACGGCCTTCGACCTGGCCGCCGCGCCGCCGTTCCGCGTCTCGCTGATCGAACTCGGACCCGCCGACCACGTGCTCTGTGTCGTCCTGCACCACATCAACGGCGACGGCTGGTCGCTGAGCGTGCTCCGCTCCGAGGTCGCCACCCACTACGGGAGCCGGGGCAGCGCCCCGCTGCCCGAGCTGCCCCTGCAGTACGGCGAGTACGCGCGCGCCCAACGTCCCGAGGACTCCGAACTGCGCTGGTGGACCGAGCGGCTGGCCGGGGTGCCTCCCCTGGAGCTCCCCGCGGATCGCCCGCGTCCGGCCCGGCGGACCGGCGCGGGCGCCCAGGTCGACTTCCGGATCGCCCCCGACGTGGCCGCCTCGATCGGCGGCCTCGCCCGCCGCGCCCGGTGCACACCGTTCATGGTGCTGCTCTCCGCCTACCAGGTCCTGATGCACCGGCACACCGGCCAGAGCGACTTCTGCGTGGGCACCCCCTCGGCCGGTCGCGGCAGCACCGAACTGGAGACCATGATCGGTTTCCTCTCCACCACCCTCGCCCTGCGCTGCGACGTCTCCGGCGACCCCACCTTCGAAGAGCTGCTCAGGCGCACTCGCAGGGTCGTGCTGGACGGGCTCTCGCGGCAGGACGTCCCCTTCGAGCGCCTCGTGGCCGATCTCGACGTGGAACGGGACCTGAGCCGCACTCCCCTGTTCCAGACCCTGTTCGCCTTCCACACCCACGGCGAGCCGGACGAGCCGCTGCCCGGCCTCGACGCCACGTACTTCCCCAACGGCTGGGCCCGCGCCCGGCTCGACCTCTCGGTGGACCTCTACCGCGGCGAGGACGGCGCCCTGAACGGCACCGCCATCTACAGCACCGACCTGTTCGACCGCGAGACCGTGGAACGGACCATCGCCCGCTTCCAGGAGCTGCTCACGGCCGTCGTGGCGGATCCCGGAGCTCCGGTGAGCTCGCTGCGGATGCTGCCGGACGCCGAGCTCGACCTGCTGGAGGAGTGGAACGACACCGCGGCCGAACTGCCGGAGGTCACACTCGTCGACCTGCTGCTCGAACAGGTCGCGGCGACCCCCGACGCGGTCGCGGTACGCGCCACGCCCGCCCCCACCGCGACGCCGGCCGGGACCACCCCGGTCACCGCGGACGAACCGGTGAGCGAGGGCGCGCCGGTGGACGGAACCGGCGCGCGGGAACTGACGTACGCGGAGCTGGCCGGGCGGGCGGCCGAGCTGGCCGGGCGGCTGAGCGCGGCCGGGATCGGCCGCGGCTCGCTCGTCGCGGTCCGGATGGAGCGCGGCGCCGACATGCTCGTCGCCCTGCTGGGCGTGGCGATGAGCGGCGCGGCCTACCTTCCCGTCGACCCCGACTACCCCGAGGCCCGCGTCTCCTACGTGATCGAGGACTCCGCGGCGGCGCTCGTCCTGACCGGCCTCGACGACCTCCCCCCGGTGACAGGCGAGGCGACCGGCACGGTGGTTCCCGCGGCACCCGCCCGGCCGCTTCCCGACGACACCGCGTACGTGCTCTACACCTCGGGATCCACCGGCCGGCCGAAAGGCGTCGTGGTACCCCACCGCGCACTGACCAACTTCCTGCTGGCCATGCGTGACCTGGTACGGTCCTCGCCGCAGGACGTGTGGCTCGCACTGACCTCGCTGTCGTTCGACATCTCCGCCCTGGAGCTCTACCTGCCGCTGGTGACGGGAGGACGGGTGGTCGTCGCCGACGCGGAGACGGCCCGCGACGGGGTGCGGCTCGCCCGGCTCGTGAGGGACGAGGGCGTGACCCACGTCCAGGCGACGCCCTCGGGATGGCGCGTCCTGCTCACCGGGGACCTGCCGCGCGTGGTGGGCCTGACCGGCGGCGAGCCGCTCGCCCCCCGGCTCGCCCGCGAGCTGCGTCCCCGGGTCGACCGGCTCGTCAACGTCTACGGGCCGACCGAGACCACCATCTGGTCCACGGCCTGGGACATCCCCGAGGACCCCGGCGAGATCGTCATCGGCCGCCCGATCGCCAACACCGTCGTCCACGTCGTCGACCCCGGCGGCGGGCCGTGCCCGATCGGAGTGGCCGGAGAGCTGCTCATCGGCGGCGAGGGGGTCGCGACCGGTTACCTCGGCCGTCCCGCCCTGACCGCGGAGCGCTTCGTTCCCGGCCCCGGCGGTTCGCGGCACTATCGAACGGGAGACCGCGTCCGCCTGCGTAACGACGGCACCCTGGAGTTTCTCGGCCGGACCGACAACCAGGTCAAGCTGCGGGGTCACCGTATCGAGCTGGGCGAGATCGAGGCCGTGCTCGACGCCTGCCCCGGCGTGCGGCAGGCGGTCGTCGTGGTGCGCGGAGACCGCCTGGTCGCCTTCGCCGTACCCGCCGCCCTCTCCGAGTCGGAAACGGGCGGCGCGGAAACGGGTCGTGCACGAACGGGCGGGTCCGGAGCAGGTCACGTGGGAACGGACGGCACGGACGGCACGGACGGCACGGAAACGGGCCGCGCGCAGAGCGTGGGAGCGCTCGGCGGGCTTCGGGAGCACGCCGCGCGCGAGCTGCCCGGCTACATGGTGCCCAGCGTGTTCGTCGAGGTGGAGACGCTGCCGCTCACCCCCAACGGGAAGGTCGACCGCAACGCGCTCCCCGACGTGGACGCCGCGCCCTCGCCGGACGCCATCGCCCCCCGCACCCCGGGCGAACGGATGGTCGCGCAGGTCTTCGCCGAGGTGCTCGGGACCGCGGAGGTCGGGGCGTACGACGACTTCTTCACCCTCGGCGGCCACTCGCTGCTGGCCACCATGGTCACCGCGCGGCTGACAGCGCTGTCAGGGATGGAAGTGCCCGTCCGGGAGGTGTTCCTGCGGCCGACGGTCGCCGCGCTGGCGGACCTGATCGCCACCGCGTCCGTGGCAGAACTGATCGCCACCGCGTCCGTGGCAGAACTGATCGCCACCGCGTCCGTGGCAGAACTGATCGCCACCGCGTCCGGTGACAAGAGCGACGGGCCGCGACCTCGGCCGGAGGGAACCGTCCCGCCGCTCTCCTTCGGCCAGGAGCGGCTCTGGTTCCTCAACCGGCTCGACCCCGATGACGCGTCGTACAACATGTGCCTGGTCAGGCGGCTGCGCGGGCCGCTGGACCGGAACGCGCTCGCCGACGCCCTCACCGGGACGGTCGCGAGGCACGAGAGCCTGCGCACCCGCTTTCCCGAGGTGGACGGGGTGCCGGTCGTGGTCGTCGACCCGCCGGGGCCGGTGGCTGTCGAGGAGACGGACGCGGTGGGCGAGGCCGGGGCGTTGGAGCTGGTCGCGACCCTGACCAACGCGCCCTTCGAGCTGGGCGCCAGGCCGCCGCTGCGGGTCACCCTGATCAGGATCGCCGAGGACGACCACGTCCTGTGCGTCGTGCTGCACCACATCCTCGGCGACGGCTGGTCGCTCAACCTCATCTTCGACGAGGTGTCGCGCCTGTACTCCGGCGCCACCGCCCTGCCGCCGGTCCCGCTCCAGTTCGGCGACGTCGCCCTCTGGCAGCGCGGACGCGACCTCGGCGACCTGCTCGGCTACTGGCGGGACAGGCTCGCCGACCCCACCCCGCTGGACCTGCCGGTCGACCGGCCGCGTACCGCGGGTGCCGCCAGGCGCGGCGACGTGGCGCACGTCCGGCTGGACGCGGCGGAGGCCGCCGCCCTCGCCCGGCTGGGCAGGGAGCACGGCGCGACCATGTTCATGGTCCTGCTCGCCGCCTACCAGGTCCTGCTGTCGCGGCACACCGGGCACAGTGACATCCTGGTCGGTACGGCCACCGCGGGCCGGGACCGGGTCCAGCTCGAACCGGTCGTCGGCTACCTCAGCGACACCCTGGTCATGCGCGGCGACCTGTCGGGCGACCCCACCTTCGCCCAGCTGCTCCGCGAGACCCAGATCGGCGTCCTGGACGCCTTCTCCCACCAGGGCGTGCCGTTCGAGGAGCTGGTGGCGGCCCTGAGGGTCGAGCGCGACCTCACCCGAACGCCGCTGTTCCAGACCATGCTCATCCTGCACACGCAGGACGTCGGCCGGCCCCGCGACGCCTTCGCGGGGCTGACCACGACGGGGTTCGAGCACGGCATGCGGCAGGCCAAGCTCGAACTGATGCTGGAGGCCTGGCAGGACGAGCACGAGCTCACGCTCAACTTCGTCTACGACGCCGAACTGTTCGACCGGTCCACGATCGAGGCGATGGCCGCGCGGTTCCGCCTGCTGCTCACCGCGCTGCCGGAGGCGTCCGGCGACCGGGTCTCCGAGCTGCCGCTGCGCACCGGGGACGACGACGCCCTGCTGCGGCGCCTCTCGCGGGGACCCGCGCGATCACCCGCGCTCCCGGTGCCCGACCTGTTCGCGGCGACCGTACGGGACACGCCGGGCGCGACGGCGATCGGATGCAGGGGCACCACGCTCGGCTACGCCGACCTGGACGCCCGCGCGGACGAGCTCGCGGCGCTGCTGCGGGGGCGGGGGGTCGTGCCCGGCGACGTGGTCGGCGTCTGCCTGGACAGGTCGTCCGATGCCGTCGCGGCCCTGCTCGCCGTCTGGCGGGCGGGGGCGGCCTACCTGCCGCTCGATCCGGACCATCCCGCCGAGCGGCTCGCCTTCATGTTGGACGACAGCGCCGCCTCCCTCGTCCTCACCTCGGCGGATCTGGGCGATCGCCTGCCTCAGGGAACGCCACGCGCGCACACGAACGAGCGCCCTCCTGCCCTGGGCAACGTCCCGACGAGCGTCCCCGCGCCCGGCTCGGCCGCTTACGTGATCTACACCTCCGGGTCCACGGGAACGCCCAAGGGGGTCGTGGTCTCGCACCACAACCTGGCCGCCCGCGTCGCGTGGATGCGCGAGGCGTACGAGCTGGGCCCCGAAGACCGGGTCGTCCAGTTCGCCTCGCTGAGCTTCGACACCCACGCCGAGGAGATCTACCCGGCGCTGGCCGCCGGGGCCCGGCTGGAGTTGCTGCCCGAGGGCGGCGTCACCCTGCCCGACCACCTCGACCAGGTCACCGTGCTCGACCTGCCCACGGCGTACTGGCACGCGCTGGTCGACGACATCGGTGAGATCTCCTGGCCGCCGACCCTGCGTCTGGTGATCCTCGGCGGCGAGCAGGTGCACGAGGCGGCCGTGACCCGCTGGCGGGAACGCTTCGGCGACAGGGTGCGGCTGGTCAACACCTACGGCCCGACCGAGGCGACGATCATCGCCACCGCCGCCGAACTGGACGGCTCCCCCGGACGCCCGCCCATCGGCGTCCCGATCGCCGACACCTCGGTCCTGCTTCTGGACGGCTCCGGCGAGGCCGTGCCGCCGGGAGCGCCGGGTGAGCTGTGCGTCGGCGGGGCCGGGGTGGCCGTCGGCTACCTGGGCAGGCCGGACCTCACGGCCGAGCGCTTCCCCACCCTCGGCGCCCCCGGTGATCCCGGCGTTCCCGGCGCCCTCGGCGGAGAGCGGATCTACCGGACCGGCGACCTGGCGCGTTGGCGGTCCGACGGGCGGCTGGAGTTCCTGGGTCGCCTCGACGACCAGGTCAAGGTACGCGGCTTCCGGATCGAACTCGGCGAGGTCGAGGCGCGGCTGCTCGCCCACCCGGGCGTCGGCCAGGCCGCGGTGGCGGTCCGCGGGGAGACGCTGGTCGGCTACGTCGTCGGCACGGCCACGGGAGACGAGCTGGCCGGATACCTGGCGGCGACGTTGCCCGCCTACATGGTCCCGGCCGCCTGGGTGAGTCTCGCCGTTCTGCCGCTGACCGCGAACGGCAAGCTCGACCGGGCCGCACTGCCCGCGCCCGAGGCCGGCTCCCGGACGAGGACCGCCCCGCGCGGTGACGCCGAGGAACTGGTGGCCGAGATCTTCGGCGAGGTGCTGGGCGTCGAGGAGGTCGGCGCCTTCGACGACTTCTTCGCGCTGGGCGGACACTCGCTGCTCGCCACCCGCGCCGTCGCCAGACTCCGCGCCGCCGTCGAGGTGGAGGTGCCGATCCGCACCCTGTTCGCCAGAAGCACCGTGGCCGACCTCGCGGCGGCGGTGGAGGAGCTGCTCGTCGCCGAGCTGGCTGAAATGTCCGACGAGGAGGCCGAGCGCCTCATGGAAAACGGGAGCTGAGATGGGTCACCGCGTCGTGGTCAACCACGAGGAGCAGTACTCGATCTGGCCGGACGGCCGGGACCTTCCCGACGGCTGGCGAGAGGAGGGCGTCTCCGGTACCAAGGAGGAGTGCCTCGCCCACATCGACCGCGTCTGGACCGACCTGCGCCCGCTCAGCGCGAGAAGTTCATGAAAAGTCCGGAAATATTCGACGGCTGGATCCGGATCCCGGCGAGCGGCGCCGGAGACCGCAGGAGAGGGGCTCGCAATGGTTAGGGAACGGCTGGCGGCGATGGTCGCCTCGGCGTCCGACGGAGCGGTCACGGCCGGGGAGGCACTCGCCGCCACGGTCCCGCTGTCCGCGCTGGGGGTCACCTCCCTGGCGCAGATGCGGCTGATCGACGCGGTGGAAACCGAGTTCGGGGTCGAGATCGACCTGTCCGGCGACGGGTTCGACCTGCTCGACGACCTCGACGCGCTGGAACGCCACATCAACGAGGCGCGACGCGCGCGTTCCTGAACCCATCTCCGAACGGGGGAGACACATGGACATCCGGTTCTCGGGGAGCCGCTCGGGGATGGCACCGCTGACCTGGGGGCAGCGGGCCATCTGGGACACGATCCGAAAGACGGCACCGGACGACCACTACTTCAACTTCGGCCGCGTACTCGCCGTCCCCAGGAGAGCCAGGCCGCTCACCGTGGCGGGAGCGGCCGAGGTGCTGCGCACCCTGGTGGAACGACACGAGTCCCTGCGCACCAGGCTCGGCGAGGCGCCGCACGGGAACGCGACGCACGCGAGCGGTACGACACCGTACGGAAAGGCGGCCCACGCGAGCGACACGACGCCCTACGAAGACGGCTCCCGCGGAAACGACGGCGCGGAGCCGTGGCAGGTGCTCATCGCCGGCGGTTCCATCCCGGTCACCGTGTCGGAGGGCGACCCCGAGCGGCTGCGGGACGCGCTGGCGAAGACCGCGTTCGACTACGGCGGCGAGTGGCCGCTCAGGATCGGGCTCGTCGTCGACCGCGACGAGGTCACCCACATCGTGCTCGTCTTCTGTCACCTGGCGGCCGACGGCCTCGGTGCCGAGGTGGCGATCACGGACCTGCGGCTGCTCATGCTGCGCGGCTCCGTACCAGGCCCGACCCCGCCCTCACCGCTGGAGCTGGCCCGCTGGCAGAGCTCGCAGCACGGTCTGAAGGTCGCGGCGGTGGCCGCGGAACACTGGGAGAGCGAGTACCGGCGCATCCCCCCGACCATGTTCGAGCGGCGGACGGACGGCGCCCCCGAGGATCCCCCGATCTGGCGGGCACAGCTGGTCTCACGGGCGATGGACCTGGCCGTACAGCGGATCGCCGCCGTGCGCGGCGCGGCCACCTCGACCGTCCTGCTCGCCGCCGCGTCCGCGCTGGCCGGAAGGGTGACCGGCCACGACCTGGGCGTGATGCTGCCGATCGTGAGCAACCGCTTCCGCGGCGACACCGTCAACGCGGTCACCACGCTCTCCCAGGAGGGCCTGTTCGTGCTGGACCTGCGCGAGGGCGGCTTCACCGAGCTGCTGCGCGCGGCCAAGCCCGCCGCGCTGCGCGCCTACCGGTCCGCCTACCACGACCCGGACGACCGGGACCGGCTCACCGAGCGGGCCGGCCGGGAGCGGGGGGTGCGGATCCACCCGTACTGCTGCTTCAACGACATGCGCTTCACCGACCGGGTGGACGCCTCCCCCGACGAGCGAAGCGTGCGGCGGGCGCTGGACGAGACGACCCTCACCTGGCCGCTCAGCCAGGAACGGCTCAACTGCCGCTTCTGCCTGCACGTGACCGACGAGCCCGGCGGGTTGGGCGTCTCGCTCACCGCCGACACCGGCTGTCTCCCCCGCCCCGCCATGGAACGCTACCTGCTCGACCTGGAGTCCTTGCTGGTCGAGGCCGCGTTCCGCGAGGTGCTGGAGCCGGTCGGTTGACGATCCACGCCTACGCCGAGTCGACGTCCTGCCTCCAGGGCGGCGCGCTCCGCTTCCACCTCGCCCGCGCCTCCCGCGCCCCGCTGCGCGGCTCGGTGCTGGTCGAGGACGTGGCCACCGACCTGGCCGTACTCGACGGGGAGTTCACCGGGCCGCTGTGGACGCTGGAGGTCTCCCCCGGCTGGCGCAGCTCGCTCTACCGGGCGATCTTCAGCGCCGACGAGGAGCGCAGCGAGGTCTACTTCGTCGTACGGGCCGCCCGTCCCCGCTCACCGATCCTGCTGTCGATCCCGTTCCCGACCTGGCAGGCCTACAACCGGGCGGGCATCCCCGGCGAGTCCGTCTACTGGACCGAGCAGCCGACCCGCGCCGCCCGTGTCTCCTTCGACCGGCCGGGCGGCGGGCCGCCGCCCGAGCGCTGGGAGGAGGGCATGATCCGCTGGCTGGGCCCCGCCGGGTACGACGCCGACTACTGCTCGGCCCTGGACCTGCACTCCGGGCGCGAGCTGCTCTCCGGCTACCGGCTGCTGATGATCAACGGGCACGACGAGTACTGGTCGGCGGGGATGCGCGACAGCGTCGAGGAGTTCGTCCGCCGGGGCGGCAACATGGCCGTCTTCTCCGGCAACACCTGCTGGTGGCAGTTCCGGCTGGAGGACGAGGGACGCACCATGGTCTGCTACCGCGACGCGGTCGCCGACCCGATGGCCGCGATGGATCCCGCCCTCACCACGGTCGAGTGGTCGAGCGCGCCGGTGAACCGCCCCGAGAACGGCCTGACCGGGGTGAGCTTCCGGCGCGGCGCCGGGACGTGGGGCCCGTACATGCGACTCATGCACGAGGAGTCCTACACCGTCCGCTTCCCCGGACACTGGGTGTTCGAGGGCACCAAGCTGGGTGAGGGCGACACGTTCGGCAAGGGCGCCATCGGCTACGAGACGGACGCCTGCGACTTCGTCGAGGAGGACGGCGTGCCGGTGGCCACCGGACGCGACGGCACCCCGCCGTCCTTCGTCATCCTCGCCACCGCCGACCTGCGCCACTGGCACCGGTACGGCCAGGGCGGCATGGCGACGATGGGCGTCTTCGGCCTCGGCGCCGGGACGGTCTTCACCGCCTCCACCGTGAACTGGGGCAACACCCTGCACGACCCGGTCGTGGACCGGATCACCCGCAACGTGCTGGACCGGCTCTCGGTGCGCGCGGACGGCTGGGAGACCATCGGCGCCGCGGACGAGATCCGGGCGCTGACCGTGTTCGACTCCCTGCTGTACGGTGCCACCCCGGACGGCTCGCTGCTCACCCGCGAGGTCTCGGGCCAGAACCTGCGCTGGCGTCCCGCGGGCACCGCCCCCGCCCTCGTCGCCCTCGCCACCCCCAGAGAGGCCACCGCCGTCCACCCGATCGGCCTGTACGGTCTCACCGCCGACGACCGGCTCGTCTACCGCGACCCCGAGCACGGCTGGATCACTCTCGCCGACGGGCCCGGTGGCGGGGTCGGCCTGGGCATGGTGAACGGCGAACTGTTCGCCGCCGCCGCGGAGGGCCTGTGGCTGCTCGACCCGGAGACCTCCGCCTGGAGCCTGGTCGAGGCCGGTTCAGGCGCCGTGGCCCTGACCGCGATGAACGGCCGGCTGTACGTGGCGGACGCGGATGACAGGATCCGCACGCGGCTGCCGGTGGCGACCCCGGCCGGCTGGACCGACCTGTGCGACGCGGGCGGCTGCACCGTGCTGACCGGGCACGCGGGCACCCTGATCGGCACCGCCCGCGACCGTCCCCTGCTCCGGCGCGCGAACCTCCTGAAGAAGGCGGCGCCCACCCCGTGACCGCGAGGCACCGCTGCCCGGCGGTTGTCGTACGAGGTCAGATGGAGACCGGGCCGTAGAGGGCGGCCGGGGAGCCGGTGGTGAGGGCCCAGTAGCGGTCGCCGTAGGACCAGTGCCACCACTCGGTGGGGTAGTTGACCAGTCCTGCCGCCTCCAGGGCGGTGCCGAGGAGCTTGCGGTGGTGGCGGGCCTCGGGGGACAGCCCGGGGGCGTCGGTGTAGCAGGCGCCGTCGCTCTGCTCGGGGGTGGCGTTGAGCGGGGTGCCCATGTCGAGCTCGGTTCCGTCCTCGGTGGACAGGGTGAGGTCGACCGCCGCTCCCGCGGTGTGCGGGGCGATCTCGACGGGCGAGACGTAGCGGCTCGCCGCGGCTCGCAGCTCTGCGGGCGACATTTCCGGATACAGCGTCCTGAGCTCCGCCGAGTAGCCGTCGAAGATCTCCTTCTGCGTCGCCGGTGGCCGGTACCCCTCCACCACCAGCAGCCGGTATCCCTCCGGCAGCTGCGCCTGGGCCTCCTCCAGCCGGGTGAGCAGCCCGAGCCTGAGGTGGGCGAAGGCTCCCGCGGGGTCGGCGAGCCGCCCGTCCGTCCGCAGCCGCCCCCGGACGTCTACCAACCGCTCTCCTGACTCCTCGACGGGGATCGAGACGACTCGGGCATCGGAGATCAGAACGATGTCGCGCATGGCCGTAATTCTTCCCCAAGCACCACCGTGCGCGGACCCGCCCACGAGGGGGCGGACCGGGGAGCGGGCCGGACAGCGGATCACACGGCGGAGCGGAGAGTGGACGAGGTCGCGCGAGACGTCAGACCGTGTCCGAGAACACCTGCTCACGGGCCTGGTGCAGCGCCGACACCAGGGCGCCGCGCAGCACGGGGTTCCCCCTGACCCGGGAGACCATGACCCTGGGCCGGCTCGGGCAGAACCGGGCCACCGCGTCCTGCACCCTGTCGGCGAGCGCGTCTCCCCCGGCCCTGCCGACGTCGCCGCTGAGCACGATGAGCCCGGGGTCCAGGACCACCGCGACGGCGGCGACGCCGACGGCGAGCCGCCCGGCCAGCTCGTCCAGGAACGCCTCGGCACCCTGGGCGACGGCCGTACGGACGTGCTCTCCGACGGAATCGGCGTCGGGGTCGGCCCCGGAGGTGAAGCCGATGCCGTGGGCGCTCGCGAGCCCGGCCACGGCGTCACCGCCGACCAGACGCTGGAACGAGCCCGACTGGGGCTCGCTCACGTCGGTGGGGAGCGGTTCGCCGGGAACGGGGAGCCAGCCGATCTCGCCCGCGCCGCCGGTGAAGCCACGGTGCAGCCGTCCGCCCAGCATGACGCCGAGTCCCTGTCCGACCCCCGCCCAGACGAGCACGAAGTCGTCGACGCCCAGCGCCGCCCCGTACGCGCGTTCGGCCAGCGCGGCCAGGTTCACGTCGTTCTCTATCGTCACCGGGACGCCGAGGTCGCGGCGGAGTTCGGCGAGCACGCCGTTGTGCCAGGAGGGCAGGTCGAAGGAGAAGCGCACGTCACCGGTGCCGGGGTCGACGACGCCCCGGGTGCCGATCACGAAGGCGCGCAACCGGTCGACGCCGATGCCCGCCGCCTCGCACGCCTGGCCGAGCGCGCTCCGCACGAGCCGTACCGGGTCGTCGTGCCCGCTGGGATCCGCGGCGACCTCGGCGACGAGGGTGCCGGTGATGTCGGCGACCCCGGCGCTGATCCTGCCGGGCAGCACGTCAAGCCCGGCCACGTACGCGCAGGAGGGCACCACCCCGTAGAGGGCGGCGTTGGGTCCGCGTCCGCCCGCCTGCTCGCCGACCACCGCGACGAGGCCGCGATCTTGGAGTCTGGAAAGCAGCTGACCGGCGGTCACCTTGGAGAGCCCGGTATATTCTCCCAGCTCGGCCCGGGTGAGAGGGCCGCTGGACAGTAGGAGTTCCAGCGCTGCGCGGTCGTTGAGCTGGCGCAGCAGCCGGGGGGTCCCCGGGCGTGTGGGCAAGGTCGTCCTCCCCGTCACGATCCGCTAACGATCGTTTCTTTTAAGAAAGTTTCTTGTTAGTTTAACCCTAGTCAGCCCGCAGGCAAGCGATCGGAGCCGCGGGTTGCGGCAGTCCCGACAGCTCCCAGTGAGTGCAGAGGGTCACGGGGACCCCGGCTATAACAGATGAGCGCAAACCCCGGCGAAAGCCTGAAAGGGAGAACTCCAGTGAAGTTCGCGAGAATCGCCACCACGACGGCCACCACGGCCGCCCTCGCCCTGGGTCTCGCCGCGTGTGGCAGCAGCGAGCCTGCCGCTCCGGCCGCCGGCTCCGACGCGACGGCCCCCGCCGCGTCCGGCCCCAAGTTCGCAGGTCAGACGCTGACCGTCTGGCGCCTCGGCGCTCCGGACGAGAAGCAGGACAAGCTGATGGCCGACCTGAACGCCAAGTTCAAGGAGACCACCGGCGCAGACGTCAAGGTCCAGTGGGTTCCCTGGCCCGACGCGCAGGCCAAGTGGACCGCCGCCCTCGCCGGCGGCGAGGGTCCCGACGTCACCGAGTTCGGCAACGACCAGGTCGCCGCCTGGGTCGCGCAGGACGCGCTGACCGACATCACCGACGTCGTCAAGAGCGCGCCCGACTTCCAGCAGATCCCGCAGAACCTGTGGGGCTACGAGACGGTGGACGGCAAGATCTACGCCGCCCCGTGGGGTGGTGGCACCCGCGCCGTCCTCTACCGCAAGGACTGGTTCGAGGACCTGAAGATCGAGGTCCCCAAGACCTGGGAGGACCTCGTCGCGGCGGGCAAGAAGATCGTCGCCGAGAAGGGCAAGGACGTCGACGGCTTCGCCTTCAACGGCGGTTCCGACGCCAACATGTCGCTCTCGCCGTTCGTCTGGTCTGCCGGTGGCGACTTCGCCGCCTTCGAGGGCGGCAAGTGGGTCGGCAAGCTGACCGAGCCCGGCTTCAAGGAGGGCTTCCAGTACTACACCGACCTGGTGACCAAGCACGGCGTCTCGCGCAAGTCCGCCCTCACCCAGAACTCGGTGGACATCGCGACCCGCTTCGCCAACAGCAAGGTCGGCATGTACGTGACCGGCGGCTGGGACATCACCACCATCAAGGAGCAGAGCGGCGGCAAGGTCGACGACTCGAAGATGGCCTTCTTCTCGCTCCCGGCCAAGGACGGCAGCGGCCCGGCCCCGGCCTTCCAGGGCGGCAACGACATCGCCATCTGGAAGGACACCAAGAACGCCGAGCTGTCCGCCGAGTACGTCAAGCTCGCCGCCGGCAAGGAGTTCGGCACCCGCTACGCCAAGGAGGGCGGCCTGCTGCCGCTCTACCCCGAGGCTCTGGCCGAGTACGCGGCCGACCCGGTGCAGGCGCCGTTCGCCGAGACCTTCAAGGTCGCCAAGGGCTTCCCGAACGACACCAACTGGGCCGAGGCGAACGACACCAAGGCGGTCCTGCAGAGCGCGGCCCGCTCGGTCATCGAGGGTAAGAAGGACGTCGACACCGCGCTGACCGACGCCAACAAGGAACTCGAAGAGATCCTGAACCAGTAACCATGGCGAACACCTCAACCATCGCCCGGGACGGGGGCTCCCCCTCCGTCCCGGCGCGGGGGCACCGAGGCACCACGCCCCCGCGCGGGTCCAGAGGTCTGCCCGCCTGGGCCGTCCCCTACACGCTGCTCGTCCCCGGCCTGATCGTCATCGCCGGCCTGCTGCTCTACCCGCTGTACCAGATGGTCGTCATGTCCTTCCAGAACGTGGGACTGCGGCAGATCCGGGGGGTACCGGCCGAGTTCGTCGGCGTCGAGAACTACCAGAAGCTGGTCGAGTCCGAGCTGTTCTGGACATCGCTCCGCAACACCGTCGTCTTCGCCGTCGTCACGGTGGCGTGCACCCTGATCCTCGGCACGCTGGTCGGCCTGCTCCTGCACAAGCTGGGCAAGAAGATGTCGACCTTCCTGATCGTCGGCATCATGGCCGCCTGGGCCACCCCGCAGATCGCCACCGCGATCATCTGGCGCTGGCTGTTCGACGCCGAATCCGGCGTGATCAACTGGGTGCTCAACGCGCTGCCCGACTGGTTCTCCTCCCTGCTGTTCGGTCGCTCCGACTGGACCGGCGAGCCGTGGCTCAACGACGCGTTCACCATCTACGTCGTGCTGATCATCGCGGTGGTCTGGGCGTCGTTCCCGTTCATCGCGGTCTCGGTGCTGGCCGGGCTGAAGAGCATCTCCCAGGAGCTGTACGAGGCCGCCAGGGTGGACGGCGCCTCCGCCTGGCGGATCTTCTGGAGGATCACCTTCCCGCTGTTGAAGCCGGTCTTCGCGGTGCTGACGGTGCTCTCGGTGATCTGGGACTTCAAGGTCTTCACCCAGCTGTTCGTGCTGGCGGGCGGCACGTCCAACCGGGAGGCGTTCAACCTGTCGCTGTTCGCCTTCACCCAGGCATTCAGCGCGCCGCCCAAGATGGGCATGGGCGCGGCGATCGCCGTGGTGCTGACGCTGATCCTGCTCGTCATCACCTTCTTCTACGTCCGCCAGATCGTGAAGACGGAGGACGTACGATGACCACCTACGACACACGGGCACCCCGGCGCCGGCGGCCCGCGTCCGGGACGCAGAGCGGTCTCAAGCGGCGCAGGACGCTCGGCAAGGTCGGCCTGAACACCATGGCCGTCCTGGTGTTCCTGTTCGCGGTGTTCCCCGTCTACTGGATGGTGAGCACGGCCTTCAAGAGCAGCGAGCAGATCTTCACGACGGACTTCATCCCGTTCCCCACCGATCCCACGCTCGAACACGTGAAGCGGGTCTTCACCGAGGGCGTCGCGGGCCACTCCATCTGGCGCTACCTGCTCAACAGCTCCATCGTCGCCATCGGCACCGTGCTCGTCGGCGCGGTGTTCGCCCTGCTGGCGGCGACCGCGGTGGCCCGCTTCCGCTTCCGCGGACGCACCTCGTTCCTCATCCTGCTGCTCATCGTGCAGATGGTCCCCGGCGAGGCGCTGCTCATCCCGCTGTTCCTGATGGTCAGGCGGGCCGGGCTGTACGACCAGCTCCTCGGCCTCGTCGTGGTGAACGTCGCCATGACGCTGCCGTTCGCCATCTGGATGCTGCGGACCTTCGTCGCGGCAGTGCCCAAGGAGCTGGAGGAGGCCGCCTGGATCGACGGCGCGAGCCGGTTCGCCACCTTCTGGAGGGTGTTGTTCCCGCTGGTGGCCCCCGGGCTGGTGGCGACCAGCATCTTCTCGTTCATCACCGCGTGGAACGAGTTCGTCTTCGCGCTGACGCTCATCGGCGACCAGAGCAGCTTCACCATGCCCGTGGCGCTGCGCTACTTCGTCAGCCAGCGGTCGGTGGACTGGGGCGGCATCATGGCCGCCTCCACGCTGATGACCATCCCGGTCATCGTCTTCTTCCTCCTGGTGCAGCGGCGGATGGTCTCCGGGCTCGTCGCGGGCGCCGTCAAGGGCTGACCCCATCGGTGCTGGTACGGCCCGCACCCACAAGGCGCGGGCCGTACCAGCCCTGCCCGTTTTCTTGTTGTTCACTTCCATGTCCGACACCCCCCACATCTCAGGTAAGGAACACCTACCGCCATGTCTGAGTTCATCGCGGATCGCGGCGACCAGGGGCTGCGTCGTCTCGCCGCCGGCACGCTGCTCGCCGCGTTCCAGGGCACCGAGGCACCCGAGTGGGTCCTGCGGGAGCTGGAGAACGGTCTTGGCGGCGTCACGCTCTTCGGCTTCAACGTCGCCGACGCCGCCCAGCTGTCCGCTCTCACCTCCCGTCTGCGCGTGTCCGCCGATCCGGTCATATCGCTGGACGAGGAGGGGGGTGACGTCACCCGGCTCGCCTACCACGTCGGCAGCCCGTACCCCGGCAACGCCGCCCTCGGCGCCGTGGACGACGTCGAGCTCACCCGGCGGGTCTACCGGTCCATCGGCGACGAACTGGCCCGCTGCGGCATCAACCTGGACATGGCGCCGTCCGCGGACGTCAACACCGCCGCCGACAATCCGGTGATCGGTACCCGCTCGTTCGGGTCACAGACCGCGCTCGTCGCCCGGCACACCGTCGCCGCGGTCCACGGCCTGCAGGCGGCCGGAGTGGCCGCCTGTGTGAAGCACTTTCCCGGCCACGGTGCGACCCGGCAGGACTCCCACCTGGAGGTCCCGCTCGTCGACGCCTCCGTGGAGTTGCTGCGCGAGCGCGAGCTCGCCCCCTTCCGCGCCGCGATCGAGGCCGGGACCAGATCCATCATGACCGCGCACGTACGCGTCCCCGCCGTCACCGGCGCGCTTCCCGCGACGCTCTCCCCCGCCGCCCTCACCGGCCTGCTCCGCGGCGAGATGGGCTACGAAGGCGTGATCATCACCGACGCCCTCGACATGAGGGCCGTCACCGCCGCCTACGGTCTCGCCGGGGGCTCGGTGCTCTCCCTCGCCGCCGGAGCCGACCTGCTCTGCCTCGGCCCGATTCCCACGGAGAGCGACGTCCGCCTCATCGTGGACGAGATCGTCGCGGCCGTCCGCGACGGGCGGCTTCCCGTGGCCCGCCTGGAGGCGGCGGCCGAGCGGGTCGCCGCCCTGCGCGCCTGGTTCGGCACGCCACGCACCGGCGAGGCCGAGCTGGACGTGATCGGCCTCACCGCCGCCCGTCGCGCGGTCAGCCTCACCGGCTCCGCCCCGCCCCCGGTCGACCCGCTGGTGGTCGAGGTGGACACCCCGCCGACCATCGCGGTCGGCGACGTACCGTGGGGCTTCACACCACTGCTGCCGCAGGCGGAGGTGCTGCGGGTCAAGCCGGAGATGGCCGACGTGGCGGACATCCTGGAGCGCGCCTCGGGCCGCTCCCTGATCGTCGTCGTCAAGGACGCCCATCGCTACGAGGTCAGCCAGTCGGTGGTCTCCGCGCTGCTGGCCGCCCGCCCCGACGCCACGGTGGTCGAGATGGGCCTGCCGATCTGGCGACCCGAAGGTGTCACCTACCTGGCCACCTACGGCGCCGCCCGCGCCAACGCCCAGGCCGCCGCCGAGCTCCTCGGCGTCTGACGGCACCGGCCCCCTCGCCTAGGGGGTGATCGCCCCTTCCCCCACGGAGGGTTACCTCACCTTCCCGAGGTCCGGGACGAGCGGGTCGGACGCGGGAGGCTTCTCTTCAAGCGTGGCGTCGGCTGACTCCCCGGGCATGGAATCGGCTGATGCCACCAGATCCGCGACCTTCGCACGGGGGTGCCCGGAGACGGCGCGCAGCAGCGCGCGCAGGTGCCCCGCGATCACGGACACATCGTCGTGGCCGATCGCGGTGGGGTTGAAGCGCAGGCCGAGGGTGAGGCTCGACCCGGCGTCCACGGCCTGGACGTGCAGCGCGCCATGGGCGGCCCCGTTGAAGACGGTCCACTCCACGCCCGCCCCGACACCGGGAAACTCGGGAACGGCCGTCCTTCTGCGGTAGCTGAGCAGCACCGGTGAGGAGGGCGGCTCGGGAGGCGCGTGCCGAAACCGGTACATGGCGCGGAGCTCGGCCCGGACCGTGCGCAGATAGTCCGGAAGACCCTCTTCGAGGCCGGGGTGCGGAACGAACGGCACCCTCGCCACGAACGGCCCGACGCGGTCGCGCGTCTCGCGCGTGCGGGTGCCGAGGTCGAGGGCGAGCGGTGACGCGGAGGTACCGTAGCGGCGCAGCAGCACGCCCACGGCCGCGAGCAGCAGCTCGAACCTGGTCGCGCCGAGCTCTGTGGCGGCCTCGGTGAGGGCCCCGGACTCCGCGCCGCCGAGGACCATCTCGACGATCTCTCCGGGACCGGTGCCGCGTGGGACGGCGCGCAGCCCGGGCAGGGTCGGTTCCGCGGGCTCGCGGTCGCGCTCCCTCCAGAACTCCTCGGCGCCGTCGGGCGTCGCCGGAGAGGCCTCGCGGTCCACCTCCGAGCCGCCGCGCCGTCCCGTCCGCGCGGACGGGACGGCCTGCGCCGAGCCGTACGACGGCGAGACCGGCGAGGAATGCGGCGTCGGCCCCGGCAGGGTCGCTCGTGAGAAGTAGGCGTCGGCGAGGTCGCGGACCAGGACGTCCTTGGAGGCCGCGTCGAACACTCGCCCGTGCGCGGCGAAGAGCAGCCTGACGCGCTCGGGACCCACCGTGACCAGCGTGAACCTGGCGAGCGGGCCGCGTTCCAGGTCGAACGGGCGTGTGGCCTCCGCCGCGGCGAGCTCGGGGTAGCGCTCCGGGGTCGACTCCGCGCGGGTGACCCTGACGTGTCCGAGCACCGGGTGCTTGCCGGCCACGTCGGCGCACGCCTCCATCAGCGCGAGGACGTCGACGGGACCGTTCAGGTGGAGCGCCAGCGGAACTCCCCGCAGGTCGAAAGGACTGTGCGACATCCTGTCCGTCTCCCTCGGGGGTGGCTCACCTCGGGCAGGCGCCGGGGCCTCCTCGCCCCTGGCATGCGATCTCGATGCTGAATTATTAGGAAAGTTTCTTGTTTATTTAACCAACCAGAATGGTACACACGTGACACGCCTGAGACAAGCGACCTGCCACGAAGCGGTCGGGGACGTCGGGGACGACCGTTCGCGATGCCGAAAGAGCGGACCGGACGGCTCGAGCCCCGAACGGCCGGACTCGCCGGCACGGGGCTCGGGGATCTCGGGCAAGGGAATCCAGCTCCAGGAACCGGGACCTCAGGAACTCCCGGCCAAGGACTCCCGCTCCAGGAACCGGACCTCAGGAACTCTCGGCCGATGACTCGCCGAGGACTCCATGCCCGGCGACAGGACCTCGGAGCCCCGAGGAATCAGGAGGATCAGGAGAATCAGGAGGTGAAGATCTCTTCCCTCGCCTGTTCCAGTGCGGCGATGACGGCCCCGCGCAACACCGGGTTGCCCTCCACCTCGCTCGCCACCACCTGCGGCCTGACCGGACAGCTCCTCGCCACCGCCTCCTCGATCCTGGAGGTGAGCTCGTCGCCTCCGGCCCTGCTCACCTCCCCCGCGAGCACCACGAGCCCGGGGTCGAGCACGACGCACACCGAGGCCACCCCCAGCGCCAGCCGCCCGGCGATGTCGTTGATCAGGAGCTCCCCCCGCTCCCCCGCCGCGACCGCCGCCGCGACGCACTCGGCGGCGCTCTCCCCCTCGAAGCCGTACGTCGCGGCGAGCTCGGCGACCGCCTCGGCGCTGACCAGGGACTGCAGGCCTCCGGCGAGCGACGGCAACCTGCCCGGCACGGCCCGCACGTCCTCGGCCAGCGGCACCCCGGGCACCGGCAGGTAGCCGATCTCGCCCGCGCTGCCGGAACGACCCCGGTGCAGCCGGCCGCCGAGTACGACACCGAGACCGATGCCGCGTCCCACCCACAGGAGCACGAAGTCGTCGACCTCGCGGGCGGCACCGAGGGTGCGTTCGGCGATGGCGACGAGGTTCACGTCGTTCTCTATCCTGACGTCGCGGCGCAGGTCACGGGCGAGCGCCTCGTGGATGCCCTCGTGCCAGCCCGGCAGGTCGAAGGAGAACCGCACGTCGCCGGTGCGGGGGTCGACCACGCCGGGGGTGCCGATGACGACCGAGCGCAGTTTGGAGAGCGCGACCTTGGCCGACCGACACGCCTTGACCACCGCGCTGTGCACGAGGGCCACCGGATCGTCGTGTCCTTTCGGTGCCACCTGCACCTCGGCGATGATCTCCCCGTGAATATCGGCGATGGCGGTCGTGACGAATTCCGGGCCGACGTCCAGACCTGCCACATAGGCCGAGGAGGAAATAATCCCATAAAGGGCGGCATTGGGCCCCCGGCCTCCCGCCTGCTCCCCCGCCACCTCCACCAGCCCGCGCCCTTCCAGGCGGGCGAGTGTCTGCGACGCCGTCACCTTGGAAAGGCCCGTGAGCTCGCCGATCTGCCCCCGCGTCAGCGGTCCGGAAGCGAGCAGCAACTCCAGGGCGGCCCTGTCGTTGATCTCCCTCAGTAGCCTGGGCACGCCAGGACGTCGCTCCATACGCATGCTCTCTTGCTCGCCGCTTCCTCTTTTGCTCGTCGCTTCCCCGTCGCGATTACCTTCAATCAGGAATAAGAACTCTATTCTTAATAAGGCTTCCTGACAGTTTAGCCCTGCCCTCGCCCCGCGAGGGCTGCTGAGGACACCCCGGCACCGCCCCCCTCCCGCCCATCGCCGTTTCGCCACACCTCTCCCACACCCGCCGCCGCGATGCCCGCAGGACGAGGGCCCGCGACGCCTGCCCGCTGCGTGGAACGCTCCCAAAAAGCGGCAAAGATTCTTTCCGGCAAGCCCTCGCGGCCGGGGGCGAGGCAGGCTTCGACATGGACGCCATCGCCACGGTCCGGTCCGGTCCGGAGCCGGGGCGGAGGCGTCCAAGCTTCCGACATTACGAATATATCGGGAATTTCGCCTATCGGGCGCGATCTGGAACGGAGCACACCGCCCCCTACCGAGTGAGCCGCGGTGCGGTGGTACGACTGGGCCCACGAGAGCCCCCAAAGACGCCTCATCCTCATGGCACACACCCCGGACACACCTCTGACCTGCAACATCACTTCCGGAACCCCGAGGAGATCCCCACCGCCCGCCTCGCTCCGCCGCCGGGCCGTACCCCCGCGACGGCACCTCACCACCGTGTCGCGCACCCGCCGGGACACACCGGCGCGGCGCCCTACGTGCCCGTCGTCACCGAGAGCGACGGGGGTGATTTCACCTCCTTCGGCCCCTCGCGCGTAAGGAACCAATAGCAGGCGGGATAATCGGCTACATGCGCCTATCCGCTCGTGTCGACTATGCCCTCCGTGCCGCCGCCGAACTCGCCGCCGCGGGTGACGGCCCTACCACGGTGGGTGAGCTGGCCAAAGAGCAGGACATGCCTCCTAAGTATCTTGAGAACATCCTGCTTCAGATGCGCCGCGCCGGACTGGTTCGCGGCCAGCGCGGCCCCGAGGGGGGCTACGTACTGGCTCGCCCGCCCGCCGAGATCAGCCTCGCCGATGTGATCCGCGCCGTTGACGGCCCGCTCGCCAATGTCAGAGGGGAGCGGCCCGAGCACGTCGGATACCGGGGTCCCGCCGAATCGCTGCAGCAGGTCTGGATCGCGCTGCGCGCCAGCGAACGGGCGATCCTGGAGGAGGTCACGCTGGAGAACGTGGCCACCGGCGCCCTCCCCGAGCGGGTCCGCAGCCTGTCCGCGGACCCCGCGGCCTGGGACTGATCGTGCCGGGGTGGCCGCCCACAGGGTTCCGGCCGGCCGTGTCCTTCCGGAACCGGCCTCCCGTCCGAGACCGGCCCGTCTCACGAAACCTCGTCCCACGCGGCCGGCCCACCACCCGAGACGGGTCCGGTTCGCGGGTTGCGTCCGTCCCACTCGACCGGCTCGCCTCACGGGAGCGGCCCACGTCTCGGGGTGGGCGCCGTGCCCGAGGGTGACGTCGTCCGCCGCTCCGCAGTGCGGCTCGGCCGGGCGCTCGACGGACGGCTGCTCACCCGCTCGGACTTCCGCGTGCCCCGCCACTCCACCGCCGACCTGACCGGACGCGCGGTGCTGGAGACCGTCTCGCGCGGCAAGCATCTGCTCACCAGGGTCGAGGGCGGGCTCACCGTCCACACCCACCTGCGGATGGAGGGCTACTGGCAGATCTCACCCGCGGGACGTGGGCTGCCCGGTGGCGATGTCGTCCGCCTGGTGCTCGCCAACGCGAAATGGCAGGCGGCGGGGATACGACTGGGCATGGTCGATCTGGTGGCGACCGAGCGGGAAGGGCTGCTCGTCGGGCACCTCGGACCCGATCTGCTCGGGGAGGACTGGGACGAGGCCGAAGCCGTACGGCGGCTGGCACGGCGGCCTGAAACGAGCATCGGGGTCGCGCTGCTCGATCAACGCAACCTGGCGGGAATCGGCACCATCTATCGCGCCGAGACGCTTTTTCTCGCCGGAGTGTCGCCGTGGCGACCCGTAGGGGCCATTGAGGATCTGGGGGCGATCGTGTCGATCGCACGGCGATTGCTGAACGCCAACAGGGAACGCCCGAGCAGGACAACGACGGGCGACCTCCGTCCGGGACGGAGCACCTGGGTCTACGGCAGGGCCGGGCGGCCTTGCCTGCGCTGCGGACGCCGGATCAGTCGTGGGGAGATGGGCGAACAGCCGCAGGAACGGCTGATCGTCTGGTGCCGTCACTGCCAGCCGGAAGAACCGACCAGCTAGGCGGCGACCATGTCGTTGACCTCGGGGAACACGGAATCAGGCACGGTTTCGGGAATCGGCAGACGCTCCCGCTCGGGAACATCGTTCGCCAGGACCGGAGCATGCTGCAGCTCGGCCAGGGCAAATTGATCGGAAACCTCACGGAGAACCTGTGAAAGCGGCACGCCCAAGGCACCGCAGATCGACGCGAGCAGCTCCGAAGAGGCCTCCTTTTGACCGCGCTCCACCTCGGACAGATATCCGAGAGAAACCCGAGCCAATGTGGACACCTCACGAAGGGTGCGACTCTGGCGCACCCTAAGCCGCCGCAGCACGTCACCGAGCAGCTGACGCAGCAGGACCATCTGTCGCTCCCTCCCCGGCGCGGGCGTCTTCACGACACTCCGCGCTATCGGTTCGTGCCGCCCGTTCTTCGAACGCGACCCTTGGTACATACTCCTCGCCGTCATCATCGCTTGACCTTTACCTCACTCACAGTTCCACCGTACCTGTATCCACCGACAACGCGGCAGACCATGTGGAGCATGTTCGCTGGGGACGTAACGCGGTAATCATCCTGAATGTTCCCTCACGTTCGCCTCCAGCACACCTCGGAGGAGGTCTACGGCCTCATTCACGGTCGCCTCCCGGATCTGATCGCGCGTCCCGGAGAGCCGCGGATCTCGGTGCCATACCCGCCCTTCCGGACCGCTAACAGCGAGATGCACAGTGCCCACCGGTTTACCATCCTGCGGCTCCGGGCCGGCCACCCCGGTGACCGCCAGACCGTACGTGGAACCAACGAGAAGGCGTACCCCTTCGGCCATGGCGGCGGCGACCCCCGGGTGTACCGCCCCCTCGCGGGCGAGCAGATCCGCGGGAACGTTCAGCAGCCGGTGCTTGAGTTCGGTGGCGTAGGAGACGACCCCGCCCAGGAAGGCCGCCGAAGCCCCGGGAGGACCGGTGAGGGCCGCGCAGATCAGCCCGGCGGTCAGCGACTCGGCCACCGCCACCGTCTCGCCCCTGCGGACGAGAAGGGAGAGGATCTCGGTGGTCGCGAGCGGGCGTTGACTCATACGGCCCACCTCACAGACTCGGCGCCCGTCTTCATCTGGCTCGCGCCCGCTTCGCGACCTGCCGCAGCTTGATCGCCCGGATCACGTAGTCGAGGCCGGTGACGACGGTGACGAGAGCCGCCGCGCCCATCACGACCCAGCGGATCGGGTCGGGCACACCCGGCCAGATGTAGGAGACGATCGCGGCGATCTGCAGGACGGTCTTCACCTTCCCGCCGTAACTGGCCGGGATGACACCGTGCCGGATGACCGCGAACCTCAACGTGGTGACACCCAACTCCCTGCCCAGGATCACGGCGGTGACCCACCAGGGCAGCTCTCCCAGGATGGAGAGACTGATCAGGGCTGCGCCGATGAGGGCCTTGTCGGCGATCGGGTCGGCGATCTTCCCGAAGTCGGTGATCAGGCCGTAACGGCGGGCCAGTTCGCCGTCGAGCAGGTCGGTGAGCGAGGCCACCAGAAAGACCACCAGCGCCGCGGCCCGCCAGCCGGTTCCGGGGAAGAAGAGGCAGGCCGCGAAGAACGGAACCATCGCCAGTCGTATCACCGTCACGACGTTGGCGATGTTCCAGGCGCTCACCTTGGGGCGCGCGGATGCCGCTGTCGAGTCGGTGCCGGTCTCTGGCGTGTTGGTCATACGCTCTCCCGGCCCGGCGGCGCACTCATGGGGCCGCCTTGATGCGGGCGATCAGGTCGACCCCCTCCGAGTCGACCACGACGGCCCGGACGATCTGGCCCGGCACCAGCCCGATGCCCTGGACCGTTACGGACCCGTCCACCTCGGGCCCCTGGTGGGCGGCACGGCCCTCGTAACCGCCGTCGCCCAGGTCCTCTTCGATCAGGACGTCGACCTCGGTCCCGATCCGCTCCTCGGCCCGCTGAGCCATGAGCTCCTCGGCCAGCTCGGTGAGGGCGGACACCCGGGCGTCGACGATCTCCTGGTCGAGCTTGCCGGGGAGCGAGGCCGCCTCGGTGCCGTCCTCGTCGGAGTAGCCGAAGACGCCGATGACGTCGAGCCTGGCCTCCTCCAGGAAGCCCACCAGCTCCCCGAACTCCTCCTCGGTCTCGCCGGGGAAACCCACGATGAAGTTGGAGCGCACACCCGCCTCGGGCGCGTGGGCACGAATCGACTCCAGGAGGTCCAGGAAACGCCGGGGGTCACCGAAGCGGCGCATCCGGCGCAGCACCGGGCCACTCGCGTGCTGGAAGGACAGGTCGAAGTAGGGGGCCACGCCCTCGGTCGAGGCGATGATCTCCAGCAGTCCGGGGCGGAGCTCTGCGGGCTGCAGATAGCTGACGCGCACCCGCTCGACGCCCTCGGTCGCGGCGATGGAGGGCAGGAGCTTCTCCAGCGCCCTCAGGTCGCCCAGATCCTTGCCGTAGGAGGTGGAGTTCTCGCTGACCAGCACCAGCTCCTTCACGCCCTGCTCGGCCAGCCAGGCGGCCTCGCCGAGGAGCTCCTCGGCGCCGCGCGAGACGTAGGCTCCGCGGAAGGCGGGGATGGCGCAGAACGTACAGCGCCGGTCGCAGCCGGAGGCGAGTTTCAGTGAGGCCACCGGGCCGTCACCCAGGCGCTTGCGGAGCGGCCGGGGGCCGCTCGCGGGGGCCAGGCCCTCGGGCAGCTCGCCGTGGCCGGGAATACCGGTCCTGGGGGCCGCGGCGCGTTCCACCGGGGAGATGGGCAGCAGGGTCCTGCGGTCGCGGGGACTGTGCGGGACGAGCGGCCTGCCCTCCAGCACATCGTCGAGACGCGTGCCGATGTCGGTGTAGTCGTCGAAGGAGATGACGGCCGCGGCCTCGGGCAGCGCGTCGGCGAGCTGGTCGCCGTATCGCTCCGCCATGCAGCCCGCGGCGACCACCTTGGCCCCGGAGTCGGCCGCGGCGAGCAGCGTGTCGATGGAGTCCTTTTTCGCCGAGTCGATGAAGCCGCACGTGTTGACGACGACGACGTCGGGATCGTCGTCGCCCAGCTGCCAACCGGCAGCCTCAAGGCGAGCGGCGAGTTCCTCGGAGTCGACCTCGTTGCGTGCGCAACCAAGCGTGATCAGCGATGCGGTTCGGCGGGATGACATGGTGAACACTACGGTATCGGGAGTTGGCCACTACCCGATGCACCTCCCCCCATTGAGGCCCCCATTGAGGCCCCCATCCGGACCCCCGTTCAGGCAACGCCCCACCCCGGGCACGCCGCCGTCGCGGGCGGCCCCGGAGCCCTGCGACCTCCCCGGACGCGCGGTGCGTGAGGCGTTCCACATCGGCCTGACCTAGCGCTTCTTGGCTGCGGGGGCCTCGTAGGAGCGGTTGACGACCTGTCCTCGACGGCCGGGTGCGCCCACGTCCTTACCGTTCACCTTCAGTGAGACGGCTCCTCCGTCGCCGAAAGTGACCCTTATGCCGGCCTTCGCCTTCCAGGTCGAGGTCTTGCCCGCCGCGAGCGTCCCCGAGAAGATCCTCCGGCCGCCCGCGTCCTGCACGTCGAGCCAGGAGGTGCGCTTCGCCTTGACCTGGAGGACGACCATGTCGCGCCGCTTCTCCTCGGCCAGCGACGCCGCCCGGCGCGGTGAGTCGGGGCCCGAGCCCGCCGAGGGCGGCGGCACGGCGGGCACCGGCATGGGACGGAGATCCGCCACGGGAGTGTCTCCCCCGCCCATGGTCCGCACCACACCGAAGATGACCACGATGCCCAGCGCCACCGCCATCGCCGTCGTCCAGTTGGGCGAGCGGCGCTCGCGGATCTTCAGGGGCATGTCGGCCTGGAAGACGCTGGAGGCCCGCACCGGCAGCGGCACGCCCCCGTGCTGCTCGTCGTAGCGGTGCACCAGCGTCTCGGGATCGAGGTCGACGACCTTGGCGATGTTTCTTATATGGCCTCGCGCGTAGAAATCTCCCCCGCATTGGGAGAAGTCGTTCCTCTCGATTGCCTGGATGAGAACCTCGCGAATGCGTGTCCGCGCGCTCAACTGCCCGACGGTCATCCCCATCGACCGCCTGGCATCCGCCAGATCGCTTCCAATGCCCATGGCGCACGCCTCCCAGCCCCCGACGTTGCGTAGCGATACCTATTCAATCAGTAACCGGGCGGGAGGTGTGCGGCGGGGGTGCCCTTCCCGTACGGTGCCGTCATCCCCGCGCGGGCCAGCCATAAAAGGCGATATCCCCCCGATATGGGCTGACGCCTTCGATACAGGTCGTCCAGAGCACGCGACACCCCCGGCAGGAGCCCGGCCGGAGCACACGACGCCCCCGATACGGACACCCCCGACCGTGCTCCTCCGCGTTCCCTCCCCGTCCCTGTGCGGCGCCGTCAGCCCCCGCGCAGGTCGACCAGAAGGCCGGGGAGATCGTCGGGTTTGACCATGACCTCCCTCGCCTTCGACCCCTCGCTGGGCCCGACGACGTTCCTGCTCTCCAGCAGATCCATCAGGCGACCCGCCTTGGCGAAGCCGACCCTGAGCTTGCGCTGAAGCATCGAGGTCGAGCCGAACTGGGTGGTCACGATGAGCTCGGCCGCCTGGACCAGCAGGTCGAGGTCGTCGCCGATGTCCTCGTCGATCTCCTTCTTCGCGGTCGCCACGACGGACACGTCCTCGCGGTACTCGACCGTCATCTGGGCCTTGCAGTGCCCGACGATCTCGCCGATCTCCTTCTCGGAGACGAAGGCGTTCTGCAGCCGCATGGGCTTGCTCGCGCCCATCGGCAGGAAGAGCGAGTCGCCCTGCCCGACGAGCTTCTCGGCACCCGGCTGGTCCAGGATGACCCGGGAGTCGGCCAGCGAGGAGGTGGCGAAGGCGAGCCGGGAGGGCACGTTGGCCTTGATCAGGCCGGTGACCACGTCCACGCTGGGGCGCTGGGTGGCGATGACCAGGTGGATGCCCGCGGCGCGGGCCAGCTGGGTGATGCGGACGATGGAGTCCTCGACGTCGCGCGGGGCGACCATCATCAGGTCGGCGAGCTCGTCGACGATCACCAGTAGGTACGGGTAGGGCTGGTAGACGCGCTCGCTGCCCGGCGGCGCCACCAGCTTGCCGGTGCGGACCGCCTTGTTGAAGTCGTCGACGTGCCGGAAGCCGCTGGCGGCGAGGTCGTCGTAGCGGCGGTCCATCTCACCGACGACCCACTCCAGCGCCTCCGCGGCCTTCTTGGGGTTGGTGATGATCGGCGTGATGAGGTGCGGGATGCCCTCGTAGACGCTGAGCTCGACCCGCTTTGGGTCGACCAGGACCATGCGGACCTCGTCGGGGGTGGCGCGCATCAGGATCGAGGTGATCAGTCCGTTCACGCAGACCGACTTGCCCGCGCCGGTGGCGCCCGCGATGAGCAGGTGCGGCATCTTGGCCAGGTTGGCCACTATCGTGCGCCCCTCGACGTCCTTGCCGAGCCCGACGATCATCGGGTGGTGGTCGGCCTGGGCCACCGGGGAACGCAGGATGTCGCCCAGCGAGACGAGGTCCTTGTCGGTGTTGGGGATCTCGACCCCGATCGCCGACTTCCCGGGGATCGGAGAAAGGATCCGGACATCGGCCGACTTGACCGCGTACGCGATGTTCTTGGTGAGCGCGGTGACCTTCTCGACCTTGACCGCCGGGCCGAGCTCGATCTCGTAGCGCGTCACCGTCGGCCCCCGGGTGAAGCCGATCACCTGGGCGTCGATGGCGAACTGCTCCATCACGCTGGTCAGCGCGTTGACGACGACGGTGTTGGCCTTCGTCTGCGGCTTGGGCGCGGTGCCGGGGCGCAGGAGCTGCGGCTCGGGCAGGGTGTACGGGCCGGCCTGGGAGGACAGGACGAGCTGCTCGACCTTGCGCGGGGCCGGGGACGGCTCGGGGGGCGCGGCCCTGACCACCGCCTCCGCCGCATCGTCCTCCACCAGGCCGGGCACGATCTCCGGGGAGTGTTCCGGGGACCCGCCGGGCGTATCGGCGACCAGGGGCGTGTCGTAGGGCTTGACGTGGTCGCCGAGCTCGTCGCCCTCGGACTCCGGCTTCTTACGGGTGGAGGGCTTCTTCCTGGACACGCGCGGCGCGGGGGGCACATCCCGGTTGAAGAGCATGTGCCGGATCTCTGCCAGCCGCTCGGGGACCCGGTGCACCGGCGTCGCGGTGATCACCAGGATGCCGAAGCCCGACAGGATCAGCAGCAGCGGGATGGTGATGAAGGACGGCAGGATGCTCGCCGGGGGCGCGGAGACGATGAAGCCGACCATGCCTCCGGCGGCCGACACCTTGTCCATGCCGTCGGAGTCTCCCCCGGACGGGTACGGGGTGTTGTGGACCACGTGCACGACGCCTAGCACGCCGATGGTCAGGGCGGACCAGCCGATGATCATCCGGCCGGTGTCGGCGTTCTGGTCGGGGTGGCGTAGCAGCCGCCAGGCCAGCAGCACGAGCAGGATCGGGATCACCCAGGTCAGCGAGCCGAAGACGCCGCGCATGACGCCGTCGACCACGGTGGAGACCGTGCCGGTGTTCTTCCGCCAGGTCATGGCGGCGAGCACGACCGCCCCGGCGAACACCGCCAGGCCGAGCCCGTCGCGGCGGTGGACGGGGTCGAGCTCACGCGCGTTCTGCCCCAGGGCCCGCGCGGCGCTGCCGATGCCCCCCGCCAGGAGCATCCAGATGCCCATGAACAGCTTGCCGATCATGATGAGCACCCAGCTGATCGGGTCGTGCTGGGGCGAGGGCCTGCGGGCCTGAGTCGCGCTCCTCTTCCGGGCGGCGGGCGGCCGTCTGGCGGAGGCCGTACGGGCCTGGGAGGTGCCCGAACGACCGGAGGACCCCTTCCCGGGGGGCTTTCCTGAGGATCCTTTAGACGTACGGGTGGCCATGCTAGGGAGGTTAACGAGACGGGTGGTGGATTGCGCGCCGACTCGCCGGAGCGGCTGACCCTCGACCGCATTTCGCAAGATCGGTTGATACTTCACAAAAAGTGGTGAAGAGCAACGAATGTCCGAAAGCGTCTTCCATGCCCCGGCAGGGCCCGTACGGCGGCCGGTGAGGCCGCCGTACGGTGCGGAGTCAGACCTCGACCACCACGGGAATGATCATCGGGCGACGGCGGTAGGTGTCGCTCACCCAGCGCCCCACGGTCCTGCGGACCACGCGGCGGACCTGCTGGATGTCCACCACCCCGTCGGCCGCGTTCTCCTGCAGCGCCCTCTCGACCTGCGGCAGGATGTCGTCGAACATGGCCGGGTCGATGCCGGATCCCCTGGCGTGGATCTCCGGGCCCCCGGCGAGCTTGCCGGTGGCGGTGTCGACCACGATGACGATGGAGATGAAGCCCTCCTCGCCCAGGATGCGGCGATCCTTCAGCGCGAAGTCGGTGACGTCGCCCACCGAGGTGCCGTCCACGTAGACGTAACCGGCGGGAACCGCGCCCACGATCTTGGCCCGGCCGTCGATCAGGTCCACCACGACGCCGTCCTCGGCGATCACGATGTGGTCGTCGGGAACCCCGGTCAGCGCTGCGAGCTTGGCGTGTGCCCGCAGGTGACGCCATTCACCGTGCACCGGCATGAAGTTGGACGGCCGCGTCAGGTTGAGCACGTACAGCAGCTCGCCCGCGGCGGCGTGCCCGGAGACGTGCACCTTAGCGTTGCCCTTGTGCACCACGCGGGCGCCCCAACGGGACAGCCCGTTGATCACGTTGTTCACCGCGGTCTCGTTGCCCGGCACCAGCGAGGAGGCCAGGAGAACCGTGTCGCCTTCGGCGATCCGGATCGGGTGGTCGCGGTTGGCCATGCGTGACAGCGCCGCCATCGGCTCACCCTGGGACCCGGTGCAGATCAGCACCACGTCCTCCGGCGGACGGCCCTCGATCTCCTTGGCGTCGACGATCAGACCGGGCGAGACCCTCAGGTAGCCCAGGTCGCGGGCGACGCCCATGTTGCGCACCATCGAACGGCCGACCAGCGCGACCTTGCGGCCGTGCTTCTCCGCCGCGTCGATGACCTGCTGGACGCGGTGGATGTGGGAGGCGAAGCTCGCCACGATCACACGCTTGCTCGCGGTGCGGACAACCTCGTCGATGACCGGCGCGATCTCCCGCTCACTGGTGACGAAACCCGGCACCTCGGCGTTGGTCGAGTCGGACATCAGCAGGTCGACGCCCTCGGCGCCGAGCCTGGCGAACCCGCCCAGGTCGGTCAGCCGCCCGTCGCTGGGCAGCTGGTCCATCCGGAAGTCGCCGGTGTGCAGGACGATGCCCGCGGGCGTCCTGATCGCGACGGCGAGCGCGTCGGGAATGGAGTGGTTGACGGCGAGGAACTCGCACTCGAACGGCCCGAACCTGTGCCGCTCGCCTTCCACGACCTCACGTTTGGTCGGCTGGATGCGGTGCTCGGTGAGCTTGGCCTCGATCAGCGCCAGCGTCAGCTTCGATCCCACGATCGGGATGTCGCGGCGCTCGCGCAGCAGATAGGGCACGGCACCGATGTGGTCCTCGTGCGCGTGGGTCAGGACCACGGCCTCGACGTCGTCCAGGCGGTCCCGGATGTATTCGAAGTCGGGCAGGATCAGGTCGATGCCGGGCTGGTCGGGCTCGGGGAATAGCACCCCGCAGTCGACGATCAGCAACCGGCCTTCGTACTCGAACACGGCCATGTTGCGGCCGATCTCGCCGAGCCCGCCCAGCGCGACGATGCGCAGGGCACCGTCGACCAGCGCGGGCGGCAGCCCGAGTTCGGGATGGGGGTGACTCATCCGGCCACACCTCTCTCAGAGGTCTCACATGCGACGGAAGCCCTCGTGGGCAGCAGGACCACTCCCTCGCCGAGCACTCCGTCCCCCAGCGGACCCTTGTGTCTTCTCTCTCGCAAACTCTCGTTCCTCCCGAATGCGGCCGGTGAGGGCCGCAGTGTCTTATCTCATGTCACGACTTCGTCGGGCAGCTTCACACCGCCCGCGATCAAGTCTTCGCGCAACCTGGCGAGTTGCTCCCCTGTCGCCTCCACCAGGGGTGGCCGCATCGGCCCCGCGGGCCGTCCGACCAGAGAGAGCGCCGCCTTCGCCATGATCGCGCCACCGGCCTGCATCATGATCCCGGAGACCACGGGAAGCAGCCTGCGGTGGACGGCGAGCGCGCCCGCGACATCCCCCGAGCGGTACGCCTCGATCATCGCGGCGATCTCCGCGCCCGCGACGTGGCCGATCACGCTGACGCACCCCACGGCTCCCACCGACAGCCACGGCAGGTTGAGCGTGTCGTCACCCGAGTAGTAGGCGAGGCCGGTGGACGCGATGACCTGCGTCCCCTCGAACAGATCGGCCTTGGCGTCCTTCACCGCGACGATCCGCTCGTGCCGGGCGAGCCTGGCGAGTGTCTCGCTCAGGATCGGCACGCCGCTCCGGCCGGGAATGTCGTAGAGCATGGCCGGCAGGGCCGTCGCGTCGGCCACGGTGGCGAAGTGGCGGTAGATCCCCTCCTGGGGAGGCTTGCTGTAGTAGGGCGTCACCAGCAGGAGACCGTGGGCCCCGGCGCGCTCGGCGGACCTGGCAAGCTCCACGCTGTGGTGGGTGTCGTTGGTCCCGGCTCCGGCGACGACCATGGCGCGATCACCGACCGCCTCGACGACGGCGCGCAGGAGGCGCTCCTTCTCGTCGTCGGTGGTCGTCGGGGACTCCCCCGTCGTACCGCTCACGACGATGCCGTCGTTACGCTGCTCGTCCACCAGGTAGGTGGCGAGGCGACCCGCTGTCTCGTAGTCGACCGCTCCGTCACTTGTGAACGGCGTGACCATGGCGGTCAGCATGCGGCCGAAGGGGGCGTCGGAGGTTCCAGTTGGCGCTGCCATAGACCGAACGCTACCCGGATCCGTTGAAACGGTGGACCCCGCCACCCCGCCTAACCTCCGTCCACCGATGGGCCCAAGAGCGAACATCCCCCCGAGGTGCCCGCTGCACACCGTACACGTGGATATACGCCGTCGCGGCGACGGACCCCGTCAACCGCACCCCTCACCCATTTACAGACAAATAGGGCTTTTGTCCGCTTTGGTGGCGACACTGACTTCCCCGAACGAGAAAGAGGCCGCCGATATGTGCTCGGGGGTACACACATCGACGACCTCTACCGTTGAATCGGCGGTCCTTACGCGGGCGTTACAAGGTCTCTGAGATATTTTTGGATCCTTCTGGGGATAACGGTAAAGTTGGAGCTCCAAATCGGAGCCATTACCCTGCGTCGCGTATCGAATACGGCAGGATGGGGCAACGCCCCAGACCCCAGGGATGGACACGTGGCAAGCTCCGATCCTGTCTACCTGCGCGTCGTCGCCGACATCCGGCGCCAGATCGTCGACGGCTCCCTTCCCCCCGGCGCCTCGATCCCCTCTCGCGCCCAGCTGACCAGGAAATACGGCGTGGGCGAGACGGCCGCCCGGCACGCGCTGCGCGTGCTCGCCGCCGAGGGCCTCATCGTCGGCCGCGTCGGCTCGGGCCACTACGTACGGGAGCAGCCGGTGCTGCTCCCCCTGCACCGATGGCGTTTCCATGACCACCCCACCCCCTTCGGCGCCGACATCCAGTCGCAGGGCACCCGGGCCACCTGGGACTGGCGGGCCGAGCCCGCCGACGCCACCCCCGACATCGCCCACCGCCTGCGGCTGGACGAATCGGCCCCGGTCACCCGCACCCACTACGTCTTCCGCGGCGACGGCAAGCCGATCCAGCTCGCCACCTCCTACGAGCCCGCCGAGTTCGGTGAGATCACGGAGGAGAGCCCCCGAAGCCTGATCGCCCGCCTGTCGGCGATCGGCGTCAAGGTCACCGAGATCGTCGAGCAGGTCTACACCCGCGTCCCGCAACCGGCCGAGAGCGACGCCCTCGCCCTGCCCGCGGGCGTCCAGGTCCTGCACGTCGAACGCACCCACTGGGCGGGGGACCGACCGGTGGAGACGAGCGACATCGTCATCCCCGGCGACCGCTTCCGCCTCGTGTACACCCACCCCCTGCACCCCTGACCGCCGCGTCCGCCGCGACGGGAGGGCACCGGGCCCATGAAGGTCAGAGGCGTGGGCGGGAGCGGAGGACTTCGATCGCGCGGTCGGCGTGCGCCTCCATGGAGGTCTCGCTGTGGATCACTTCCAGGAGGCGGTGGTCCACGTCGATGACGAAGGTCATCCGACGGGTGAGAAACGGTCCCACCGCGACGGTACGGCGGGCGCCGAGGCGACGGGCGACGGCGCCTTCGGGGTCGGAGAGCAGGGGAAAGTCCAGCTGGTTGGCCTTGGCGAACCTCGCCTGCCGCTCGACCCGGTCGCGGCTGATCCCGATCCTGGTCGCTCCCTCGGCGGCGAACTCGGCGGCCATGTCGCGGAAGTGGCAGCTCTCGAGCGTGCACCCGGAGGTCATCGCCGCCGGATAGAAGAAGAGCACCACCGGCCCCTTGGCCAGAAACTCGCTGAGCCGCCTCGGCGTGCCCGTCTCGTCGAGGAGTTCGAAGTCCTCGACCACATCTCCTACCGCGAGGCCCATGCCCACGAGTCATCTCCTTAGGTTCACCGGAGGATCTCCGCTCACCTCGGCCGTCGTGATCGGCGAGACTGAGAGTCGGAGTCCCAACCTCATTTCTAAGCGATTCACCGTCCGAGCGACAGTCCCACAGCCGACCCACCGTGGAATATCCGTTCTTCCCGTCCGGAAACCGGAAAGCGGCGAATCATCACCGGCTCCCCCGGCCGTTCCCCCGGGCCGGCCGTCCCCGGAGCCCGTACGGGTGCGCGACGGCGAGTGCGAGGAGTGTGAAGGCCGGGGCGATCACGGCGGCCCAGGGGGGCGCGAAGCGCAGGAGCAGGGACGCGCAGAGGGCGCCGAGGACGAGGGCGACGATGACGGCGGCCCGGCGCCGGTTGTCGGTGGACCGGCCCGACACCGAGGTCTCGAACAGCGAGGTGAGGGTGCCCGTGACGAACGTGGTCGTGACGCCGGCCAGGCCGACCCGGCGGGCCGCCGCGGCCTGCATGCCCATGGCGCAGGATCCCGCCCCGATCAGCGCGAGGATCACGGCCGGGCCGGGCGCGCCCCCGCTGAGCGTCCAGCCGGCGAGAAGGGCGATCTGGAGGGCCAGGTCGGCCCACAGGGGCCTGATGACGGCCGACGGCCACAACGCGTTCCCCCCGTGACGTCCCGGCATCCTGAAGCCGATGAGAAGCCCCACGCTGAACCCCACGCAGGCGAGTCCGGAACGCAGCGCGTGAAGCACCCACTCCTCGCGGCCGGCGAGGGCGAAGAGGATGAGGTTGCCGGTCATGTTCGCGGTGAAGACGCCACCGAGCCCGAGGAAGGCGACCGCGTCCATCGCCCCCGCCGCCAGCGTCAGCAGCACGAGAGCGGCATGGCCGCGCCGCCGCACGGACCTCGTCTCACTGTGACAGCCTAGTTTCACTTTTTTGCGGCTGTGCGTCACGTCCTTCGAGGACCTCTCAGGAGCGGGCCCGCTGCGTCAGGGCGACGCACGCGAGGACGGCCAGCGCCGCCGCGATGGTGACCGGGCCGAAGAGTTCGCCGAGCAGCAGCCAGGCCCACAGCAGCGTCAGCAGCGGCTGGGCGAGCTGGGTCTGCCCGGCGCGGGCGATGCCGCCCATGGCCAGGCCCGCGTACCAGGGGATGAAGCCGAGGAACATCGAGACCAGGCCGACGTACGCGAACCCGGCGAGTGAGGCGGTGGTGGGCCGCGAATCGGTGGCCAGCGCGAGCGCGACGGTGATCGGCACGGTCAGCGGTGCGGCGAGGACGAGGGTGTGGGAGATCACCCTCCAGCCGGGGGTGTCACGGGCCAGGCGCCCACCCTCGGTGTAGCCGACGGCGGCCGACAGCAGCGCGCCGACGAGCAGCAGGTCGGCTCCGGTGATGTGACCGCCGCCCATGCTGAGGGTGAAGACGGTGATCGACACGGCCCCGAGGCCGCAGGACACCCAGAACAGCGCCTTGGGCCGCTCCCCCGCCCGCAGCACCGCGCAGGCGGCGGTGGCGGCGGGCAGCAGCCCGATCACCACGGCGGCGTGCGAGGTGGAGGCCCCGGCGTGAAGCGCGAGACCGCTGAAAAGAGGGAAGCCGAACACCACGCCCGCCACGATGACGCCGTACGACCGGAGCTGGGACCTGGGCGGCAGCAACGGCACTCTCGCCGCGAGCAGGAACACGGCGGCCGCGACCGCGGCGACGACGGCCCGGCCGACGGCCACCAGGTAGGGGTCGAAACCCTCCATCGCGAAGACCGTCGCCGGGAACGAGCCCGAGAAGGCCAGCACCCCGAGCCCTGCCAGCAGGGTCCCCCGCCACGCTCCGCCCGGCGCCTCCGGCGACGTCGCGCCACCCGGTCGCCGGTCGTGACGCGCCTTTCCCGGGGAGGCGAGGCCGGGCAGCACCTCTGCGGGCGGGACCGTACCCGCCGCTATCCGATTTGGCACGATAGCGCTACTCTTTTCACTCATGAATGACGATAGCAGTATCGTCCGGCTCACCGCCACGCTCCGTGAGGAGGTGTCGCGGCTCCGCCCGGGTGACCGGCTGCCGTCGAGCCGGGAGCTGGTCCGGCTGCACAATGTGAGCCCGGTGACCGTGTCACGCGCGATCGGCAGACTCGCCGCCGAGGGACGGGTGATCACCAAACCCGGGAGCGGGGCCTACGTGGCTCCGGCGATCACACGGGGCGGCGACAACGCCGACATGTCATGGCAAACGGTGGCGCTGGGCGACAGGGTGGTGGACGACAGCGAGGTGAGCGGACTTCTCGCCTCGCCACCCGAGGGGGTCATCCCGCTCACCGGCGGCTACCTCAACCCGGCCCTGCGCCCCTCCAGGGCGCTGTCGGCCGCCGCCTCCCGCGCGCTGCGCCGTCCCGACGTCTGGGAGATGCCTCCGCTGAGCGGTCTGCCCGAGCTGCGCAGGTGGTTCGCCCAGGAACTGGGAGGTGACGTCACCCCGTCGGACGTCCTGATCGTCAGCGGCGGGCAGACGGCGCTCATTCACGCTTTCCGCGCCCTCACGGCCCCCGGCACCCCCGTACTCGTCGAGACCCCCACCTACCCGGGCGCGCTCGCGGCCGCGCGGGCCGCGGGACTTCGCGCGACGGCCGTGCCCATGGACCGCGAGGGGGTGCGGCCCGAACTCCTCGCGGAGGCGTTCGCCGTGACCGGCGCGCGGGTTTTCCTCTGCCAGCCGACCCTGCACAACCCCACGGGCGCGACCCTGCCCCTGGAGCGGCGCGAGCAGGTGCTGGCGATCGCCCGCGCCGCCGGGGCGTTCGTGATCGAGGACGACTACGCGCGCTACTTCACCACCGCCCCCGCACCTCCGCCGATGGTCGCGCTGGACGCCCACGGCACGGTCGTGCACATCAACTCCCTGACCAAGGTCCTGTCGCCGAACCTGCGGGTCGCCGGGGTCGTCGCCCGAGGCCCCGCCGCGCGACGGCTGAGGGCGAGCCAGCTCGTGGAGTCGTTCTTCGTCGCCAGGCCGCTCCAGGAGACGGCGCTGGAGTTCGTCGGCTCGCCCGCCTGGCGGCGCCACCTCGCCGCGCTCGGCACCGAGCTGGCGCTGCGCAGGGACACCCTCGCCGCGGCCCTCGCCGCCCGGATGCCCGGCGCCACGATCCACCTCGTTCCTCGCGGCGGCCTGCACCTGTGGGTACGGCTCCCCGAGGACCGGGACGAGGAGAGTGTGGTGGAGGCCGCCAGGAGGGCGGGAGCCCTGGTGAGTCCCGGGCGCATCTACTACCCGGCCGAGCCGCCGGGCCCGCGCATCAGGGTGACCCACTCGGCGGCCGTCCACACGGCCGAGCTGGTCGAGGGCGTACGCAGGCTGGCGACGGCCCTTGACGGCCCTGACGGCCCTGGCGGCCCCTGACCATCTGGTCGCCCTCGCGGGGGTTCGGGGGAGCCCCCTGCCCCCGAACCCCCGCGAGGGCGGTCAGGTGGCCGCGAAGACCTCGTGGTGGGTGACCATGAGCTCTCGCTCGACCAGGAAGCGGTCGTCCTCTTCATAGAAGACGGCGCGCGACGGATCCTCCCCCGCGAAGGCGGTGATCGCCTCCCATGACTCCCAGAGCGAGGTCAGCAGGAACTCGGACCGCTCCCCCACGTCCCGGCGGGTGAAGCACACCCCCCGGTTGCCCTTGGTCGAGGCGTAGCCGACGTATCCCGTGGCCAGCAGGTATCTCTCATAGGCGGCGGCGTCCTCGGCGCGGGTCCAGCCTCTCCACATTCTCATGATCATGGTTTCTCCTCCGGTACGGCGTGCGCCTGCCGGCCTCCTTGAACGCGAGATAGGCCAGGTACCACATGCACGCCCCCTCTTAAAACACCATCTATCACGTTATGCAGGTGTTGAAAGTAACACAACCCCCTAATGCCGTACAGTGGTTGCGAAGAGGGAAGAGGTGACACGCCATGGACAACCCCTCCGACCTGGTGATCGACTTCGTGAACACGTACGACGTCGAGGAGCGGACCGACTCGATCCCCTCTCCCGCCGCGCTCACCGCCTGGCTGGGCGGGCGAGACCTGATCGGCCCCGGGGACACCGCCGACGAGCGGGATCTGGCGACGGCCGTCGATCTTCGCGAGGCACTCCGCGAGGCACTCCGCCACAACCACGACCGCCCCGGCAAGACCGGCGACGGTCACGAGGCCGGGCTGTCGATGCCCTTCGCCACCCTCCCGCTGCGCGTCGCCCTCACCGCCGAGGGGCCGGTGCTCGAACCGGTCGCGACGGGGGTGCCCGGAGGGTTGGCCGGGATCGTCGCCGCCGTGATGGACGCCCGTTCCGGCGGGATGTGGCCGCGCCTGAAGGTCTGCACCGAGAGCACCTGCCAGTGGGCGTTCGTCGACTCCTCCAAGAACCGCTCACGCTCGTGGTGTTCCATGAAGGTCTGCGGCAACCGTACGAAGACAAGGGCATATCGGGCCCGACGGCAGATGGAGCCGGGTTCACGTCATCTCTGAGTCGGATTCCCCGATACGGTGTAAGAGCCTGTCTCACGGATCCACCCGCCTGATGCCCGCTCGCGTGGCACGAGATCCATGAGACAGCGCGTTTCGAGGCGACGGCAGACGGCAGAGAAGGAGCGGGCCGAGATGGCAGACGTAGGCGTGCGGGCGGCTCGGCACGATGATGTCGCCGCGGTGACGGGCACCCAGATCCGCGCGTGGAGATACGGCTACCGGGACTTCCTTCCCGAAGGACCGCTGGAGCAGATGACCGGCCCCGCGGCCGAGAACATGTGGCGGCAGCAGTGGGACGACGCGATCACCTCGCCGCCCAGCCGCCGGCACCGCGTGCTGGTGGCCGTGGAGCAGGTCGTCCTCGACACCGACGCCTTCCCGGCGCTCGGCCCTGGCGGCATCGAGGCCATGGCCGCGCTGCAGGGCGCGGAGAAGATCGCCGGTCTGGCGTCACACGCCCCGGCGGAGGATCCCGACCTCGACCCGACCACCGCCGGAGAGATGCTCACCTTCCTGATCGACCCCGACCACGTCCGGCGCGGCCACGGCAGCAGGCTGCTGAACGCCACGGTCGACTACCTCCGTGACGACGGCTACCACACCATTGTGACCTGGGTCTTCGCCGAGAACTACGCGGTGCGGGGCTTCCTGGAGTCCGCCGGGTGGGGCGCCGACGGGGCCGAGCGGGTCATCGACATGGGCCGTACGGTGCGGATGATCCGCCTGGCGACCGACATCAGCTAGAGCCGGAGAGGAACGCCGCAACGCCATGGCCACCCCGAGCCAGTGGATCGCCGGAGCACGCCCGCGCACCCTCCCCGCCGCCGTCGTCCCCGTCGCGATCGGCACCGGAGTCGCGATCGGATACGGCGGAGGGGTGTGGTGGCGGGCACTGCTGGCCCTGTTCGTGGCCCTCGCCCTTCAGGTGGGCGTCAACTACGCCAACGACTACAGCGACGGGGTGCGCGGCACCGACTCCGACCGGGTCGGTCCGATGCGCCTGGTCGGCTCGGGCGCCGCGCCCCCTCGTCAGGTCCTCCTCGCGGCCCTCGCCTGCTTCCTCGCCGCCGCGGTGGCCGGACTGGTGCTCGTCGCGGTCACCGGGGCCTGGTGGCTGCTGCTGGTCGGCGCGGCGGCGATCGCCGCGGCCTGGTTCTACACCGGCGGCTCCAGCCCGTACGGCTACCGGGCGCTGGGCGAGGTCTCGGTCTTCGTGTTCTTCGGCCTGGTGGCGGTGACGGGCACCACCTACGTCCAGCTCGAACACCTGCCCTGGCTCGCGGTGGCGGCCGCTGTCCCGGCCGGCCTGCTGGCCTGTGCGATGCTCGTGGTCAACAACCTGCGCGACATCGTGACCGACGGCCCCGCGGGCAAGCGCACCATGGCCGTGGTGCTCGGTGACACCCGCACCCGCGTCCTCTACACCCTCTGCCTCGTCCTGCCCCTGGTCATCGCGCTCGCGCTCGCGCCGTGGCGGCCCTTCGCGGCCCTGGCACTGCTCGCCGCCCCGCTCGCCATCGCCCCGGTCAAGGCGGTCCGGGCGGGCGCCACAGGCCCGGCGCTCATCGCGACGCTCCAGCAGACGGGCCGCTTCCAGCTCGTGTACGGCCTGCTGCTCACCGTCGGCCTCGCCCTCTGACCTTTGAAGCTCCCCGGCCTCACCCGACCGGGACCCTTCACAGGATCCGGCGCATCACGACGCGGGGGACGATCTCGATACCCAGTTCCCGCTCGTGGCGCACCAACTCGGCCATCTCCGGCCCCCACTCGGCCGGGTCGAGCACGACGAAGCCGCGCCGGGCGTACCAGGGTGCGTTCCAGGACACGTCGCGGTAGGTCGTCAGCGTCACGGCGGCGAAGCCGGTCGAGGCCGCGTGCTCGCAGACGGCCTCCAGCAGGCGCCCACCGGCACCCCTGCGCCCATGGTCGGGATGGACGGCCAGCTGGTCGAGGTGGAGTTGCCCGTCGACCAGGCCGACCATGGCGAACCCGATCGGCGGGTCACCCGCGACGAGCACCCGGCCGGGGTCCTCGGTCTCCTCGATCATCGTGGTCCCCGGCGGGAAGGTGATCCCGACCTCGGCGAACAGCCCGTCGGCCGCCAGCTCCACCGCCGCCAGTCCGGCCAACTCCTCCGACCGCGCCCAGCGAACCTCGGTCGAAGTCGAAGATCGAGTGCTTGTCATAGAACTGGAGGGTACAGCGGCATCACTCGCAGATCATCAGGGTTAACCGGTGCGAGGTGATGCCCCAGCGGCTGTCGAGCCTGCCCGTCTCCTTGCGGAACTCCGTGCCGCGACAGAGCGGGCAGGCAGCTCAGGGTGCGTCATACTCGCACGACGAGCGGCGCCAGGCCCTGGGTTCCAGGGCCTGCGGAGCTGGTGCTCAGAGGTCGAGAAGAGGCTCCAGGCCGACGGTCAGGCCGGGCAGCTCACGGACCCGGCGCACTCCCAGGAGCACGCCCGGCGTGAACGACGAGCGGTTCATGGTGTCGTGGCGGATGGTGAGGATCTCGCCGTCGCCGCCCAGGATCACCTCCTGGTGGGCGATGAGCCCGGCCAGCCGCACCGCGTGCACCCGGACCCCGTCGACGTCGGCACCGCGGGCCCCGTCGAGCTCCGTGCTGGTGGCGTCGGGCATCGGCGCGGAGCCCGCCTTGCGCCGGGCATCGGCGATCAGCTCGGCCGTGCGGCGGGCGGTGCCCGAGGGCGCGTCGGCCTTGTTGGGGTGGTGCAGCTCGACGATCTCGGCCGACTCGAAGTAGCGGGCGGCCTGCTGGGCGAAGTGCATCATGAGCACGGCCGCGATGCCGAAGTTGGGGGCGATCAGCGCGTTGACGCCGGGGTTGGCGTCCAGCCAGCTCTTGACGGTCGCCAGCCGCCCGGCGTCGAAGCCGGTGGTGCCGACCACCGGGTGGATGCCGTGGGAGACGCACCATTCGAGGTTGCCCATCACGACGTCGGGGTGGGTGAAGTCGACCACCACCTCGGCGCCTTCCAGCGCCTCGATCGGGTCGCCCTGGTCGACGGCCGCGACCAGCTCCAGATCGTCCGCCGCCTCGACGGCCCTGCACACTTCGACACCGACGCGCCCTCGGGCGCCGAGAACTCCAACCCTGATCACGGCCCCAAGGCTATACCGTGTGGGCCCGCCGGGCTGTCGCGGACCACCGGGTCCGGCCCTCCAGGAGCGCCCCCGGAGACATGGGCGGCCCCGGCGCGGGAGGCGCCGGGGCCGCTGACAGACGGGGTCCTCAGCCGGTGACGACCGCGCTGAAGTCCCTGTCCTCCTCGTAGGGGCCGATGACCGCGAGGGACATCGGGCGGGTGAGGACGTCCGAGGCGACCTCGGCGATCTGCTCCGGGGTCACCGCGTCGATCCTGACGAGCAGGTCGTCGACGGAGAGCAGCTCGTCGAAGACCAGCTCGCCCTTGCCGATCCTGGACATCCGGGAGCCGGTGTCCTCCAGGCCGAGCACGAGACCGCCGCGCATCTGGCCCTTGCCGCGGACGATCTCCTCCTCGGTGATGCCGTCGGTGACCACGCGGAGCACCTCCTCGCGGCAGATCTTCAGCACGTCGTCGATCTTCGACGGCAGGCAGCCGACGTAGATGCCGAACTGGCCGGTGTCGGCGAGGGCGGAGGTGTAGGAGTACGCCGAGTAGGCCAGGCCCCTCTTCTCCCTGATCTCCTGGAACAGCCGCGAGGACATGCCGCCACCGAGCGCCGCGTTGAGCACCCCGAGCGCGAAGCGGCGCTCGTCGGTGCGGGTCAGCGCGGTCGTGCCGAGGACCAGGTTCGCCTGCTCGGTCGGCCGGTGGACCACCCGCGTGCCGGAGCGCAACTCCACGCCGGGCCCCGACACGCGCGGGGGCACCGGCGAGGCGTCCCCGCCCAGGGCCCCGGCCCGCTCGTAGGCGGCGGCGACGAGAGCCACGACCCGCTCGTGGTCGACGTTGCCCGCCACCGACACCACGGTGTGGGTCGGCAGGTAGAAACGCCGGTAGTACTCGGCGATCCGGTCGCGGGTGACCGCGGTGATCGAGTCGACCGTGCCGAGGATCGGCCTGCCGACCGGCGTGTCACCGTACAGCTCCGCGGAGAACTGCTCGTGCACCACGTCGGAGGGGTCGTCGTCGTGCATGGCGATCTCCTCCAGGATCACGCCACGCTCGGCCTCGACGTCCTCCTCGGTGATGAGCGAGGAGGTCACCACGTCGGCGAGCACGTCGATCGCCACCTGCAGGTCCTCGTCGAGGACCCGCGCGTAGTAGCAGGTGTACTCCTTGGCGGTGAAGGCGTTGATCTCACCGCCGATGCCCTCGATGGCCGCGGAGATCTCCAGGGCGTCCCGTGTCGGCGTGCCCTTGAACAGCAGGTGCTCAAGGAAGTGGGAGGAGCCCATGTGCTGGGGGGACTCGTCTCTCGATCCGATGCCGACCCACATGCCGACCGCGACGGAACGCACGGTCGGCATGGACTCGGTCACCACCCGGAGCCCACCGGGAAGGACGGTGCGCTTCACGACCCCGGCGCCGTCCTTGCCGGGGTGCAGAGTGGTGGTGATCACGAGTTGCGGTCTTCCCCTCCGCCGCCACCGCGGTTGCCACCGCCGCTGTTGCTGCTGCGGGTGCGGGTGCGGCGGGGCCGCTCCTCGCGGGGCCGCTCGTCGGCGGCGGACGCCTCGGCCGCCGGGGCAGCCGAGGTCGCCGAGGACTCGGTGTCGCCGGACTCGGCCTTGGCCGCGGCCTCCTTCTCGATGACCTCGACGGGCACCAGGGAGAGCTTGCCGCGGGAGTCGATCTCGGCGATCTCCACCTGGACCTTCTCGCCGACGTTCATGACGTCCTCGACGTTCTCGATGCGCTTGCCGCCGTGCAGCTTGCGGATCTGGGAGACGTGCAGGAGGCCGTCCTTGCCCGGCATGAGGGAGATGAAGGCGCCGAAGGCGGCGATCTTGACGACCGTGCCCAGGTAGCGCTCGCCGACCTCCGGCATGTGCGGGTTCGCGATGGCGTTGATCGCCGACCTGGCCGCCTCGGCGGACGGGCCGTCGGTGGCGCCGATGTAGATGGTTCCGTCGTCTTCCAGGGTGATCTCGGCGCCGGTGTCGTCCTGGATCTGGTTGATCATCTTGCCCTTCGGGCCGATGACCTCTCCGATCTTGTCCACCGGGATCTTGATCGTGATGATGCGCGGGGCCGTCGCGTTCATCTCCGCCGGGGAGTCGATGGCCTCCTGCATCACGTCGATGATCGCCAGACGGGCGCCCTTGGCCTGCCTCAGCGCGGCCGACAGCACGGAGGCCGGGATGCCGTCCAGCTTCGTGTCGAGCTGGAGCGCGGTGATGACGTCCTTGGTGCCGGCGACCTTGAAGTCCATGTCGCCCATCGCGTCCTCGGCGCCGAGGATGTCGGTCAGCGTGACGTACTGGTCACCCTCGTTGATGAGGCCCATCGCGATGCCCGCGACGATGCCCTTGAGCGGGACACCCGCGTCGAGCAGCGCCATCGTCGAGGCGCAGACCGACCCCATCGAGGTCGAACCGTTGGAGCTCAGCGCCTCGGAGACCTGGCGGATCGCGTAGGGGAACTCCTCGCGCGCCGGCAGCACCGGCAGCAGCGCCCGCTCGGCGAGCGCGCCGTGACCGATCTCGCGCCGCTTGGGCGAGCCCACCCGGCCGGTCTCACCGGTGGAGTAGGGGGGGAAGTTGTAGTTGTGCATGTAGCGCTTGGTGCGCTCGGGGTTGAGCGTGTCGATCATCTGCTCCATACGGAGCATGTTGAGCGTGGTGATGCCCAGGATCTGGGTCTCACCGCGCTCGAACAGGGCCGAGCCGTGCACCCGGGGCACGACGTGGACCTCGGCACCGAGCTGCCTGATGTCCTTGACGCCCCGGCCGTCGATGCGGACGCCCTCGGCGATGACCCGCTCGCGCATGAGCTTCTTGGTCAGCGACCGGAACGCGGCGCCGAGCTCCTTCTCGCGGCCCTCGAAGTCGGGGCCGACCTTCTCCAGTACCAGGGCCTTGACCCTGTCGAGCTCGATCTCGCGCTCCTGCTTGCCGGCGATGGTGAGCGCGGCGGCGAGCTCGCTGCGCACCGCGCCGGTCACGGCCTCCAGGACGTCGTCCTGGTAGTCGAGGAACAGCGGGTATTCGGCGGTCTCCTTGGCGGCGACCTTCGCGACCTTGGCCTGCGCCTCGCACAGCACCTTGATGAACGGCTTGGCGGCCTCAAGGCCCTGGGCCACGGTCTCCTCGGTCGGAGCCACCGCACCCTCGGCGACGAGCTTGAGCGTGTCGCGGGTGGACTCGGCCTCGACCATCATGATCGCGACGTCGCCGTCGTCCAGGACCCGGCCCGCGACCACCATGTCGAAGGTGGCACTGGCCAGCTCGGTGTTGGTCGGGAAGGCGACCCACTGGCCCTCGATCAGCGCGACGCGGACGCCGCCGATCGGACCGGAGAACGGCAGCCCGGCGAGCTGGGTGGACAGGGACGCGGCGTTGATCGCCACGACGTCGTACAGGTGCTCGGGGTGGAGCGCCATGATGGTGGCGACCACCTGGATCTCGTTGCGCAGGCCCTTGACGAACGAGGGGCGCAACGGCCGGTCGATCAGACGGCAGGTGAGGATGGCGTCCTCGGAGGGACGGCCCTCACGCCGGAAGAACGAGCCGGGAATGCGGCCCGCGGCGTACATTCGCTCCTCGACGTCCACCGTGAGGGGGAAGAAGTCGAGGTTCTCCTTGGGATTCTTGGACGCGGTGGTCGCTGAGAGGACCATCGTGTCGTCGTCGAGATAGACGACGGCGGAACCCGCCGCCTGGCGCGCGAGCCGCCCGGTCTCGAACCGGATGGTACGTGTGCCGAATGAGCCGTTGTCGATGACGGCTTCGCTGCTGTGGACACCCTCCACGGGGGACCTCCTTGTGGATCGGTCGCCCGCGTCCGGCCAGACGCACGTGTCGCGCCTGGTTCGTCGTGTTTTGCCGGCTCCCCGTAGGTGCAGCGCCGGTCTTCGATCGAAGCGCCCGGTTCCGTATGGCTTTGTGCCATGATGACCGGGGGCCACTACCGAGGACCGGCCCTCCGACGCCGTGGGGCGCGCTTGCTTGCGGACGCGGGGCACTGTCTCGGCTATTCAGTTTGCTCACCGGGGCGGCGTCTTCGTGGCGCGACGCGCCGACATCGTCCCCCATGAGAGATGAGGGAGCGGCGCGAACGCCACTCCCCCACAACACTATCGGCGCAGGCCGAGCCGCTCGATGAGCGAGCGGTAGCGCGCGATGTCCTTGCTCTGCAGGTACTTCAGCAGCCGACGGCGGCGGCCGACGAGCAGCAGCAGGCCACGGCGGCTGTGGTGGTCGTGCTTGTGCACCTTCAGGTGCTCGGTGAGCTCGCTGATGCGCTTGCTCAGCAGCGCGATCTGCACCTCGGGGGAACCGGTGTCGGTCTCACCCTTGGCGTAGTCACCGATGATCTTCTTCTTTGCTGCGGTGTCGAGAGACACTTTTCTCCTTGAACCTCTGCGGGCACGCGCAATTCCGGCTCCCCGAACGACCGTGCGTGCCTACAGTCGCCGTGGCGAGATCAGCACCGGGATCATACGACACCGGTTACAGAGCTGACATGCCAGGCTACCACCGGCTTCGCGACCCCCGCACATCCTGTGAGAGTGCGGCGAGCCTCACCCGAAACCCCTACAGGACCGGCATTTCGGGCCCCGAGGTCCACGTGACGTGAGGGCCGTGTGACACGAGGGCCAGGCGGGACCGGGCATAAGATCGGGCATGGGATCGGAATTCCGGGATCCGGGGTCGGCGTGGCATGAGGGCCGGACGGGACCAGCGCGGAAACCCCGTGGGGACCTGCGGGGAAAGTCAGCTCGTCAAGCGCCGGACCTCGTCCACGTCGGCGTGGATCTGCGCGACGAGAGCCTCGATCGAGTCGAACCTGGTGTTGCCGCGCAGCCTCGGCCCGAAGTCGACGGCCACGTGCGCGCCGTAGAGATCGAGGTCGTCGCGGTCGAGGGCGTACGCCTCGACGGTGCGGGGCACTCCCTCGAAGGTCGGGTTGGTGCCCACGGAGATCGCCGCGGGCCAGCGCTCGCCACCGTACACCGCGGGCAGGTTGCCGGTCTCGACCCCCTGCAGCCAGCCGGCGTAGACGCCGTCCGCGGGGATGGCGGTGAACTCCGGTGACTCCAGGTTCGCCGTCGGGAAACCCAGCTGCCGGCCGCGCTGGTAACCGCGGACGACCACGCCCTCGACCCGGTGCGGGCGGCCGAGCGTCTGCCTGACCGCCTCCATGTCGCCGGAGGCGATCTGCTCGCGGATCAGGGTGGAGGAGATCGTCTCCCCGTCACTGACCAGCGGGACCGCCTCGGCCACGAAGTCGTACTTCTCCCCCAGGGTGCGCAGCGTCTCCACGTCGCCGGAGGCCTTGTGGCCGAAGCGGAAGTTCTCCCCCACCACGACCCCGGCGGCGTGCAGCCGGTCGACGAGGACGGTCTGCACGAACTCGTCCGGGCTCATCTGGGAGAACTCCAGCGTGAACGGCAGGACGCACACCGCGTCGACGCCCAGACCAGCGAGGAGCTCGGTGCGGTGCCTCGCCGTCGTCAGTCTCGGAGGGTGCGTGCCCGGCCGCACGACCTCCTCAGGATGCGGGTCGAAGGTCACCACCACCGAGGGCACCCCGAGACGAGCGGCCATCGCGACGGCACGGGCCACCATCTGCTGGTGCCCGCGGTGAACGCCGTCGAAGACGCCGATCGTGACGACGGACCTGCCCCAGTCTTCGGGCACGTCGTCCAATCCGTGCCAGCCTCGCACCGTAGCCTCTTCCCTCGTAGCGGATGAACCCCTAAAGCCTGCCATGCTCTGAGTCCTTCCCCCCAATCGGGGAGCCCCTTGCCCGTGGCGCGCCCCTCGCCGCGAAAGGCCCGGGACAACGCCCGAAACAACGACGGACAGCCGTCAGGGGACGAAGACGGCCAGGGACCTGGCGACCTGGCCGCGCTCCTCCACCAGCGCCACCAGGGTGCCGTCGGGGGCGAACACCCCGATCGGCCCGCTCCCCGCGCCCAGTGCGGGCAGCCGCCCGCCGTGCGCGACGGTGGCCGCCTCCTCGGCGGTCACGTCCCGGCGGGGAAAGGCCGCCGCGACCGCGTCGGCCATCGGCAGGATCACGCACTCGGCGGCGAGGTGCTCCAGGGTGTGGGCCACCGACAGGTCGTAGGGGCCCACCCGGGTACGGCGCAGGGCGGTCAGATGGCCGCCGACGCCCAGGTCGGCGCCGAGATCACGGGCGAGCGCACGAATGTAGGTGCCACTGGAACAGGACACCGAGGCGTCGACGTCGACGAGTTCGCCGAGATTACCGTGCCGGCGCACGGCGGTGATCTCGAAGCTCGACACGGTCACCTGGCGAGCCTTGAGGTCGACCTCCTCCCCCGCCCTGGCCCGTTTGTAGGCCCGCTCGCCGTTCACCTTGATCGCGCTGACCTGCGGCGGGATCTGCATGATCGGGCCGGTCAACGTGGCGACGCCCTTCCTGACGTCCTCCTCGGCGACCTGCGCCGCCGACACCGACGCGGTGATCTCGCCCTCGGCGTCGTCGGTGTTGGTGGTCTGGCCGAGGCGGATCGTGGCGTCGTAGCCCTTCTCGGTGAGCGCGAGGTGGCCGAGCAGGCGGGTGGCCTTCTCGACACCGACCACCAGCACGCCGGTGGCCATCGGGTCGAGGGTGCCCGCGTGGCCGACCTTGCGAGTGCCCGCGATGCCGCGGAGCTTGGCCACCACGTCGTGCGAGGTCCACTCGGCGGGCTTGTCAACGATGATCAGTCCGCTCGGCGGCGGGGTGCGCTTGGCGCGAGCCGTACTCATTGTGGTCCTTACAAGCGTGCGGTGAAGGGCTTACAGCAGTGCCCGGAGACTCGCGATCGTCTCCTCGACAGGCTGGTGAGAGGTGAAACCCGCCGCCTTGGCGTGCCCGCCGCCCCCCAACGCGACGCTGACGCGCGAGACGTCCACCCCGCCCTTGGAGCGCATGGAGACCTGCCAGACGCCGTCGTCGTCCTCCTTGAGAATCGTGGCGACGTCCGCCTCGTCGGTGCGCCGGATCACGTCGATCATCCCCTCGACCTCGTCGTAGGGCAGCCCGTACGCGGCGCGGTCGGCTCGGGTGACGAACGTCCAGACCAGGCCACCGCCCACCTCGGGCTCCAGCCGCACCCTGTCGAGCACGACGCCGAGCACCTTCAGGTAGCCGAACGGAGAACGGTCCCACAGCTCGCGGGAGATCTTCTCGGGATCGAGCCCGGTGTCGAGCAGCCGGGCGGCCATCGCGTGCGCCACCGGGGTGGTGGAGGAGTGCCTGAAGGAGCCGGTGTCGGTGACGAGCCCGACGTACAGGCAGGTCGCGATGTCCTTGTCGATCGGCAGGCCGAGCCTGTGGATCAGCTCCTCGGCGAGCACGGCGGTGGCCGCGGCGTCGGGATCGACCAGGTTGAGGGTGCCGAACCCGGTGTTGGACGGGTGGTGGTCCAGCACGACCAGCTCGTTCGCCTTGACCGTGTTGCCGGTCAGCACGCCGAGACGCCCGACGGTGGGGACGTCGAAGGTGACCATCACCTCGGGCGCGGCGGGGTAGTGCGCGGGGTCGGCCAGCAGCTCCTGCCCCGGCAGGAAACGCAGCAGCCTGGGCACACTGAAGCGCCGGTCGCCGAAGGAGGCGGTGACCCGCTTGCCCGCCGCGCGTAGTGCGAGCCCGACGGCGAGCATGGAGCCGAGCGCGTCACCGTCGGGCGAGACGTGACAGGCGAGCGCGATCTCGTCCGCGGCGGAGATGAGCTCGACGGCCCGTGCCCAGTCTCGACCGGACACCGGGCCCACCGAGCCGTCGTCACGCGAGGCGGGCCTCACGTCGCGGAGCGTCCCGCGCGTTCCGGGGATTCGTCTTCCTCGTCCCCGGAGTCGTCGCCGTCTTCCCTGTCCTCGGGCCTGCGGTAGGGATCGGCGTCCCCGGCGTGCGACGCCCCTTCGGCCCGCTTGGCGATCTCCACGTCCCTGGCCTTCGCCTCGGCGAGCAGATCCTCCAGATGACGGGCGGTGTCAGGGAGCGGGTCGTGGGTGAACGTCAGCGTCGGCGTGTGGCGCAGCCCCGTCTGGCGGCCCACCTCCGAGCGGATGAGCCCCTTGGCGCTCTCCAGTGCCATGGCGGAGTCGGCCCGCTCGGCCTCGGAGCCGAACACGGTGTAGAACACCGTGGCCTCGCCCAGGTCGTTGGTGATGCGCGTGTCCGTCACGGTCACGAACCCCAGCCTGGGGTCCTTGATGCGGCGCTCCAGCATCTCCGCCACGATCTGCTGGATCCGATCGGCGATCTTGCGCGCGCGTGCGGCGTCCATAACTCCCCCCTTCTCACGGGGATGGCCGGTGGCGGTAGGGGTCCTTCCGCGACCGGCCGTCTCCGTATCTAGTCTTCGTCCTCGTTGTAGAGCCGATGTCTGGCGGACAGCAACTCGATCTCCGGGTGGAAGGCGATCAGGCGCTCGCAGTCGTCGAGCACCTCACCGCAGTTGGCGGCGGTGGCGGAGACGACCGCGATCCCGATCTCGGTACGGCGATGCAGGTCAAGGTGACCGGTCTCCGCGACGGCCACATTCGGGAACCGTCGCCGCACCTCCGCGACGATGGGACGCACCACCGAGCGCTTCTGCTTCAGCGAGTGGACGTCGCCGAGCAGGATGTCCAATGTCAGTGCACCTACATACATGATGGGTCACTCGCCACGATCGACACCGTGCCACGGGCTCGGGTCCCGCCCACCGGCCGCGCACCCGAGGGTGCGCGGCCGGTGGAACGGTTTCCCTGCCTGTCGAGAGGCATCAGGTTCGCGGCTTCTCCCGCATCTCGAAGGTCTCGATGACGTCATCGATCTTGATGTCGTTGTAGCCGACACCGATACCGCACTCGAACCCATCGCGGACCTCGGTCGCGTCTTCCTTGAAACGGCGCAGCGAGGAGACGGTGAGGTTGTCGGAGATGACGACCCCGCCGCGGATGATCCGGGCCTTGCTGTTGCGGACGATCGTGCCCGAACGGACCAGCGCACCGGCGATGTTGCCGATCTTCGGCACCTTGAAGACCTCGCGGACTTCGGCGGTGCCCATCTGGACCTCTTCGAACTCCGGCTTGAGCATGCCCTTGAGGGCCGCCTCGATCTCCTCGATCGCCTGGTAGATGACCGAGTAGTAGCGGATGTCGACGCCCTCGCGCTCGGCCAGATCGCGCGCCCTGACCTCGGGACGCACGTTGAAGCCGATGATGACGGCGTTGTCGTCGGCGACCGCCAGGTTGACGTCGTACTCGGTGATCGCACCGACGGCGCGGTGGAGCACCCGCAGGCGCACCTCGTCGCCGACATCGATCTTGAGCAGCGCGTCTTCCAGAGCTTCGACGGAACCGGAGACGTCACCCTTGATGATGAGCTTGAGCTCGTCGACCTGGCCCTTCTCCATCTCGCTGAAGAGCTCTTCGAGGGTGCGGCGGCGGCCGGACTTGGCCATGTCCGCGATGCGCTTGCGCGCGGCGCGCTGCTGGGCGATCTGGCGCGCCATCCGGTCGTCGGTGACGACGATGAAGTTGTCACCGGCTCCCGGCGTCGCGGTCAGACCGAGGACCTGCACCGGACGGGACGGGTCGGCCTCCGGGATCGCCTCGCCCTTGTCGTCGAGCATCGCCCGGACGCGGCCGAAGGCCTCGCCACAGACGATCGAGTCGCCGACACGGAGCGTGCCGCGCTGGACCAGCACGGTCGCGACCGGACCGCGGCCCTTGTCGAGGTGCGCCTCGATGGCGACGCCCTGGGCGTCCATCGTGGCGTTGGCCCGCAGGTCGAGCTCGGCGTCCGCGGTGAGCAGGATGGCCTCGAGCAGCTGCTCGATGCCGATCCCGTTCTTGGCGGAGATGTCGACGAACATCGTGGTGCCGCCGTACTCCTCGGCGACCAGACCGTACTCGGTGAGCTGGGCGCGCACCTTGCTCGGGTCCGCCCCCTCCTTGTCGACCTTGTTGACCGCGACGACGATCGGCACGTCGGCCGCCTGGGCGTGGTTGAGCGCCTCGATGGTCTGCGGCTTCACGCCGTCGTCGGCCGCGACGACCAGGACGGCGATGTCGGTCACCTTGGCACCTCGGGCACGCATGGCGGTGAACGCCTCGTGACCCGGGGTGTCGATGAAGGTGATCTTCCGCTCTTCGTCCTCGTGCGTGGTGGCGATCTGGTAGGCACCGATGTGCTGGGTGATGCCACCAGCCTCCCGCGCCACCTCGTTGGTGTTGCGGATGGCGTCGAGCAGCTTGGTCTTACCGTGGTCGACGTGACCCATGACGGTCACCACCGGCGGGCGCGCGACCAGGTCGGACTCGTCGCCCTCGTCCTCGCCGAACTCGATGTCGAAGGTCTCCAGGAGCTCGCGGTCCTCCTCCTCCGGGCTGACCACAAGCAGGTTGTAGTCGAGCTCGGCGGCGAGAAGCTGGAGCGTCTCCTCGTTGACCGACTGCGTGGCGGTCACCATCTCGCCCAGGTGCAGCATGATCTGCACCAGGGACGCCGGGATCGCGCCGATCTTGTCGGCGAAGTCCGACAGGGAGGCGCCGCGCGACAGGCGGATCGTCTGCCCGTTGCCGCGAGGAGCCTGCACGCCGCCGATCGCCGGGGCCTGCATGTTGTCGAATTCCTGACGCCGCTGGCGCTTGGACTTGCGACCGCGGGTCGGGCGTCCTCCGGGACGGCCGAACGCGCCCGCGGTGCCTCCACCGCGGCCACGGCCACCACCACCGGGACGACCGGCGAAACCGCCGCCGCCACCGGGGCCACCGGTTCCGGTGCCGGGACGACCCGCGCCGCCACCGCCACCCGGGCGACCGGCGAAGCCGCCGCCGCCACCGGGACGACCGCCGCCACCGGGACGGCCTGCGCCGCCACCCGGGCGACCGGCACCCGCACCGCCGCCGGGACGACCGGCGCCACCGCCGCCGGGACCGGCGGGCCGGCCCTGGGGCATCATCATCGGGCTGGGACGCGGACCACCCGGACGCGGGCCACCGGGACCACCGGCGCCGCCACCGGGACGCGGGCCACCGGCGCCGGGACCCGGACGCGGGCCACCCGATCCGGGCGGGCCGGAACGGGCGCCGGGCGGACGGGGACCGGCGTTGTCGCGGTCCTGGCGAGGACCGCGGTCCTCGCGGGGGCCGGGACGCGGACCCCTGTCGCCGGGACCGCCGTCACGGCCGGGACCACCGGGACCACCGGGGCCGCCACCGCGCGGCGGACGGGCCTGGCCCATGCCGCTCGCGTTCGAGGAGAACGGGTTGTTGCCGGGGCGCGGGCCGCGCGGACCCGGACGCGGGCCGGGCTTGGGCGCACCGGCACCGGGGGCACCGGCACCGGGCCTGGGGCCCGAGGGCGCTCCACCGGGACCGCCCGAGGGACGACCGCCCTCGGGGCGCGCCTCGGGGCGCTGTGCGGGACCCGGACGCGGAGCGGGCCTGGGACCCGGCTTGGGGCCGGGGGCCGCGGGGCGCCCGCTCTCGGTGCGGGGCGCCTCGAACCGCGGTGCCTGCACCTGCGGCGGCTGCTGACGCGGCGGCTGCGGGGGCTGGACCGGCGGAGCCGGAGGAACCACCGGCGGGGCCGCCTGCGGCGCGGGGGCCGCGGGGCGAGCCTGCACGGGCCCCGGTCGAGGACCCGGCCTGGGGGCCGGACCCGGCTTGGGGATGGATGTCGGCGCCGAGGTGGCACCGTTTGGCTGGCCGTCACCCGGCCGAGGGGCCGCCTGAGGCGGCCTGGGGCCTCTGCCCCTGTCGGACGAACCCTTACTGGGGCCGCCCAGAGCTTCCGTGAGCCTGCGGACTACCGGTGCTTCGATAGTCGAGGACGCCGAACGCACGAACTCGCCCATCTCCTGGAGCTTGGCCATCACGACCTTGCTCTCCACACCGAACTCCTTGGCGAGCTCGTATACCCGGACCTTCGCCACTGCACTCCCTTGTCTCGGCCCGGGAGGCGGTGCCGCCGGACCGTCGTTACGTTGACGTACTCATCGCCGCATGCTCATCAGGCGCTCATAGCTATCTGACCAGCCCATCAGTTCGGCGTCCTACATGACAGTCGGTAACCATTTCACCCGATCCTTTCAGCCTGTTGCTCTTCCAGGTGGCCGCGCAGTCGCGACAGGTCGAGCGATTCCGCGACGCGAAAAGCCCGCGAAAACGCTCGGCGACGCTCTGCGAGTTCGAGACAGCTCAAGGTGGGATGCAGTGAAGCACCACGCCCTTGGAGCCGTCTTCGCAGGTCAGGGACGATAACGCCCTCAACCACCACCAGGCGGAGCAGCTCGGAGGAAACCGTGCGAACCCGGCACCCCACACATGTTCTTCGTGGGGCAGCCTGGCCACCATATTCCAGCTTACCGTGTGGGCGCATCTGCGGAACCGGCCGCGTCCCCCGGCTGGGTGTCGGGACGGATGTCGATCCGCCAACCGGTGAGGCGGGCGGCGAGCCGGGCGTTCTGCCCCTCCTTGCCGATGGCGAGGGAGAGCTGGTAGTCAGGCACGGTCACGCGCGCGGCGCGGCCGTCGAAATCGATCACCTCTACGTGGGAAACGCGGGCCGGGGACAACGCATTCCCCACGAACTCCGCGGGATCCTCCGACCAGTCGATGATGTCGATCTTCTCGCCGTGCAACTCCGTCATCACGTTGCGTACCCGCGAGCCCATCGGGCCGATGCAGGCACCCTTGGCGTTCACCCCCGGGCGCCGGGACCGGACCGCGAGCTTGGTGCGGTGACCGGCCTCGCGGGCGACGGCGGCGATCTCGACCGTGCCGTCGGCGATCTCGGGCACCTCCAGCGCGAAGAGCTTCTTCACCAGGCCGGGGTGGGTGCGCGAAAGAGTCACCGAGGGCCCCTTGTGGCCCTTCTTGACCTGCACCACGTAGCAGCGGATGCGGTCGCCGTGGACGTATTCCTCGCCCGGGACCTGCTCGCTGTGCGGCAGCACCGCCTCGATCTTGCCCAGGTCGACCAGAACGACCCTCGGGTCCTTGCCCTGCTGGATGACCCCCGCCACGAGCTCGCCCTCACGGCTGGCGAACTCACCGAAGTTGATCTCGTCCTCGGCGTCGCGGAGCTGCTGCAGGATCACCTGCTTGGCCGTGGTCGCGGCGATGCGGCTGAAGTTGCCCGGGGTGTCGTCGAACTCCCTGAGCACCTCCCCGCTCTCGTCGTCGAGCTCGGCCGCGAAGATGGTCACATGCCCTGACTTGCGGTCGAGCTCGGCGCGCGCCTTGGCCGCCGCGCCCTCACTCCGGAAATACGCGATCAGCAGCGCGTCCTCGATCGCCTTGACGACCAGGTCGAAGGAGATGTCCTTCTCCCTCTCCAGGCTGCGCAGGACGCTCATGTCGATGTCCACGAGGCTTCCCCCTTAGCCCTCGCCGCCGTCTTCGCCGTCGTCTTCGGCGTCGTCGAGCCGGCGGAATTCCACCTGCACCCGTCCTCGGGTCAGGTCCTCATAGTCGATGCGGCGCGGTGCGCCGTCGACGTCCAGCTCCACGCCGGTCTCGTCGGTGGCGACGATCCGGCCCTCCACGGCGGTGCCGTCCCGCAGGTCGGCCTTGACCAGCCTCTTCACCGCGCGGCGCCAGTGACGCGGCTCGGTGAGGGGGCGGTCGACTCCTGGAGAGGAGACCTCCAGCACGTACGGGGTGGTTCCCATCGCCTCGTCGGCGTCCAGTGTCTCGGAGACGACGTGGCTGATCTCCGCGACGTCGTCGAGGCTCACGCCGCCGTCACGGTCGACCACGACACGCAGCAGCCGCCGCTTGCCCGCGGGGGTGACCGTGACGTCCTCCAAGTCGAGCCCTCCGGCTCCGACGACAGGTTCCAGAAGCTTCATCAGGCGGTCGCGGGATGTGGCGCTGCCCATGCCGACCTCCCATTGTCACGATCTCAGCCGGGCGGACCTCGCCCATGCGATTAACCAGCCTATCCACACCAGGGCGTAGAAACAGCGCCACTCGGTGTGGCGGAGCCGCCCGAGAAGCGAGGTGAGTGCCATTATTCCAAGCCCGTACGATGCTAAGTGCGTCAGCTGCCCGATACAGAACCGGAGGTCGTCGTGCGTTCCGTCTCCCGGCGCGCCCTGCTGAGGGGCGGCGCTCTCGGGGTGGCAGCCGTGACGGTCACGGGGTGCGCCACCCAGGAGCCGGTGCCGCCCGTGGCCGCGCCGCCCGACCCCGAGACGCTGCTCCTGCGCGAGCTGATCGCAGGCAAGGAGCGGACCGTGGCGCTGTACGCCTCGGCCGCCTCGCCCCGGCTGGAGCCCTTCAGACAGCGGCACGAGGCCCATCTCGCCGAGCTCCGCCGCCGCCTCCCGCCCGCTCCGGCGTCCACGGTCGCGCCCCCCTCTCCTTCGCCCACGCCGTCCCCGTCAGGTGGCCCGGCTCGGAGCACGTCGGTGCGGGCCCTGCGCGACCTGGAACGCAAGGCCGCGGCGCTGCGCACCCGTCAGATCGAAGGGGTCTCACCCCCGCTCGCCCAGTTGCTCGCGTCCATCGGCGCCTGCGAGGCCGCGCACGCCCTCGCCCTGTCGAGGTCGCTGTGAGAGGCGGGCGGGGGTCCGCAGGGGCCGATCAAGGGCTCGGCACGGCGCTGGCGGCCGAGCACGCCGCCGTGTACGCGTACGGGATCCTCGGGGCCAGGACCACGGGCAGACTGCGGGCGGCGATGACGACGGCCTACAACGCCCATCGCGCCCGCCGCGACCAGCTCCGTACGATGATCATCACCGCCGGTGGCACGCCCGCCGAGCCGAAAGCGGTGTACGAGCTTCCGATCACGCCCTCCAGCCCGGCCCAGGCGGTGGAGCTGGCCGTGCTGGTCGAGCGGGGGGTGACCGGCGCCTATCTGGAGCTGGCCGCGACCACCGACACCACACTGCGCAAGATGGCCGCTCTGGTCATGCAGGAGTGCGTCACCCGCTCCTACAGCCTGCGGCCCGAGATCGACGCCTTTCCCGGCATGCCGCCCAGGACCGCGCCGCCGAGCCCGGAGCCCACTGCCACCCCGGCCACGTCCCAGTGACCTTTCCCTCCGCATTTCACGGGTGACCGCCTTCCGGCAGAACGGACTGGTCAACGCGGGAATCGATCTCCAATAGAGGTCTCCGGGGTCGCAAGTCGCGAATCAAACCCGCTTTCGACCACGTTTGCACCGCGGTTACCGGGTAGTTGGATCTCGCTGAATACGCCTAAGGAGGAAGTAATGGGCTGGGGATACCGGAAATCCATGAAGTTCGGTCCGTTCCGTCTTAACCTTTCGCGGAGTGGAGTGGGCCACAGCTGGGGAAACCGCGCCTTCAGGGTCACCAGAACGGCCGATGGGCGCCGCACGCTGAGCATCAATCTTCCCGGTGGCTTCCACTGGCGCAAGACCGTCAGCAGCAGCCGTCGCTGATGGGCATCACTCCGGAACCCTTCGCGGACGCCGCTCGTTCTCACGAGACGACACGGCGTTTCCGCGAGTCCGGGGAGAAGACGATGGGCTGGGGATACAGGAAGTCAATCAAAGTCGGTCCTTTCAGGATCGACCTGTCTCCGCGCGGGGTCGGCCACAGTTTCGGCGGTCGCGGATTTCACGTCACCAGAACTCCCGACGGCCGCAAATACGTGACCGTCAACCTGCCCGGCGGGTTTCACGTGGGTAAGGCGATCGGCCGTAGCTCCCGGCGTCAACACCACCACTACTGACGCGCGGCCACGCACTCGAAAAAGCGGCCCGCCCCTTCGAAGGGGCGGGCCGCTCTCACGTGTTCTGGGGTCATCCTCCGCGGGGCCGTTCCACGCGTTCGGAATCACCCCCGATGGGCCGTTCTCAGCCCTGGCAGGCCGCCACGACGCGGTCGACGGCCTCGGCGAGCGGGATCTCCTCCTTGGCGCCGGTGACGCGGTCGCGCAGCTCCGCGACCCCCTGGGTGAGACCTCGGCCGACGATCAGGATCGTCGGCATGCCGAGCAGCTCGGCGTCCTTGAACTTCACACCCGGAGAGACGCCCGCGCGGTCGTCCACCAGGACGCGCAGCCCGCGGGCCTCCAGCTCTTCGGCGAGGCGGGTGGCGGCCTCTATCTGGCCGTCCTTGCCGGTGCCCACGACATGGACGTCGGCGGGGGCGATCTCACGGGGCCAGATCAGGCCGAGCTCGTCGTGCCTCTGCTCGGCCAGCACCGCCACGGCCCGGGAGACGCCGATGCCGTAGGAGCCCATGGTGACGCGAATGGGCTTGCCGTCGGGGCCGAGTGCGTCGAGCTTCGCGGCGTCGGCGTACTTGCGGCCGAGCTGGAAGATGTGGCCGATCTCGATGCCGCGGTCGATGGACAGGCCGGAGCCGCAGACCGGGCAGGCGTCGCCCGCGCGGACCTCCGCGGCCTCGATGGTGCCGTCGGCGACGAAGTCACGGCCGGCGACGACGTCCACGGCGTGCTTGCCCGGCTCGTTCGCGCCGGTCACCCAGGCGGTGCCGTCGACCACGCGGGGGTCGACGAGGTAGCGGATGCCGAGGTCCCTGAGGACCTGGGGGCCGATGTAGCCGCGGACCAGGCCGGGGTGCCTGGCGAAGTCCTCGGCCTCGAAGATCGCGGGCTCGCCGGGGGCGAGGGATGCCTCCAGCCGCTTGAAGTCGACCTCGCGGTCTCCGGGCACGCCGATGATCAGGGTCTCGGTCTTGCCGGTGCCGGGAACCGTCACCTTGACCACGATGTTCTTGAGCGTCTGGGCCGCGGTGATGTCGAGGCCGTGGTGCTCGTTGACGTGGCCGACCAGTGACTCGATGGTCGGGGTGTCGGGGGTGTCGAGCACCCGCATCGCGGGCCGCTCACCGGTGATCGCGGCCGGCGCGGGGGTGACGACGGCCTCCGCGTTGGCCGCGTAGCCGCAGTTGTGGCAGGCGACGAAGGTGTCCTCACCGGTGGCAGCGGGAGCGAGGAACTCCTCGGAGGCCGACCCGCCCATCGCTCCCGAGGTGGCGAAGCAGATCTTGTAGGCGATGCCGAGGCGGTCGAAGGTCTTGATGTAGGTCTCGCGGTGGCGCTCGTAGGAACGCTTGAGGCCGTCGTCGTCGAGGTCGAAGGAGTAGGAGTCCTTCATGACGAACTCGCGCCCGCGCAGGATGCCGGCCCGGGGACGGGCCTCGTCGCGATATTTGGTCTGGATCTGGTAGAGGGTCACCGGATAGTCCTTGTAGGAGGAGTACTCCCCCTTGACCATGTCGGTGAACATCTCCTCGTGGGTGGGCCCGAGGAGATAGTCGGCCCCCTTGCGGTCCTTGAGGCGGAAGAGCGTGTCGCCGTACTCGGTCCAGCGGCCGGTCGCCTCGTAGTATTCGCGGGGCAGCAGGGCGGGGAAGAGCACCTCCTGGCCGCCCATGCGGTCCATCTCCTCGCGCACGACGCGCGTGACGTTCTCCAGGACCGCCTTGCCGAGCGGCAGCCAGGAATAGATGCCGGGCGCGACGCGGCGGACGTAACCGGCGCGGACGAGCAGCTTGTGGCTCGGGACTTCCGCGTCTGCCGGGTCGTCCCTCAGCGTTCGAAGAAACAGCGACGACATGCGCAGCAGCACGGCTACTCCTAGCTAGCGAGGTTTGATGCCCTACAGGCTATCGAGTCTCGCAAGCCGATTGTCTGCGGTCGGCGGCTTCCGAACCCTCACCGCGCCCCTCAGAGCCCGGTGAGGAAAACGAAGTACGAGGCCCCGAGGACCAGTGCGATCAGCGCGGAGCAGACATGGTCGCGTCCGCGCCCCAGCGAGCCCAGCATCCCCACCGCGATCGCGGCCACCGCCGCGACGCCCCACGGCCAGAAACCGGAGACGTACTCGGGCCCACCGGGCATCGTCTTGTCGATCCCGTCGAGCAGCGCCAGCCCGGCCGCGCCGCCGGCCGCGGTGGTCCCCCAGCGGTCGCGGCGTTTGGCGAGGTAGGAGAGGACGCCGATCGCGACGAGGTTCGTGATCATGAGGTTTATCGAGGTGCCGTCGTCGCCGAGGCTCATGCTCCAGGCACTCGACTCGAAGATCGCGGCGACGAGCAGCGAGAGTATCGGCCCGAACGTGGCCAGCACGCTGGAGAGCACCGCCCAGCCGAAGCCGGTCGCGGTCCGCCCCACGACGACGACGAGGAGAAGGTAGGCGTACGGGTTGTAAAGCGCGTACAGCAGATCGGGCCCGTATGCCGCCAGCGCTCCGATGCCCCCGAGCAACATTCCCACGAAGAGCGAGAGGAGCATGTGCCGAAGGATGGCGCGGTCCCGGCGGTCTCCCGCGGCGAAGTCAAGCGTGTAATTGCGTTCCACCAAAGCCACTGATCCCCCGATCACATTTGCTAGTGGCCATCGGCAGTGTATCTGACCTGCGACAACATCTCGAATATATCAAATTCGCAAAGCAAGCGAGCACTTGGCCAAACTGCTGTCTCCCGGCTTTCCTTGAGCATTTGATCAATCTTTCACGGAGCTCCGCCGGAGCCTCGCGACGCCGCCTGCGCCTTTCTCCCCCGGCATTCCGGCCTCCGGACCCCCGGACCGGTTCACCGTCGGGTGGGCGGGGGGCCACGTGGGAGAACACGGGAACACGTCCCTGACGCTCCCGTGAAGGATCTTCCGGCGACGACGGGAGGCGGAACCCGGCATCGGATGACATCTTGATCACCACATCCGCCGTTCACCGAAGAAAAGCTCGATCATGTCAGCGCGTGAGTCTGGCAGTCGCCCCCCTCGGTGATACAGAATCGAGCAGGGCGTCGCGTTCATGACATCCAACGCCGAGGAGGCGATATGTCACTGCGAGTCGCGATCGTGGGGTCAGGACCCGCCGGGATCTACACCGCCGAGGCTCTGACGAAACAGGCCACCGTGCCTCTCAGGGTGGATGTGCTGGAACGGCTGCCGACGCCGTACGGGCTGGTGCGGTACGGGGTGGCTCCCGACCACACCTCGATCAAGTCGATAGCCGGCTACCTGCGCGGCGTGCTGGAGCTTCCCGAGGTGCGGTTCCTCGGCGGCGTCGAGCTGGGCAAGGATGTCGACGTCGCCGACCTGCTCGACTGCTACGACGCCGTGGTCTACTGCACCGGCGCGATGGTGGACCGGCGGATGGGCATTCCCGGCGAGGACCTGCCGGGCAGCGTGGCCGCCACCGACTTCGTCAACTGGTACTGCGGTCACCCCGACATGCCCGCCGACCGTTTCGTCCTCGACAGCCCCGAGGTCGCGGTGATCGGCGTGGGCAACGTGGCGGTCGACGTGGTGCGCGTCCTGGCCAAGACCGCAGAAGAGCTGCGCGCCACGGACGTGCCGGAGGAGGTGCTGACCCGGCTCGCCGCCAGCGAGGTGAAGACCGTCCACATGATCGGGCGCCGGGGACCCGAGCACGCCAAGTTCACGTTGAAGGAGCTCAGGGAGCTGGGCGAGCTGGCCAACGCGGACGTGCGCGTACGGCCCGAAGAGTGCGTGGCGGACGTCACGGCGGCCTCCCGGCAGGTCCGGGGGAACGTCGAGGTTCTGCGGAGCTGGGCGACCCGCCCCTCCAGGGGCCTCCCCCGGCGGCTGGACGTGCGGTTCTGGATGCGCCCGGTGGAGATCCTCGGCGAAGGGCGGGTGGAGGCGCTCAGGCTGGAGCGCACCCGGCTGGAGGACGGCAGGGTCGTCGGCACCGGCGAGTTCGAGACCCTCCCGGTCGGCATGGTGCTGCGCTCGGTCGGCTACCAGAGCGTGCCGCTGCCCGGCGTTCCCTTCTCGGAGACCAGCATGACCGTGCCGAACGAGGCCGGCCGGGTCCGCGACCGCGAATACGTCGCGGGCTGGCTCAAGCGGGGTCCCACCGGTGTGATCGGCACCAACAAGTCCGACGCCGCGGAGACGGTCCGCACCCTCCTCGCCGACCTCGCCGACCTCGATCCTGTACCTCGCGCGGACCCGGACGAGCTTCTCGCCTCCCGGGGCGTCTCGCCGATCACCTACGAGCACTGGCTCGCCATCGAGGCGGCCGAGGCGGCTCTGGCCAGGTCCCTCGACCGAGGAGATCGGGTGAAGCTCCTCGGTCTCGCCGCCATGCTCACCGCCTGCGATCGGGAGCTACGGTCGGGAAGCGACCTGGAGGCCGACCGAACCGGCCAGGCAGGCTGAACCGGCAACCGGCCGGGCAGGCTCTACCGGCCGATGGCCGGGGATGGCCGGGGATCGGGGCGCTTCCGCGCCCGCGCGCCCTGGCCGAATCGGCATGCCCACCCCGAACCGGCCCCCGCGCGAACCAGCACGTCCAGGAGGAGCACCAGCATGCGCGTCACGCTCGCCGACCCGTCCGCCCTGATCCCGGGTTTCGAGCAGACCCATCGTGAGCAGGCCGCGCTGTACCCGTACCGACCGGTCGAGTGGCAGCCCGTGCACACGGTCTACGTCCCCGCCGACCGGTTCGACGCCGCGACGACGCGGAAGTGGGGGGACACGGCGCTGGAGCTGTTCCGGCGGCACCTGCCGGAAGGCGACCTCGCCGCGATCCTCGACACGACCCCCGGCGTTTTTCTCGATGCTCCCCTCGGTGCGCCCTTCGGCGCGGGCGAGGACGTCGCCGGAGCCGTGCACCGGATGGTGGCCGCCAAGCTCACCGGGGAGCCCGTCGAGGACCTGCGGATCGACTTCGAGGACGGCTACGGAACGCACCCCGCGGAGGAGGACGGCCACGCCTCCTCCGCCGCCAGGGCGATCGCGGCCATGCACGCGTCCGGGACGCTCCCCCGCCGCTGGGGGCTGCGGGTGAAGTCCTTCGCCGACGGCGACCCGGTCCGCGCCGTCAGGACCCTGGACGGTTTCCTCACCGGCGTGCTCGATCGGGCCGGGCACCTGCCCGAGGGCTTCGTCGTCACCTTCCCGAAGGTGCTGATGAGGGACTACCTGTACCAGTTCGCCGACTGCCTCGACGCGCTGGAGGACGGACTGGGTCTCGGCCGGGGCGCGCTGAGGTTCGAGATCCAGGTGGAGGCGCCGCAGACGGTGTTGTTCCTCGACGCGGGCCTGGTGACCTCCCTGCGGGGCAGGCTGGCCGCGGCCCACTTCGGCGTCTTCGACTACACGGCGAGCTGCGCCCTTCCCCCGCACGAGCAGCGGCTGGACCACCCCGCCTGTGACCACGCCAGGCACGTCATGCAGACCGTCTTCGCCGGGACCGGGGTGGAGCTGTCCGACGGTTCGCTGGCCGCCTCCCCCGCCTCGGACGGCGGGAGTGAGGTGCGGGCCCTGTGGCGGCGGCACGCGGAGCTCGTCGGGCACTCCCTGAGACACGGCTTCTACCAGGGCTGGGACATGCACCCGTCACACCTGGTCAGCCGGTACGCGGCGGTCTACGCCTTCCACCTGTCCCGGTACGGGGAGTACGCCCACCGGGTGCGCGCCTGGGAGGAGCGGCGCGACGCCGGTGAGGGCGTGATGGACGAGCCCGCCACGGTCAAGACCATGGCCGCCGCTCTCCGCCGCGCCGACCTGGCACTGGGCGACGGCCTCGCGAAGCCACCGGCCTGACCCCGGTCACCTCCCGGACCCGGTTCCGGACACGGGTTCCGGACACGGGTTCCGCTGAGCGACGCCCAAGCCGAGTGGTACGGCGGGGATCCCGCCACCTCGCGGCCGATCACCGCGCCCCGAAGGCCTCGTCGGGACCCGACACGGCCCGACGAGGCTCAGTTGGGCTCAGTCGATCAGGGTGCGCCACTCGCGGACCCGGTGGGCGTCGACCGGGTCCGACCAGGACGCCCGCACGGCGCTGCCGACGTGGAAGGCCCGCACGCCGTACTCCATCAGCGCTCCGACGTGGCAGGGCCGCAACCCGCCGCCGGCCATGATCAGCGGGCCGTCGCCGGCCTCGCACCGGGTCTTGAGCACCGGCAGCCCGTCCGCCACGCCACCGGGCGCGCCTGAGGTGAGCACGGTGGCGAGGTTGGGCAGGAGGCGGACGGCGCGCCAGCTCGCCTGGATGTCGGCCGCGTGGTCCACCGCCCGGTGGAAGGTCCAGGGCAGCGGCGCGACCGCATGGATGAGCGTCTCGGTGGCGGCCAGGTCGACCGCTCCCGCCTCGTCGAGGAAACCGAACACGAACCCGGCCGCGCCCGCGTCGGCGAGGGCCCTGGCAGCGCGGCTCAGGGCCTTCAGCGACTCGGGCGTGGCCAGGAACGACGCCTCTCCGCGCAGCATCACCATCTGCGGAAGCGCGCACTTCCTGGAGATCGCCGCGACCGTCTCCACCGCCGGGGTGAGCCCGTCGGAGGTCATGTCGGCGACGACCTCCAGGCGATCGGCGCCGCCCGCTTCCGCGGCGACGGCGTCACGCACATCGAGCGTGATCACCTCAAGTAAGGATCCGGTCATGAATGGAGGTTATCGGATGGTTTTGTCCTGGGATCGCCGTGGTTCAGACATGCTCGGAGACGAACGCTCCGCGCCGGTCCGAGAAGGGCAGCGCGAGGCCGGACGCGCGAGCGCGCAGGCCCCCCGGCCGCTGGAACAGGGCGCCGGAGGCGCGGTGCGGCAGGTCGACCGTGCGGAGATGCGCGAAACGCTGTCCCCGATAGTAGTCCTGCAACCTTGGGTTGTCCTTGGAGCAGTCAAGCCTGAGCCATCTTTTCCCCAAGGCCAGGGCCCGCAGGCCCGCCCAGTCAAGGAGCGCCTCTCCCAGGCCCGTACCGGCGTGGTCGCGCGCCACGGCCAGCTTGTGGACATAGAGCGCTGAGGAGGGCTCGTCGTCCCGGCTCCAGAACTCGGGGTCGGCGTGACCGTCCAGGGCGAGGGTTGCGACGGGTCCGCCCTCCCGGACCCGTCCGTCGTCGGCGTCCAGGTCGGGCCGCTCCTCCCCGGCCTGCCTTTCCAGCAGGTACAGGACCCCCTCGCCGATCAGCGGGGTGATGCGCCCGGCGGGGAAGCCGTCCGCGGGCCACTGCCGCACGCCGCGGCCGTTCAGCCATCCGGCGGTCTCGGCGAGGAGCGCGAGCACTCCTTCGAGGTCACCGTCCGTGGCCCTGCGCAGCGTGAACGGGCGCGTGGCGGTGGGACTGGCGGTGTTCGAGTGCATGGTTCATCCCTTCGTTGCGTTTGGTGCGTGAAATGACACGGAGCGTGACCATGGGATGGCGCACGGCAGCCATGCCGGGCTAGGCGGATGCCTAGGGGTCTGGGGTGAGCGGCGAGACCGCGATGGGGAGAGGCGGCGCGGAGAGGCCCGCCAGGACGAGAGGCGCGGGCAGGCGCGGAGAGCGGCGTCTAGCCACCCGGCGGGCGCGGCCCTGTGCTCGCCCGCGGCGCGGGCGGAACGGCGGCCGGCCCGTCAGGGCGGTCACGGAGACGTCAACGGCTTTCCAGCTCGTACCGGATCAGGTGCTTGTCCGCGGGCAGCACGGAGACCGCCACGCGCACGGGGGTGTCGTCCTCGTCGTAGCCGACCCGGATGTAGACGACGACCGGCGTGCCGAGCTGGAGCTGGAGCCGCTCGCTCTCGGCGCTGTTGGGCATCCGCGCCCAGATGTCGTCCACCACCCGCACCTGACGGTGGCCGAGTTCCTCCAGGACCTTGTTCGCCCCGCGCTTGATGTCACCGGGACGGGTGATCTCGGAGTCCGCGACCAGGGCGAGGGGGAAGTAGGAGTCGTTGGTGTTGTACGGCTGGCCGTCCACGAAGCGCAGCCTGCGGCGGACCACGGCGAGCTCCTCGTCGGAGAGCTCCAGCCTGCTGGCGATCTCCTCGGCCGGCTGCACGATCGAGACCTCGATCTCCTGACTCGGCGCGCGCCCCTCGCGGGAGACGGCCCAGGCGAAGGCCTCCATGGTCTCCTCGCGCCGCGGCTGCAGCTCGCGCTGGGGGTGCATGAGCAGCGGGCGGCGTTCCCTCACGACGGTGCCCCTGCGGGGGGTGCGGGTGACCAGGCCCTCGTTCACGAGCTCGCCGAGGGCGAGCCGTACGGTGTTGCGGCTCACCTGGTGCACGAGCATGAGTTCCGCCTCGGTCGGCAGCTGATCTCCCGGCCCGAGCGCACCGGAGTAGATGGTCCTCCGCAGGTCGGAGGCCACCTGCTGATACAGCGTTGACCGTGCCATTAAGTCCCCTTTGTGCCAACAAAACTAGACGATCTGGTTCTAGTGGGGAACAGCCCCTTGACCCAACCTCCCAAGACCCGCATCATCCAATCGTTGGTACAAATCCACCGAAAGGTCTACGAGGGGGTGGAAGCCGGTGCTGTCGGTCCGCACGAATACGCCGCACGCGCCCTGGCGTGAGCCCCGCGAGGCGACGCGTCTGCTGCGTTACGCGTTGCACCGTCAGGGATTCACCCACACCTACCAGAGCAACGGAAACGGCATGTCCGTACTCTCGGTAATGACCGATCTAACCGTTTGGTGCAAAAACGGGCTATTTGTCTGGAATGAGGACGGCGTCGAGTCGTCCCACCCGGCCGACGACCCGGCGGGAGCGGCCCGTCTCATCTCACGGCACTACCGGCGGCCCACACCCGACGACGACCTCCCGGAGGAGGCGGCGGACCCTTCGGTCCACGCCTTCGCCGCCACAGGCTCCGAGCGCGACTAGCGGACCGAGGACCCCATCCCTCGCCGGGGTCCTCCGTCGCCGCGCCGGGGGCGGAACGCGTCCTGGCGGGTCCCCCACGCCCGCCAGGGCGCGCTTCCCATCACGGGAACGCGTCCTGGCGGGAAGGGACCCGCCGGGGCGTGGCCACCCGCCTCCCCGCGAGGCGCACCTCACCGCGCTCGGCCGGACGGGAATCCCGGACGACATCCGGCGCGACGGCGCACGTCGACATCGGCTCCGGTTGAAGATTTCCGTTTAATGTGTGCAATATATTGCATGCCCATCCCGAGGGACCTGCCCGCCATCGACCGACGCCTCCTGCGTGACGACGTCTACCACCGTCTGCGCGACGCCATCGTCGACGGCAGCCTCGCGCCGGGCGAGCAGTTACGCGACGTCGAGCTGGCGACCTGGCTCGGGGTCAGCCGCACCCCTGTCCGCGAGGCGCTGCTGCGGCTCGCGGAGGCCGGGCTGGTCGTGGCCCAGCCGGGCCGCTCCACGACGGTGAGCTCGCTGAACCTGCGCGACATCCGTGAGGCCCGCGACGTGGTGGCGGCGATGCACGAACTCGCCGTCCGTGAGGCGGTGGGCGATCTCACCGAAGCCGACCTCGACGCGATGCGCGAGGCCAACGACCGGTTCCGCGCGGCGATCGAGCGGGGTGACGTCGAGGCGGCCCTGCGCGCCGACGACGAACTGCACGGCATCCCCGTGCGGGTGGCCTCGAACCGGGCCCTGACCTCGGTCCTCGACCAGTTCACGCCGGTGCTGCGCCGCGCCGAGCGGCTGCGCTTCTCGTCGCTGGGCGGGCGCGCCTCCCTCGCCCGGCACGACAAGCTGATCCGGTTCTGCGCCGCCGGAGACGCGGACCAGGCGGCGGCGATCGCCTTCGACACCTGGCGCACGCTGCCGGCCACCGAGGAGTGAGCATGCCCCTGTCCGATTTCCCCGCCACCGTGGAGCGAGTATGACCCTGTCCGATTTCCCCCGCCACCGGCTGACCTTCGGGCCGAGTCCCGTCCATCCGCTGCCGCGGCTCACCCGGCATCTCGGAGGGGCGGCGATCTGGGCGAAGCGCGAGGACTGCAACTCCGGGCTCGCCTACGGCGGCAACAAGACCCGCAAGCTTGAGTACATCGTCCCGGACGCGCTCGCCCAGGGCGCCGACACGCTGGTGTCGATCGGCGGATACCAGTCCAACCACACCCGCCAGGTCGCCGCCGTCGCCGCGTCGCTGGGGTTGAAGGCGGTGCTGGTGCAGGAGAACTGGGTCGACTGGCCCGATTCCGTCAACGACCGGGTCGGCAACATCATGCTGAGCCGGATCATGGGCGCCGAGGTCCGGCTCGACCCGGCCGGCTTCGGCATCGGCTTCAAGGACTCGTGGAACCGGGCGATCGAGGACGTGAAGGCTCGCGGTGGCACGCCGTACCCGATCCCGGCGGGCGCCTCCGACCACCGGCTCGGCGGGCTCGGGTTCGCGAACTGGGCGTACGAGGTGGCGGAGCAGGAACGCGAACTGGGCGTCTTCTTCGACACCGTCGTGGTCTGCGCGGTCACCGGCTCGACCCAGGCCGGCATGATCGCCGGGTTCGCCGCCCTGGAGGAGGCCGGTGGCCGGCCGCGCCGCGTGATCGGGATCGACGCGAGCGCGAAGCTTGAGGAGACCCGCGACCAGGTGGCCCGGATCGCGCGGGCCACGGCCGAGCTCATCGGCGTCGGCCGCCCCCTGAGGGAGGACGAGATCACGATCCTCGACGGGTGGGCGGGCGACCTGTACGGGATCCCCGTACGGTCGACCCTGGACGCGATCCGGCTCACCGGCGAACTGGAGGGCGTGATCATCGACCCGGTCTACGAGGGCAAGTCGATGGCCGGCCTGATCGACCTCGTCACCGGCGGGGAGATCCCCCGCGACTCCACCGTCCTGTACGCCCACCTGGGCGGCCAGCCGGCGCTGAACGCCTACAGCGGCCTGTTCACCCACACGAGCCGGGTCACCTGACACCGCTCACGGCTCGCGCTCGGACGTCTCCTCGACGTCGTGGACCGCGCGGCTCAGCTGAGGCCGCCGTTGGCCTGGAGGTTCTGGCCGGTGAGCCAGCGGCCGTCGGGTCCCACCAGAAAGGCGACGACGTCCGCGATGTCCGAGGGGGCGCCGAGGCGGGAGAGCGGGGTGAGTGCGGCGATCTCGGTGAGGACCTTCTCCGGGTTGGTACCGCGCAGCAGGTCGGTGTCCGTCGCGCCCGGGGAGACCGTGTTGACGGTGATGCCCCGCCCGCCGAGCTCGCGGGCCGCGACGGCGGTCAGCTGTTCGAGCGCGCCCTTGCTCGCCGCGTAGGGGGCGATACCGGCCGCGGGGCGAACGGTGTTGAGAGTGGAGATGTTGACGATGCGGCCGCTGTCGCGCATGTGCCTCGCGGCGTACCGGATGGTGAGGAAGGCGGCCTTGGCGTTGACCGCCATGGCGCGGTCGTACAGTTTCTCGCTGGTCTCCGCGATGGAGATCGGGGTGAAGCTCAGCGCGGCGTTGTTCACCAGGATGTCGAGGCCGCCGAGGACCTGCTCCGCGGTCTCCATCAGCCACTCCGCGGCGCCGCGCCTGGCGAGGTCCACCTGGACGGCGCGGGCGCTGCCGCCCGCCTCCTTGACGATCTGCTCCACCTCGTTCGCGGACACGGCGGCGTTCGCGTAGCCGAAGACGACGTCCGCCCCGTCGCGGGCGAGGCGCTCCACGATCGCCCGGCCGATGCCCCTGGACCCCCCGGTGACCACCGCCGTCCTGCCTTCGAGCACCGCCATGCCGATCTCCGCCTCTCCCGTGAACTCCCCGACCGCGCCTTCGCGTTCGCTCCCCGTCCGTGCCCCTCGGCTTCCCGCGAATCTATGATCAACCGGCGTGTTTGTCGATGCCTCCCCGTCCTCTTGGACGGCCGCGCCCGAGCTCGCGCGCCGGATGGGAACGGGGCCGGTTCTTTGGTGCGTTCCAGATCCGTAATGCTCCGGCCCTGGCGGAATTTCGGTCCCGCGACCTAATCTGCCCACCATGACCACCGATGGGCGCTCGGCGCGCATTCTCGACGTCCTCATCACCGAATTCGGTGACTCCATGAAGCGCGACCCCGCCGCCTTCCGGCGCAAGTTCCGGAAGATGGCCGCCTCGCCCTTCGCCTTCTACCGGGGCAGCGCCTGCCTGTTCTACGCGGACATGACCGGCGAGTTCACCGACGACGCCTTCCTCGACGACCAGACGCGACGCGTCTGGATCCACGGCGACCTGCACGCCGAGAACTTCGGCACCTACATGAACGCCTCGGGCGTCCTGGTGTTCAACGTCAACGACTTCGACGAGGCCTACGTCGGCCCGTACATCTGGGACCTGCGACGGTTCGCGGCCAGCGTCGCGCTCATCGGGTACGCCAAGGCGCTGTCGGACGATGTCATCGGCGAGCTGGTGACCGGGTTCACCCACTCCTATCTCTCCGAGCTGCACGGCATCTCGGAGGGCGGGGACGACGCGATCGGCTCGCTCACCCTGGAGACCACCACCGGCGTGCTGCACCGGGTGCTGCAGCACGCCCGGCTGAACACCCGGGTGGCGCTGCTGGAGCTGGAGACCACCATCGAGAACTTCGACCGCAGGTTCGCCGTCATGGACGGCCGCTATCCGGTGGACCAGGAGACTCGCGAGGCGGTGGAGGTGGCCTTCCGCGACTATCTGACGACCCTCCCCGCGGCCTCCGAGATCGAGCACACGATCAAGGACTTCGCGCTGCGCACCGGCATCGGGATCGGCTCGGCCGGGCTGCCCTCGTACAACATGCTCCTAGAGGGCCACACCCAGGCCCTGGAGAACGACGTCATCCTCTACATGAAGCAGGCCCAGGTGCCGGCCGTGGCGCGGTACATCACCGACGAGAAGGTGCACGGCTACTTCAAGCACCAGGGCCACCGCACCGCCGAGTCGCAGCGGGCCCTGCAGGCGTACGCCGACCCGTGGCTCGGCTACACCACGCTGAACGGCGTCGGCCAGATGGTCGCCGAGGTCTCCCCCTACTCCGCCGACCTGGACTGGGGCGACGTCAACGAGCCGGACGAGCTGTCCTCGGTCATCCGCGACCTGGGCCGGGCCGTGGCCAGGATGCACTCGGTGGCCGACGACGAGTCCAGTCACGACCTGGTCGACTTCTCCACCGAGGACGCGATCGTGGCCGTGATCGACGGCGACACCGACGGCTTCACCCGCGGCCTCGTCGAGTTCGCCCACACCTACGGGGCACGGGCGAGGGCCGACCACGGTCTCTTCGTCGACCTGTTCAGGAACGGCCGCCTCCCCGGTCTGTGACCTCTCCCGGTCACCGTCTCCCGCTTCTAACCTCTCACCCCTCGGCGGGCCTCGGCGTGGTGGCAGGCGACCTGGGCTTCGGCCGAGGAGGGCAGGACGGGAAGCGGCCGTGACGCGCACAGTCCGTCGACCCCCGCCTCGGCCGCCGCGCCCGAGGCGAGGACCTGGCAGCGCGGATGGAAGCGGCAGCCCGGCGGGACGCGGGTCGGGTCCGGTGGCTCGCCGCCCAGCACCACGGGCGACGGCGACTCCGGCAGCACCGACAGCAGCGCCTGGGTGTACGGGTGCGAGGGCGCGGTGAGGATCCGTTCCACGGGTCCGGCCTCGACGATCCTGCCGAGATACATCACCGCGACACGGTCGGCGATGTTCCAGGCGAGTCCCAGGTCGTGGGTGACGACCAGCGCCGACAGGCCGAACTCGTCGCGGAGGCGCAGCAGCAGGGCGAGGATCTCGCCGCGTACCGACGCGTCCAGCGAGGCCACCGGCTCGTCGGCGACCAGCACCCTGGGCTCCAGCGCGAGGGCTCCCGCGATGACGACGCGCTGGCGCTGGCCGCCGGAGAGCTCGTGCGGGTAGCGGCCGAAGAACCGCTCGGGAGGCCGCAGCCCGGCGCGCGACAGCGCGGAGGCGACCCGGTCCGCCTCCGCGGGCAGGCGGTGGATGCGCGGCCCCTCGGCCACCGCCTCGTAGACGGTGTGCCGGGGGTTGAGCGATCCCGTGGGGTCCTGGAGCACGAGTTGCACCTCGCGCCGGTGGGCCCGCAGCGCGCGTGAGGAGTAGGCCAGCGGTGCCCCGCCGTACTGGACCGACCCCGAGGCGGGCCGCTCCAGGCCGAGCAGGGTGCGGGCGAGCGTCGTCTTGCCGCAGCCGGACTCGCCGACCAGCGCGACGATCTCCCCCTCGCCCACGGCGAGGTTCACCCCGTCCACCGCGCGGGCGCGGCGCCCGCGCGAGGCGAACTCCACGCGCAGGTCCCGCGCTTCGAGCAGGGTCATCGGGCCTCCTCGGGGACGCCGTGGACGCACTCGTCGGGCGGGATCATCGAGCCTCCTCGGGAACACAGGACGTGGACGAAGAACTCCGCGTCCCGCGTTTCGATCGGAGTCATCGGGCCTCCTCGGAGACGTGGACGCACGCGGCGCTGTGCGGCACCTCGGCGCCACCCGGCCCGGTACGGCCCACCGCCCTGAGCTCGACCGGCTCCGACGCGCACGAGACGAGCGACACCGGGCAGCGGGGATGGAAGGAGCACCCCGCGGGCAGGTGGGCCGGGTCGGGCGGGTCGCCGCCCAGCCCTCTCGGCGCCATCCTGGAGGCCGGGTCACCGACGGTGGGGAACGCCTCGGCCAGCGCCCTGCCGTAGGGGTGCCTCGCGTCCAGGAAGACCTCGCGCGAGGGACCGGACTCGACCACGCGGCCCGCGTACATCACCGCCAGCCGGTCGCACGTCGCGGCGAGGACCGAGAGGTCGTGAGAGATCATGATGAGGCCGATCCCGTGTTCGGCGATGAGCGAGCGGATGAGCGAGAGCACCTGCGCCTGGATCATCACGTCCAGCGCGGTGGTCGGTTCGTCGGCGACGATCAGGCGCGGGGAGCAGGCGAGCGCCATCGCGATCATCACGCGCTGGCGCTGCCCGCCGGACAGCTCGTGCGGGTAGCCGCGAGCCCGCCAGGCGGGCAGGCCGACCTGCTCGAGCAGCTCCGCCGTCCTACGCCGCGCCGCCGCGCCGGTCGCCATCCCGTGCACCCGCAGCGGCTCGGCGATCTGGTCACCGATCCTGCGCACCGGGTTCAGGGCGTGCTGTGCCCCCTGGAAGACCAGGGAGGCCGACGCCCACCGGACCGCGCGCAGCCGCCCCCAGCTCATCGTGAGAACATCCTCGCCGTCCAGCAGGATCTCCCCGGACACCAGCGCGTCCCTGGGCAGCAACCGCAGCAGCGACATGGCCAGCGTCGACTTGCCCGACCCCGACTCCCCCGCCACGCCGAGGGCCTCGCCCTCCGCCAGGCCGAGTGAGACCCCACGCACCGCGGGGACGTCTCCGGTCGTGCTCCGGTAGGTCACCGCCACGTCGCGCAGTTCGAGCAGGCTCACGAGACCCCCGGAGACCATCGGTCGAGTACGGTCACGAGGCCCTCCGAAGGCGTGGGTTGAGTACGGTCTCCAGGGCGCGCCCGCAGAGGGTGAACGCCAGGACGACCAGGATGATGCACAGGCCCGGCGGCAGCACGTACCACCAGGCGCCCGAGGTGGCCGCGCCCCAGTCGTAGGAGGCGCGCAGCATGCCGCCCCACGACACCTGGCCGGAGTCGGCGCCGAGGAAGGCGAGAGTGGACTCGGTGACGATGGCGCCGGCGACCGTGAGGGTGGTGTTCGCCAGGACCAGCGGGGCGACGTTCGGCAGCACGTGCCGGGTCATCACGTGCCAGTGCCCGGCGCCCAGTGCCCTGGACCTCTCGATGTAGGGCCTCGCCTCGACCGCGAGCGTCTGTGCCCGGATCAGCCTCGCCGTGGAGGCCCACGAGGTCACCCCGATCGCCAGAATGATCGTGGAGGTGCCGCCGCCGAGTACGGCCGCGAGCACCAGGGCGAGGACCAGGGCGGGCAGCACCAGGAACCAGTCGGTGACGCGCATCAGCACGGCGGAGACCCAGCCCCGGAAGTGCCCGGAGGCGATGCCGAAGACCGTACCGATCACCATGCTGAGCAGCGCCGACATGAACCCGATGAGCAGCGAGACCCGCGCGCCCCACAGGAGCATGAGCAGGACCGAGCGGCCGGACTCGTCGGTGCCGAGCGGGAAGCCGACGCCCGGCGGAGCCATCTTGGCTCCCGTCGCCCTGGTCACGTCCAGGCCGGACGGGTCGGTGACCAGCGGCGTGACGAGGGCCGCCAGGACGGCGACCAGCAGGATCGCCGCGCCGTACAGCCCGGCCCTGTCGCGGCCGTACGCGCGACGGAATCGCGCGAACGCGGCACGGCGGCGCGTCCTGGCGATCGTGCGCGGAGTCGCGGAGTCGCCATCGGCGGTTCGCGACGTCATGGCGGCTCCATCGGCGGTTACCGGTGAGCCTTCCTCGCCTGCCCGCTCCTCACTCGTGTCCCTCGCGTCCTCCTCCTTCGTGCTCACGCCGACCTCACCCTCGGATCCAGGACGTGGTAGACCACGTCGGCCAGCGTGTTCATGACGATCACCGCGACGCAGACGAGCATGAAGGTCCCCTGCATGACCGCGTAGTCGGGTCCCCTGATCGCCTCGACGAACAGCAGGCCGAGACCGGGCCAGGAGTAGACGAATTCCACCGAGACCGCGCCGCCGACCACGAAACCGATCTGCATGAACACCAGGGTCACCGTCGGCAGCAGCGCGTTCGGCACCGCGTGGCGCCGCCGCACGTCGTCGTCGCGCAATCCCTTGGCGCGGGCGGTGGTCACGTAGTCCTGGCCGATCTCGTCCAGCAGCGAGGAGCGCATGACCAGCAGGTACTGCGCGTAGACGACGGCGACCAGGGTGAGGCACGGCAGCACCAGGTGATGGGCGACGTGCAGGAGGTAGAGCGGCCCGTCCGGCGCGTCGACGTCCCGCATGCCCCGGGTGGGGAACAGGCCGGGTATCGGGCCCGCCCCCGCGGCGAGGACCATGAGCAGCAGCAGTCCCAGCCAGAAGGTCGGCACCGACCACAGGGTGAGCGCGGTTCCCGTGGAGAGGCGGTCGAACCGACCGCCGTGACGCCAGGCGGCCCTCGTGCCCTGCCACATGCCCAGGCCGACCGCGACGGCGAGCCCGGTACCCACCAGCAGCAGCGTGGGACCCACCCGCTCGCCGATGAGCTCGGCGACCGGCCTGCGGTACTCGTACGAGGTGCCGAGGTCCAGCCGCAGGGTTCGCAGCACGAAGTCCAGGAACTGCTCGCCCAGCGGCCGATCCAGGCCCATCTGCCGCCTGAGCAGGGCGAGCTGCTCGGGGGTGACCGGCACGTCGCGGGTGTAGGCGATGGTCGGGTCGCCGGGAATCAGGCGGAACAGGAAGAACGTCGCGACGATCACCAGCCCGATGCCGAGCAGCGCCCCGCCGAGCTTGCCCAGCGCGTAGCGGACCACGGCCCGGCGGGCACCGCCCTCCTCGGTGCCGTCCCTCATCTCCTGCGGTGTTGTGAGCATCGGCTGCTACTCGCGGTCGTCGACGGAGGCGCGGCGGCGCCGCAGGAGGAAAGCCCCGGCGCCGAGAGCCAGTACAACGGCCACCGCGACGGCCACCACGGTGCCGGTTCCCGAACCGCTCCCGGCCGGGGCGGCGACGCGCTCCACCGCACGCAGCGAGTAGACCGGCCAGTAGCTGCTCCCGCCGTACAGGATGCCCCTGTCCTCGGGGATCGGGGTGATGGCGGCGATCCGGTCCTTGCGGTAGCCCTCCAGGTTGTTGGGATAGTAGAGCGCGACGACGGGGGCCTCGGTGTAGAGCCGCTCCTGCATCCGCTTGATCAGCTCGACCCTGGCGGCCCGATCGAGTTCGGCCAGCTGGGCCTGGTAGAGCCGCTCGTACTCCTTGTCACAGAAGAACGACTCGGTGCCGCCGCCCTGGCCGCTCGCGGTGGGCCTGCGGCTGCACAGGTGGGTGGCGAGGATCTCCTCCGGGTCCGGGTTGACCGACCAGCCGCTGATCGCGATGTCGTAGAGGGCCGTGCTGCCCGTCTCCTCGGTGAACTTGTTGGAGTCGAGCTTGCGGGTGGTGACCTGAATGCCGATGTCCTTCAGCCAGCCGGTGAGGAACTGGGCGATCTTGTCCTCGACGGGTTCGTCGGTGTGGATGCTGAAGCGCATCTCCAGCCTGCGTCCGCCGTCGGGCATGGTGCGGATGCCGTCCGCGCCCTTGGTGTAGCCGGCTTCGTCGAGGATGCGGTTGGCCTCCGCCAGGTCGAAGGCGACGGCCGCCTCGCCCTCGGCCTTCCAGAAGAACTCCTGGTACATCGGCGGGACGATCGAACCGTCCGCCGGTACGGCGAGACCGTTCTGCGCCTGCTCGACGAGGGTCTTCTTGTCGATCGCGTGGTGGATGGCCCGGCGCACCCTGACGTCCTTCAGCGCGGGGTGCCCGTCGCCGATCGGCTCGCCGTCGGCCGTCGCGGCGCCCGGGTTGAACTGCAGGTAGGCGGCCCGGCGGCCCTGGGTGTTCCACTGCGTGATGTTCGCGTCGTTCGCGAGGGCCTGGAACTGCGGGCCCTGCAGGCGGCCGATCCAGTCGATGTCGCCCTTCTTCAGACCGGCGATCGCCGCCTCGGGATTCTCGTAGAAGATGACGTGCAGCTCGTCGATGCCGGGAGCGCCGCGCCAGTACGACGGGTTGGCCTTGAGCCTCACATAGGCGTTCTTCCTGTGCTCGACGGCGATGTAGGGGCCGCTGCCGACGGCGGGGTAGGCCTCGTTCTCGTAGGTGCCGATGTCAGGGACGCTCTCCCAGACGTGCTTGGGCATGATCGGGATCGGCAGCTCCAGCATCGATGCCTGAGGCTTTTTGGTGGTGATGACCAAGGTCCGGTCGTCGGACGCGGTCACGGTGTCGAAGTTCTCCACGGCGGGGCCGTTGGCCGTCTTGGCCCCGTCATCCGTCATGATCTTGTTGAAGGTCCACGCGGCGTCCTGGGCGGTGACGGGCCTGCCGTCCGACCAGGTGGCTCCGGCACGCATGGTGAAGGTCCAGGTCAGCTTGTCCGGTGAGGTCTCCCACGACTCGGCGAGGTCCGGGCCGGGCTTCAGGGTCTTGAAGTCGGGCACCGTGAGGAAGCCGTACATCCAGCGGTGAATCGACGTGGAGACCACCCGGACCGCCAGGAACGGGTTCATCGAGTCCACGCTCTGCGTCGCGCCCAGCCGGACGATCCTCTTCTGCTGCTGTGGCTGCGACTGCGAGGCCCCCGCGGCGGAGAGTGTGAGGGGCTGGGGAGACGGAGGGCGTTCGGGAAGTGGGGGGAAGTGCCTTGGAGACGACGGGAGGTGTTCCGGGGGTGAGGCGTGTGCCATGGGAAGTGCCGTTGTCGAGAGTGCCATTGACAGTCCCAGGCTCAGCGCCGCCAGGCGCGCACCCCTTCTGAGCATGCCGTACCCACCTCCGGATCGGTGACTCCCTGACAACGAAGGCACACCATACAAACAGCGCGTGTCAACGGGCGGTGGAAGATTGTTTCACTCTCGTTTTATTTGGCGACATTATTTTTCAGATTCCCTGGGACGAATGCTGACAAAAGGGATTTTTATTCGAGAAAGGGGCGGCCGATGCGCTGCACCGACCGGCTGGTATGGACGAGGTCACCGGGGTGCGGCATGCTGCGGAACATGACTCTGTTCTCGGTGGAAGGCAAGACGGTCGTCGTCACCGGCGGATCCCGGGGAATCGGCCGGATGATCGCGTCCGGGTTCGTCGACGCGGGGGCCACGGTCTACATCTCCTCGCGCAAGGCGGCCGAGGTCGGCGAGACGGCCGCCGAGCTGGGGTGCACCGCGATACCCGCCGACCTGTCCACACAGGAGGGGGTGTCCACGCTGTTCGAGGCGGTCGCGGAGCGGGAGGCTCGGCTCGACGTACTGGTCAACAACGCCGGGGCGACCTGGGGGGCGCCACTGGAGGAGTATCCCGAGCACGCCTTCGACAAGCTCTGGGGGATCAACGTCAAGGGCGTTTTCCACCTCACCCAGCGGTTCCTGCCGCTGCTGCGCGCCGCCGCGAGCCCGGAGGACCCTGCCAGGGTCATCAACATCGGCTCGGTGGACGGTCTCCGGGTGCCGGCGATGGAGAACTACGCCTACTCTGCGGCGAAGGCGGCCGTGCACATGCTCACCCGGCACCTGTCCCAGCGGCTCGCGGGAGAGTCGATCACGGTCAACGCGATCGCTCCCGGGCCGTTCGAGTCGAAGATGATGGCCTTCGCGCTCGACGACCCGGCGATGCGCGCGGCCGTCGCCTCGCACGTCCCACTGGGCAGGATCGGCAGCCCGGAGGACATGGCGGGCACCGCGATCTTCCTGTCCTCGCGCGCCGGCGCCTACCTCACCGGGACCGTGATCCCCGTCGACGGCGGCATCTCCGGCTGCGCGTAGTCCTCCGCCATCGGACCTTGGAGCATTTTCGGCTTCGAAGCACCGGAGGAATGTGGTCCGGAGCCGCTGAGCAAGAGCGTCGTGCTTCTACACCAACGCGATCGGTCAGATCGCCTTGGCCAGGGCGGTCGCCAGGTTCGCGGCGGCGTCGGGCGCGTAGCCCAGGAAAAGGTAGGGCTCGGTGAGCTCGATCTCGATGAGCACCGGGCTGCCGTCGGCCAGCCGGACCAGGTCCACCCGGGCGTAGAGCAGTTCGGGAAACTCGCCAAGCACCTGCTCCGCGAGCGCGAACTGGTCGGGGTCCGGGGTGCGAAGCTCCCCGTGGTCGTTACCCTGTCCCGGCTTGGTGGCGCTCTCGGTCAGCATCGGGCTGCGCCGGACGGCGTGGCTGAACCTGCCGCCGAAGTAAAGCAGCGAGGTCTCCCCCTCGCCCTCGACCATGTCCAGGTACGGCTGGACCATCGCGGTCCGGCCGTTGGCGGCCAGCTTGGCCGCATGCTCCTCGGCCTGTGCGCGGTCCGTGGTCCTGATCGTGTCGCGGGCTCCGGCCGAGATCGATGGCTTGACCACATACTCGTCGAGGTGCGGGAGGTCCGCGGCCTCGCCCGGCGCGACCCAGGAGGTGGGGATGATCGGCGCCTTCAGGTCTTTCAAATAGACCTTGTCGGTGTTGCGTTCCAGCACGGCGGCCGGGTTGAGCAACCGGGTGACGGACTCCACGTGGCGCGCCCAGTCGAGGAATTCTGCCCGCCTCGCCACATAGTCCCAGGCGGTGCGGACCACGACGGCGTCGAACGCGGCCCAGTCGACGTCGGGGTCGTCCCAGCGCACGATGTGACCGGTGATCCCCTGGTCGGCCCAGGCGGCGACGGCGATTCCCTTCTCGTCATCGATCTTGTCCGGATCCGTGAAGGTCACGTAGGCCGCGGAAGCAGGCATGAGATATCCCCCTATGTCAGTATCAATTAGACATAAGGCACCTTACCTATGGCCGTGTTTTCGGCTGCGGGTCGGTCTGTGCGGGTCGTGTTCTGTGGTGTTCTCGGGTTACGGGGGCGCTGCGGTTGTTTCCCGGCTGATCCGATGTGCGCGCTCCGGTGGGCGGGTGCTCCGGCCGGCCGTCTCAGTTGCTCCCTGGCGTTTCAGGCCTCCGGCCTGCTCGGGCGCGATGGTTGCGGGCTTTTGTACGCCGGCCGGAACACCCACCCACCTCCGCGCTCCCCCACCCCGCCGTACGATGCGCGGACCGTAGTCGCTCACTCTCCGACCGCCCAGCGCGCTCTCCGATGCTGAAGCCCCCGCGACGGGACCGCTCAGGGTCGATCGCCGTAGCTGACGCGTATCTCACGCACCACTGCAGGGCCGATGTCGTCGGAGCAGGTGAAATGCGCCGACCGGACCGGCCCACTGTGGAACTTGGTTGCGCTGTGGCCTACGCGCTGTTTTTCGGATCTGCCATCGAACGGGATGACCTCGTGCACATCCCCTGTGAAGTGCACGAGGGGCACGTTTGGTGGGGCGGTGCACCGGCTACGGCTCTTGGCCGGTCAGCCCGCGTCATCCGGCGGGACAACGCAGGCGATACCTGCCCTTCGAACCGGCCTAACCCTGGAGAGCTGGTCTCAGTAACTGCCCAAGCTACTGATTAGCGCGGACTCAAGCGCCGGCGCCGCCGGTCACCATCGAGGCCCGATCGCTGAGCAGCCACGCCGCCACCTCGGCGACCTCGCGAGGCTCGGCCATCCGGCCGAGCGGGATGCTCACGTTGATGCGCTCGACGCCCCCCGGGGACACCGCCTCCCACTCGTCGATCATCTGCGTCGCGGTGCCGCCGGGGGTGGTGCCGTTCACGCGGACCCCCTGCCGCCCCCAGGTCACGGCGGCGGTCTCAGTGATGCTGTTGAGCGCGCCACCAGGATCCCGTGACTGGGAGTCGAGAGCGTCAATGCGGGCAGACAGCTCTGACCAGGCCGGAAGTCCGGGCGCTCGTGAGGTGGGCGGCCGACCTTCTGTCAGGTCTTGGAGGGCTCGGCGTCCGGTCAACGCTCGGCCCTGACCGATCGCGATTCCCGCTCGACAAGGGTCGGGGGTCACGGCTCCAGGCGGGTGCGGTCGAGGTGGGCCGGCCGGTCGGGACCGGTGTGTCTGGTCTGCGGTGAGCCTCCGTCAGCCCACGGTCAGTCCCCGGGAGGCGAGGATCAGGGCAGCCTGGGTGGGGCTGACGACCGCTCCGCGTAGCGATCGGAGCCGGGTGTCGTCGACCTCGCCGAGATCGGCGCCGCGCAGGTCCGTCTTGGTGAAGACCGTCTCGACGGTGCGGGCGCCGATCATGCGGCAGTCCTCGAACACACTCTTGGTGAAGTCGCAGCCCGACAGGTTGGCGTCGTCGAAGCGGACGCCCCGCAGGTGGAGGCCTCGCATCGAGCAGCCGGTGAGGTCGGCCAACGCCAGGTTGGAGCCGTCGAACCGGTAGCCGGTGCCCCGGCAGGAGGAGAGCACCGCGCCGATCATGCGGCAACCGGTGAAGGTGACGTCGGTGAGCAGGGCCAGTTCGAAGCGCGCGCCCGACAGGTCGACGTCGGTGAAGGTCGCGTCGACCAGCTCGGCGTTCGTGAACCTGAGCCCCGCTCCCCCGCCGCCGGAGAAACGCGCCCCGTCCAGGTCCGCGCGGCGGAAGTCGGTCCGCTCCAGCACGCACTTCTCGAACGAGGCCTCCACCAGTGACGCCCCGGCGAGGTCCGCGCCGGTGAGATCACACTCCCTGAACACGTAGGGTCCTTCACCGGTCAGATGATCGCCGAGCGAGAGCCCCGCCAGATCGACCCCGTGGATCTCCCGCTGCTCTGTCAGCAACCGTGCCGCATTCATTCAGCGATTCAAGCAGCCCGCACCGACAGAATTCTCACCCCCCGCTCCGGGAGACCACAGGGCCTTCCGGAGACTCCGTACTCCGGAAGGCCCTGTGGTCCAAGAGGTCCCGCGTTCCGCGAGGCCACGGCGCTCCGGGGTCGTCGTGGTCGGTGGGAGCGCTCCCGCTCAGGCCGTGCCCTGATCCCCGGCGAGGAGTTCGGCGGCGGCCTGGCCGCAGACGCGGGAGGCGCCGTGGGTGGCGATGTGGACGGCGCCGAGGTCGGAGCGGCCCGGCAGTCCCATCTCGACCACGACCGCGTCGGCGCGGGCGGCAAGCAGGTGCAGGAGCGCGTCGGCCTGCCAGGGGTGGCGGTGGGCGTCGCGGACGACGACGACGAGGGGACGCTCGGCCGCCGCGGCGAGTGCGGCCTCGATGGCGCCTCCGGTGGCGCCGGAGGCGGTCAGCCGGGTGACCGTGGTGCCGGGGAGAAGCTTGCCGAGCGGCTCCCCGACGCCCCACGGGGTGTCCTTCTCGATGGCGAGGTTCATCTCGGGGGCGAGCTCGACGACGTGCGGCGGTGCGGACAGGGGGAAGACCGCGGTCGAGGAGCGGCGGGTGATCCGCAGGGCCCGCCGGGCGGCGGTCAGGCCGATCGACGGGTCGCCGGGTCGGCCGGAGGCGGAGCCCGCCGACGCGTTTCGGTGGGTGGCCGTGGTCCAGAGGGCGAGTTCGCAGACGCGCCGGGAGGCGTCGGCGAGCCGCTCCTCGGAGAGCCTGCCCTCGATCACGGCGTCCACGATCGCGTCGCGGATCCCGAGCGCGGTCTCCTCGTCCGCGTGCTCACCGCCCACGCAGATCGCGTCGGCGCCCGCTGCGACGGCGAGGACCGAGGCGCCGCCGATGCCGTAGGGGCCGGAGACGGCGGCCATCTCGATGCCGTCGGTGACGATGACGCCCTCGAAGCCCAGCTCGACCCTGAGCAGGTCGTGCAGGACCGGCCGGCTGAGGGTGGCGGGCATCGCGGGGTCCAGGGCGGAGACGAGCAGGTGCCCGGTCATGACCGTGCGCACTCCCTGCTCGACGGCGGCGCGGAAGGGCCGCAGCGCCACGTCGCGCAGTTCCTCGGGGGTGGCGGTGACGAGCGGTACGCCGTGGTGGGAGTCGACGGAGGTGTCTCCGTGGCCGGGGAAGTGCTTGGCGCAGGCCGCCACTCCCGCCGACTGCATGCCCCGGATCCAGGCCACGGTGTGTCTGGCGACGAGGTCGGGGTCCGCGCCGAAGGAGCGCAGGCCGATGACCGGGTTGTCGGGGTTGGAGTTCACGTCCGCCGAGGGGGCGAAGTTGAGGTTGACGCCGGCGAGGGCGAGGTCGCGGCCGAGGTCGGCGGCGAGTTCCTCGGTGAGATCGGTGTCGTCGACCACGCCGAGGGCGAAGTTGCCCGGCCGGGTGCTCCCGCCCGCGGCCTCCAGGCGGGTGACCTCGCCGGACTCCTCGTCGATGCCGACGAGGACCTGGGGGTTCTCTCCTCGGAGTACGGCGGTGAGGTCGGCGACCTGGGAGGGGGTGGCGATGTTCCTGGAGAAGAGCACCGCTCCGGCCAGTCCCTCGCCGATCCGGCGTCGGATCCAGTCCGGCGGCGATTTGCCCTCGAACCCGGGAAAGACGACCGTCTCCGCCAGACGGAGCAGCTCTGGGCCGCGCTTCATTCACCCCTCCTCGCCTGACGACCGGTCGGCGTTCCTGCCGTGAACGCGCAGGCACCGCGTTGTCACCGGACCCCCGGGGAAAGCGCTCCCACGGCGGCTCTGCGCAAATCTAATAGGAAAGTTTCCTAATTGCTAGTGGGCTGACCATAGGGCTTCCGCTCAGGATTTTGCGGATCGCGACGATGGACGAGCCGAAGGTCCGCTGATAGGCCGGCGGAAAACGAGAGGCCCGCGCGTACGGCGAGACCCGCAGGGCGCCGAAGGTGACGAGCGTTCGGTCGCGGGGGAGAACCGGGATGAGCTGGCGCGTTCCGATGAACAAGCGATTGCGCAAGAGCTCGTCAGATTCCTCTCCGTGGAGACCCCCGCCTTCAGGGCGGGGGTCTCCACGGAGAGGAATCTGACCCCCGCGGAGCAGGACAAGGATTGGCGATTCGCCGTCAGTCGGAGGGTCGTACCGAACCCGCACGATCTTTAGCCGGTCGTGGTTAACATCTGGGCCATGGCGCAGATCGTGAGGCGGGCCTACAGGTACCGCTTCCACCCGACCCCGGAGCAGGCCGATGAGCTGGTCCGGACGTTCGGCTGCGCATCGACACTGGGCTTCAGGTCTACTTCGCCGATCCACACAGCCCGTGGCAGCGCGGCACCAACGAGAACACCAACGGCCTGCTGCGCCAATACTTCCCCAAGGGAACCGACCTGAGCAGGCACAGCCGAAACGAGCTGGACGCCGTCGCCGCCGCGCTCAACAGCCGACCTCGCAAGACACTCGGCTGGCGTACTCCCGCCGAGGCGTTCAACGAGCATCTACGCTCGCTGACAGGCAGTGTTGCAACGACCCCTTGAACCCGAGGTCGGTGCCCCTGCAGCAGGCGCTGCGCCACCTTCAGGCGGCGTTCACCAACTTCTTCGCCAAGCGCGCCCGGTACCCGACGTTCAAGAGCAGGAAGAAGGCACGGGCGGCGGCCGAGTACACCCGGCCGGCGTTTCGCTGGCGGGAGGGGGAGTTGACGCTGGCGAAGATGGATGCGCCGCTGGCCGTCGTGTGGTCGCGTCCGCTGCCCGCAGGCGCGCAGCCGTCCACCGTCACCGTGAGCAGGGACGCGGCGGGCCGCTGGTTCGTGTCCCTGCTCATCGAGGAGACGATCAGCCCGCTGCCTCCGGTCGATCAGAATGTGGGGGTGGACGCGGGCATCACCGCACTGGCCACGCTGTCGAGCGGGGAGAAGATCGACAACCCCCGGCACGAGCGGGCCGACCGGCGCGAACTCGCCAAAGCCCAGCGCGACCTCGCCCGCAAGGAGAACGGGTCGGCCAACCGGGCCAAGGCGAAGCTGAAGGTCGCCAAGGTGCATGCCCGGATCGTCGATCGCAGAAGGGATCACCTGCACCAGGTCACCACCCGGCTTGTTCGCGAGAACCAAGTGATCGCCGTGGAGGACCTGACCGTGCGCAACCTGGTCAAGAACCACAGCCTGGCCCGCGCCGTCTCTGATGCCTCCTGGCGTCAGATGCGCTCGATGCTGGAGTACAAGGCGCAGTGGTACGGGCGGGAGCTACTGATCGTGGATCGCTGGTTTCCCTCTTCCAAGCTGTGCTCGGCGTGCGGGGCGTCGCAGGGTAAGATGCCGCTCGGTGTCCGGTCGTGGACCTGCGCCTGCGGCGCGGTCCATGACCGGGATGTCAACGCCGCGAAGAACATCCTCGCCGCCGGGCTGGCGGAGAGGTGAAACGCCTGTGGAGCCGGTGTAAGACCTCAACGAGAGTCCTCTCGGGCGGGCGACTGGCATTGAAGCAGGAACCCTCACGGGCGACCCCGTGGGAATCCCGCTCGTTCACGAGCGGGGAGGATGTCAAAATGGGGGCGTGAACACGCGAAAGAACTCCGGCGGCGCGACCACGACCCGGATCAGGCGCCAGGGCGGGACCAAGCGCGCGGCCACATCAGGGCCCGCCTCGGAGCGCCGTGACCATCTCGTCAAACTCGCCGCCGAGCTCTTCGCCCGCAAGGGTTTCCAGGCGACGACCGTCCGGGAGATCGCGGAAGAGGCGGGCATCCTGTCCGGAAGCCTCTATCACCACTTCGACTCCAAGGAGACGATCGTCGACGAGGTGCTCACCACCTTCCTCGACGACCTCGTCGGCCGCTACCGCGCCGCCCTGGACCGAAACGGCGACCCCCGCACGATCCTCTCAGAGATGGTGCGCATCGGGTTCGGCACGCTGGAGCCCCACCGCGCGGCGATCACCGTCATGCAGAACGACTGGAGTTACCTGAGGTCGCTCCCCGGCGACCGCTTCGACTACCTGGTCAGGGCCGAGGAGGAGGTCGAACGCATGTGGGTCGGGCAGATCAAGCTCGGCCAGGCCGCCGGCCTGCTCCGCGCGGACGTCGACCCCAAGCTCACCTACCGCATGATCCGCGACACCATCTGGGTGACGGTGCGCTGGTTCCGACCGGGGGGCCGCCTCAACACCGCGGGCCTCGCCGAGCACTACATCACCATCCTGTTCGACGGCCTGGCGACCGGCGAGCGGAGTAGCCAGAAGGAATAACGCCCACGGAACCGGCGCGGCGGGCGGCGCGGCCTGTGAGAATCAAGCGTCCGCGAAGCGAACGGGAAGTGGTGGGCAGCGTGGAGATTCTGCAGAAGGCCGTACGAATGGCGCTCACCGACGTGGCCGATCCCGCCAAGGCCCCGGTGATGCAGACCTACATGAGGTCGTCGATGCCGTTTCTCGGCGTGCAGGCCGCGCCCCGCCGCGCCGCGCTGAGGCGGGTCTTCGCCGACTATCCCGTCGACGAGGCGTCCGCGTGGCGAGAGGCGGCGCTGACTCTGTGGCGCGAGGCCGAATACCGCGAGGAGCGCTACGCGGCGGTCGAGCTGACCGGTTTCCGCCTCTACCGCTCCTTCCAGACGCTCGACGCGCTGCCGATGTACGAGGAGATGATCGTCACCGGAGCCTGGTGGGACTACGTCGACGAGCTCGCCGTCCACCGCGTCGGCGGCCTGCTCGCGGCCTTCCCCGACACCATGCGCCCCCTCATGCTCCGCTGGGCCCGCGGCACCGACCTGTGGAAGCGCCGTACGGCCATCCTCAGCCAGAACCGCTTCAAGTCCGCCACCGACACCGGCCTGCTGTACGCCTGCATCGAGCCGAGCCTGTCCGACAACGACTTCTTCGCCCGCAAGGCGATCGGCTGGGCCCTGCGCGAGTACGCCAAGACCAACCCCGACGAGGTCGTCCGCTACGTCGACCACACCCGCATCAGCGGCCTGAGCCGCCGCGAGGCCCTGAAAAACCTCCCCAACCGATAGACCCGGTCGTCTCGCGGAGGCGACTGGGAACGCGGCCGAGGCTGCCGAGGCTACAGCGGCTTGGCGCTCTACTTGAGGGCGCCGGCGGTGAGGCCCTTCTGGATCTGGCTCTGGAAGATCGTGTAGACGATCAGCATCGGCAGGATGGCCATGCTGAGGGCGGCGAACAGGGCCGACCAGTCGGCGTCGTAGCCCGCGGCGGTGGAGATGTCGGCGATGCCCTGGGTGAGCACCCACTTGTCCCGGTTGGAGTTGAGCAGGACGAGGGGCAGTTGATACTGGTTCCACTGGCCGAGCACGTTGAAGATGGTCACGCTCACGATGCCCGGCTTGGCCATCGGCAGCATGATCTGGAAGAACACCCGGGCGTGCGAGGCCCCGTCCACGAAGGCCGCCTCGGCCACCGCTCCGGGCAGCGTCCTGAAGAAGGCCGCGAGGAAGAAGACGGTGAAGGGCAGCGAGTAGGCGATGTAGACCAGCACCAGCCCGCCGTGCGTGTTCAGGCCGATGAACGGGCCGATCACCGGGACCGTCCCCATGTTCTGTACGACGAAGAACAGCGGGGTCAGCGCCAGGTAGACCGGGAAGGCGAGGCCGGAGACGAAGAGCAGATAGATCGCCCGGTTGCCCCGGAAGCGGTAGCGGGCGAGCACGTACGCGGCCATCGAGCCGAACAGCATCGTGCCCAGGGTGCCGAAGGCCACCACGACGATGCTGTTGATCATGTACTGGCCGATGTGCGCCTGCTCCCAGGCGCGGGCCCAGTTGTCGAGGCGGAGGTGGGCGGGCAGCGACCAGGCGTCGCCGAAGATCTCGTCCTCGCTCTTCACCGACGCGAGGAACGTCCACACGATCGGCACGACGACCAGCACCGTCCAGACGAGCAGCGCGACGTGCGTCAGAGCCGCCAGGGGGCCCAGGCGCCGCCTGCGCTCCTCGCGGGCGAACGCCCTGCTCGGGGATGTCACGACGTCGGCCACTAGAACTCGATCCGCTCACGCCGCGACAGGCGCAGGGCCAGCGCCGCGAACCCGATGGTGAAGAAGAACAGGACCACGCCCATCGCGGAGGCGTAGCCGAACTTGAAGTACTGGAAGGCGGTGCGGTAGATCTCCGCCGCCATCACGGTCGTGGAGTGGTCGGGGCCGCCGTGCTCGGCCGTCATCACCCACACGATGGCGAAGACGTCCAGCGCGGCGATGCCCAGATAGACCCAGCCGACCTGGATGGTGTCCCACAGCAGCGGCAGCGTGACCCTCAGGAACAGCGAGGGCCCCCCGGCGCCGTCGATCGCCGCCGCCTCGAAGAGGTCGCGCGGGATGGAGGCGATGCCCGCGGAGAAGAGCACGACGTAGAAGCCGACCGCCTGCCAGACCAGCACGGCGAGGATCGACCAGAAGGCGACGTCGGTGCTGGACAGAAAGCCGATCGGCTCGAACCCCAGGGCGATGAGCGGCGCGTTGAGCATGCCGCTGCGGTCGGGCCTGAAGACCTGCTGGAACAGTACGGCGACCACGGCGACGGCCAGCACCTGGGGGAAGAAGAACACCACCCGGTAGAACTTCGACCCCCAGATGCCCCCGGTGCCGCCCCGCCCGCCCGCGTTGAGCAGGAAGGCGAAGAAGAGAGCGATCCCGAGCGTGAGGATCGGCAGCAGGAGGAGCAGGATCAGGTTGTGGCTCACCGCCTGCCAGAACACGTTGTCGGCCAGTAGCCGCCGGAAGTTCTCCAGCCCCACGAGGCGCGGGGTCGCGTTCACCCCGCGCCAGTCGGTGAACGCGATGTAGAAGGCCTGCGCGTAGGGCGCGATCACATAGATCAGGTAGAGCGTCACCGGGATCGCGAGGAACCCCGCGACGAACCGCGTCCTGCCGTGGTCCATCGCCGGCCTACCGTTTCCTCGGCGTCGTCACGCCACCGAGGGAACGGCCCATGACCGGTGCCCGGTGAGCGACGGGCCGTCCCCCGGGCGCCCCGTCGCCTGCCACCGTCATCGGCTGAACTTCTTCACCGAGGCGTCCTTCTTGATGGCGTCCGCCTTCTTCTGCGCCCGGTCCGCCCACTGGTCGACGGTGAGTTTGCCCGCCATGAGCTGCCCGGTCGCGGCGGCCACCTCGTCGTGCAGCTCGACGTACCACTTGCGGAACAGGAACCAGACGGCGTTGTCGCCCGCCGCCTCCAGCGCGGCCGAGGCGCTCTTCAGTCCCGGCTGGAGGGTGCGGCCCGCGTCCGCGCCCTTGACGACCGTGAGCGTGGAGACCATCTCCATGAACTTGCCCGCGCCCTCCTTGGAGAGCATGGCGCGCATGTACTCAAGCCCCGCGCGGGGGTTGGCCGACTTGGCGGGGACGACGTACTCCTCGCCCGGCTGGGCGTGCAGGGTGCCGTACGGCAGGGCGTCGGAGGTGCCGAAGTCGGGGAGCGCGAACATCGCGTAGTCGAAGCCTTCGGGCGTGGAGTCCTTCTGCTCGTTCTCCAGCCAGGAGCCGCAGGGCAGCATCGCGACCTGGCCCTTGTTGTGCGCCGTCTGGGTCTGCACGTGGTCGAGCCCCGCGGTGCCCTGGAGCAGATACTTCGACCCGAGCTCGACGAAGGCCCCCGCGGCCTGCCTGACCGGCTCGGCCTTCCAGGCGCCGTCCTGGAGGTTGTCGATGTTCTTCAGCACGTCCTTGCCGCCGATCTTCGCGGCGAGTGTGAGGATGGCCTCGTAGATGTAGAACGGGTGCTTGCCCGCGTAGGTGAAGGGCGCCATCTTGCCCGACTTCTTGATGGTCTCGCACAGGGCCAGGAAGTCGGCCCAGGTCTTGGGGACCTGCCAGCCCTCGGCCTCGAAGAGCTTTCGCGAGTACCAGATGCCCCAGACGGTGTTGGCGTAGTTGAGGACGTACGGCGTGCCGTCGTAGCTGCCCAGCTCGATGGCGTTCCGGTCGATCGTGTCGCGCACCTTGACGGCGGGGTCGTCCCAGCTCGGCGCGTCGTACAGCGGCGTGAGGTCGGCGAGCTGGCCGTCCTGGACGAGGGCGCCGAAGTCCATCGCGTTGGCGCCGGAGTTGTTGACGAACTCCGGCGGGTCGCCGCCGGCGAAGCGCGGCTGGAGGGTCTTCGCGATCTCCTTGGTGGCGTTGTGCCTGATCTCCAGGTTGGGGTGTTTGGTGTTGAGCAGCGGCTCGTGGACGTCCGTGGCGTAGGCGTCGCCGAAACCGCCATCGAAGATCCAGACCTCCAGGGGCCTGTCCTCGACGAGGCCGAGCGGGTTGGCCGCGCTGGTGGCCCCGACGACGGGCGCCGAGGACGCGGCGCCGCCGTTGCCCGCGGGGGTGGCGCACGCGGACAGGACCGGCACGGTGAGACCGGCCAGGGCGGCGCCGCGCAGGAGCTCGCGCCTGGATAGCTGGGTCATGCTTCCTCCTGGAAGTGGCCTGGGAGTGAAGGGCGGTGCTCAGGCACCTCGCCGGATCCTTCCGGCGTAGCGGTTCTCAAGGGCGCGGTTGTGCTCGTCACCGCCGGTCACGTTGGCGGAGCGGTAGATCGGCGGGGTGAGGCCCGCCTCGCTCAGGTCGCGCACCACCTCGGCCACGACCATCTGGGCGAGCAGCGCCGAGGTGATGGTGGAGACCGCACCGAACGTGCCGCCGTCCGGGAGCGGGAGGACCGCGTCGCCGTACGGGGCGCGGTTGTCGAGCACCACGTCGGCGAGGTCGAGGAGCTTGCGGCCCGAGGGGTGGCGGGAGGTCATCGCGGTGCTGTGCCGCACCGATGTCAGGGCGATCAGGGCGTGCCCGTGCTCCTTGACGATCGAGGCGAGCTCGACCACCGATCCGTTCACCCCTGAACTGGAGATCAGCACGAACACGTCCTCGGGACGGACGGGAGCCAGGTCGTAGATCCGCCGGGCGACCGAGGGATCGCGCTCCAGCTCGCCGGGTGCTCCCAGAAGGGTGGCGACCGGGGCGTCCCCGTACAGGACGACGTCGCGCAGGGCGAGGCGGTTGCTGGGCACCAGGCCGCCCGCGCGTCCGGCGATCTCCATCGCGATCGCCTCGGAGTGCCCGGAGCCGAACGCCTGGATCACGCCGCCACCGCGCAGGGACTCGACGATCAGCGCCGCCGCGGCCCCCACCGCGTCCTGCTGGGTCCCGAAGACCTCGTCCACCAGTTCCTTGACCTCGTGAACGTACTCGGCAGCACCGATCCGCACGGTCAGCTCCTCTCCACGCGATGGCTCTCCAGAGCCCTGATCGTCAACTCGAACGCCTCGTTGGTCTGCTCGTAGGTGCGCTGCGCGACCGCGACATAGACGGTGTCGAGGACGAAGAGCTGGGAGTGGACGGCGGCGAGGCCGCCCAGCCTGAAGGTGGTCTCGCGGCTCGCGGTGGTCAGCACCCGATCCGACAGCTCGGCCAGCGGGGAGCGGGCGAAGGAGGTGACCGCGACGGTGAGCGCGCCCCGGTCCCCCGCCTCGCCGAGGGACTCCAGCACCTCGCGGGTGCGGCCCTGATGGGAGATGCCGATCGCGACGTCACCGTCGGCGAGCAGCGCGGCGTCGGCGAGCGCCTCGTGCGCGTCGGCGTGGCTCCAGCAGGGGATCCGGATGCGGCGCAGCCGCCCGCCCATCATCACGGCGACCGCCCCGCTGGTGGAGACCCCGAAGATGAGGACGCGGCGGGCCGCGACGATGGCGTCGGCGATTGTGGCGACGGTGCCCACGTCCAGCTGGGCGGCGGTCTCCTGGATGAGCCGGGAGTCGGCGGCGGCCATCACGCCGATCGCCGCGTCGAGCGGATCGGTGGGACCGATCTCGTGGCCCACCCCCGCGTCCCAGTTGGCCTGCGCGGCACGCCCGTTCTCCGTGGCGAGGGCGACCCGCAACCCGGCGTACCCGGCGAAGCCGAACACCCTGCAGAAGCGGGTCACCGTGGCGGGTGAGCTGCCGCTCCGCTCGGCGAGCGTGATGATCGTCGATCGCGCGGCCTCGGCGGGGTCGGCCAGGATCGCCTCCCCCACCCTGCGCAGCGCCTCGGGCAGCGCGGGTGTCTCGGTCTGTATGCGTCCGAGCGCACCTGCGGCCACAAGCATTCCTTTCACCAGAATTCTTCTGGATGAAAATTATTATCAAGTCAAGCTCGCGTCAAGGCCGTCGGGGGCACCGTTCGAGGCGCCGCGCCCGCCCGGCCGGGGTTTGGGGGGAAAAATCGACAACCTTCGGCGCCTTTCGAGCGTCGTTCTCAACAGAGGTTCCAGAAAAGGAGCCGCCTGACGGAGGCGAACCCCACGATGACTCCACGTCCGGCCGACACGCCGCACCAGGTTTCCGGCGCGCACGTCCACGACGAGCTCGCCGCCCGGCGCGCACGGCGCGCACGGGACCAGAGATTGCGCAACGACCCGCACATCCGGCTGCTGGAGCACGAGCACGGCATCCGATTCACCGCCGAAGAACTCAGGGCCGCAGAGCGCCAGGCCCAGGAGCTGCTGACATCGCCGCCTCACCAGGAGCCGCTCATCGACGAGGAGACGCGCTCCCTGCAGCTGCTCGTCTGGCGCCGCCTGGGCCCGCGGGGGTTCCAGGGGTTCATGCGGGAGCTTGAGGAGATGGAGACCGAGCTGGCCAGGGCACGGCACGACGGCTGGGGCGACGAGATCAGCTGAGTCCTCCCGCACCGGCCGCGCTCCGACGGATCGGCACGTTCGGCCGTACGCGGGCTACCGCGCACCCGCCGGGCCGGACGAGTTCGGAAGCCTTACCCGCCCTACCGGCGGAAGCCGAAAACCGCACATTCGCCGCCTTGACCGCCCCTCGCACCCGCCGTCGCGATCCCACCCGTCACGGTGACGCGACCACCCCCCGGACAGGCGCCCTCCCTTTCCAGCGCGGGTTAAAGTGGGCGTAGATCCACCGTCACGTGTTAGGCGACCATGCTCCACCAGCGACTCCAGCCCTCCACCCCCTACGCCGCCCTGATCTTCGACTGCGACGGGACCCTCGTCGACACCACCTCCGCCAACGAGAGCGCGTGGCGGACCGCGCTGGCCGGGTGGCAGGTCGACCTCGACTCCGCGTGGTACCGGGCGCGCACGGGCCTGTCGTCCGACCGTCTGCTGGCGGAGCTGGAGACCGAGACCGGAGCCGAACTCGACTACCAGGCGGTGCGGGCGGCGGCGCTCGACGCCTACCAGTGGCTGATCCACACGGTCACCCCGCACCGGCCGGTCAGCGCGGTCGCCGAGGCTCACCGGGGACGGGTGCCGATGGCCGTGGCCTCGGGAGGCGCCCGCCAGGCCGTGGAGGAGACCCTGCGTGTCACCGGCCTACGCCCCCTCTTCGACACCGTGGTCACCAGGGACGACGTCCGCTACGGCAAGCCCGCCCCCGACGTCTATCTCCTCGCCGCGCGCCTCCTCGACGTCGCCCCGTACGCCTGTGTCGCCTACGAGGACACCGACGAGGGGGTGGCCTCCGCCCTCGCCGCGGGGATGACCGTCATCGACGTCCGCCCCTCGCTGCGCTAGACGCCCCCCACACTGGCCATCTGTACTATCCAATGATGCGGATATCCGAGCTCAGCGCCGCATCGGGCGTGTCCATCCCGACGATCAAGTACTACCTGCGCGAGGGCCTGCTTCCCGCGGGCGAGCAGACCTCGGCCACCAGCGCGCGGTACGGCGAGGGCCATGTGCGCAGGCTGCGGCTGATCCGGGCGCTGCTGGAGGTCGGGCGGCTGCCCATCGCCTCCATCGGCAAAGTGGTGGCCGCCGTCGACGACGAGAGCCTGGACCTGCACCACGTCCTCGGGGTCGCGCAGTACGCCCTCGCGCCCGCGGTCGAGCCGCACACGCCCGACGAGGAGTGGACGCGTGCCCGCGCCGAGGCCGACACCATGATCACAGATCTTGGCTGGCAGATCGATCCCGAAGCCCCGGCCCGTGACGAGCTGGCCCAGGCCGTCCTCACCCTCGGCCGGCTCGGCATGCCCGCCGACGGCGAGGCCCTGCGCCCCTACGCCGACGTCGCCCTGCGGCTCGTGACCGAGCACGAGATCGGCACCGTCCCGTTCGACGGACCCCGCGAGGCCGCGGTCGAGGCCCTCGTCCTTGGCACCGTCGTGCACGGCAGGGTCCTCGACATCATGCGGCGGCTCGCCCACGAGTCGGTCTCGGCCCGTCTCCTCGGCACCTGATATCACATGAGACAAAGGTGACGAAAATGACTCAGCGCAATAACCAGCGTCACCTGTGACGGATGTCTCAATCGTTCCAATCGTCCCATGAAAGGGCAGCTCACAGCCCTGGAAAACATCTGTGAGGATTTCAATACAGCCACTGCCTGCCCATATAGGCCTGAGTAACACTCTGTTCACACATGGGCAACAGATGCGAAATCGCGACTTGCGAATCTTTGAGAGCAGAAGATCCCTCCATCCTCAAGGACTCCGCCGATGACCTTCAAGGCTGAATACATCTGGATCGACGGCACCGAGCCGACCGCCAAACTTCGTTCCAAGACCAAGGTGATGGCGGACGGTGCGGAGCTCCCGATCTGGGGCTTCGACGGGTCCAGCACCAACCAGGCCGACGGCTCCTCCTCGGACCGCGTGCTCAAGCCGGTCTTCACCTGCCCGGACCCGATCCGCGGCGGCGCCAACGTGCTGGTGCTGTGCGAGGTGCTCAACATCGACATGAGCCCGCACTCCAGCAACACCCGCGCCGCCCTCGTCGAGGTCGCCGAGAAGTACGCCGACCAGGAGTCGTGGTTCGGCATCGAGCAGGAGTACACCTTCTTCAAGGAGGGCCGCCCGCTCGGCTTCCCGATCGGCGGCTTCCCCGCCCCGCAGGGCGGCTACTACTGCGGCGTCGGCGCCGACGAGGTCTTCGGCCGCGAGATCGTCGAGAAGCACCTCGACTACTGCATCGAGGCGGGCCTGGCCATCTCCGGCATCAACGCCGAGGTCATGCCGGGCCAGTGGGAGTTCCAGATCGGCCCGGCCGGCCCCGTCGAGGCCTCCGACCACATGTGGATCGCCCGCTGGCTGCTCTACCGCACCGCGGAGGACTTCAACGTCGGCGCGACCCTGGACGCCAAGCCGGTGAAGGGCGACTGGAACGGCGCGGGCGCGCACACCAACTTCTCCACCAAGGCGATGCGCGAGGAGTACGACCCGATCGTCACCGCCTGCGAGGCCCTCGCCACGAACGCCCTGGAGCACGTCAAGCACTACGGCGCCGGCATCGAGGAGCGCCTCACCGGCCTCCACGAGACCGCCCCCTGGAACGAGTTCAGCTACGGCGTCTCCGACCGCGGCGCCTCGGTCCGCATCCCGTGGCAGGTCGAGGTGGAGAAGAAGGGCTACATCGAGGACCGGCGCCCGAACGCCAACGTCGACCCCTACCTCGTCACCCGCCTCATCGTGAACACCTGCTGCTCCGCTCTGGAGAAGGCCGGCCAGGTCTGATCCGACCGCAGACTCGAAGGCCGCGGAAGCCCTGCCGGGGGTCTCCGCGGTCTTCGGCGTTCCTCTCGTCGCTCACCCGCCCGCGCCCCTTCGGCGGCGGTCTCCGGGGCTTCTCGGAGAATCAACCCGCGAACGCGGCCAATACCGCGAGCCGAGCAAGACGATACGTTTCGACTCGCTAAATGGTACGTTCGGGCACGTGAAGACCCCGAACCCGGCCCGTCGCAGCGAGCAGTCGCGCCGGGCCATCCTGAGCGCCGCCTTCGACCTGGTAGCCGAGTCCGGATACGCCAAGCTGACGATAGAGGCGATCGCCGCCCGCGCGGGAGTGGGCAAGCAGACGATCTACCGCTGGTGGCCTTCCAAGGGCGCCGTGTTCATCGACGCCTTCCTCTCCAGGACCTCCGACGAGGAGGGGAGCGTCGCACTCCCCGACACCGGCGACCTCGGGGCCGACCTTCGCCTCACGCTGCGGGCCATCGTCGACGAGTACAACGATCCCGGGCTCGACACGATGACCAGGGCACTCACCGTCGAGTCCCTGAACGACCCCGCGATCAGCACCGAGATCACCGCGCGACTCCTGGGGCCGCACCTGGAGGCGACCAGGGAACGGCTGCGCAGTGCCCAGCGGGTGGGCCAGGTCGCCGAGGACGCGGATCTGAACGTGGCCGTGGAGCTGCTGTACGGACCGATCTACCACCGCTGGATGCTGCGCACCGCCCCTCTCACCCACGAGTACGCCGACACGCTCGTGGAGTTCGCCCTGCGGGCCTTGAAGGCGGCATAGCGGAGGCGCGGAGACCGCGACCGAAATTACCGCGCACGCCACCCGCGCGGGACGGGCCCCGGCCCGCGGCGCCCCCTCCCGCGGAGGCCGCCGGGGCCGCCGGGCTCCGGTCCCGGACAGGATCGGGCGGTGCCCGTCGCAGGCACCTGAGCACGCATGATGACGTCAGCGACCGGACAAGAGCGAAACGCCTCCCGGTGGAGCGCTCCCACGCTTCGGCGCCCCCGTTCCATGGGTCCGGACGACCTCACGTCACAAAAATCCTACAAACAGGTGCTTTAGGACAGCGCTAAACGGGTAGCTCGCGCCGTACCATAACTGCGATGCGGGACGTAGTGGAGCAATTACAGCGCTTGGGCATGTCGGGTTACGAGGCCAAGGCGTACGTCACCCTGGTCGGTGCCGGACAGCCCCTCAACGGCTACGAGGTCGCCAAACGTTCGGGGGTGCCGCGCAGCACGGTCTACGAGACGCTTGGCAAGCTGGTGGCCAAGGGCGCGGCCTACGAGCTGCGCGGCTCCGACGACGCCACCGACTACCTGCCGCTGCCGCCACGATCCCTGCTGGAGCGCATGCGCAGGGAGTTCGCCGACTCGATCGGGGCACTGGAGGTCGCGCTGCCCGCGATCGTGGCGCCGCCCAAGGCCTATCTGATCCACAGCCTCAAGGACCCCGTGGCGCTGCTCGACCGGGCGGAGGACGTGGTGGCCGGGGCACGGGGCGACCTGTTCGTGTCGATCTGGCCCGAGGAGATGAAACCGCTCTCCCCGCTGATCAAGCGTGCCGTCGAGCGCGGGGTCGAGACCTCGGTGATGCACTTCGGCGCGGCGCGGGAGCCGGTCGGGAACCTGTACGAGCGCCGTTTCCCCTTCCCCGTACCCCTTCACGAGGGCGAGGGGAACGTGAAGGAGGACCAGGACCACCGGCTGCTCGTCGTCACGGGGGACCGGCGGGAGGCCCTCGTCGGCGGTTTCGCCGGCGGTACCGCGTGGGGCGTCTACACCGAGGACCCGGCCGTCGTCGCGATGGCGGTCGAGTACGTGAGGCAGGACATCGCCCTGCAGATCGTCGCCGACCGGGTCGGACGCGAGGCCATGCGCGAGATCTGGACGACCGACCCCGAACTCAGACGCTTCCTCACCGACCGCGACCGCCCGGCCGCCCTGCTGCGCGCCGCCGGGATGCCCGGTCACCGTCCCTACGGTTCCCTCGCGCCCCCCGCGACTCCCACCTCTCATGACCACGCCTGATCAATGCTGGCTTTAACACGGGTGTGACATCCTTCGGAGAGATTGTCCTTAATATCGGCTATCTCCATCTCGGGGGAAGGCAGGACATGGAAAAACCGGTCATCATGACGGTCGACGACGATCCTGGCGTGTCCCGTTCCATCGCCCGCGACCTGCGGCGCCGCTACGGCCACGCCTACCGCGTCATCCGGGCCGACACCGCGGTCGACGGCATGGCCAGTGTCCGCGAGCTGCGGCTCAGGGGCGACGACGTGGCGGCGATCCTCGCCGACTACCGGATGCCCCAGATGAACGGCGTGGAGTTCCTGGAGCAGGCGATGGACCTGTATCCCTACGCGCGCCGCGTACTGCTGACCGCCTACGCCGACACCGATGCCGCGATCCAGGCGATCAACGTGGTCGATCTCGACCACTACCTGCTCAAGCCGTGGGACCCGCCGGAGGAGAAGTTCTACCCGGTGCTGGACGCCCAGCTCGACGCCTGGCAGCGGACGGATCGGCGCGAGTCCGACGAGCTGCGGGTGGTGGGCGCGCGCTGGTCGGCCCCGTCGTACGAGGTCAGGGAGTTCCTGTCGCGCAACCAGGTGCCCTACCGCTGGATGCTCGACGACTCCTCGGAGGGCGCCGAGCTGCTCGCGGCGGCCGCGGAGACCGGGGAGAAGGGGTCCGCCGGCCCGGCCAGGCTGCCACTGGTCATCACCGGCGACGGCACGAAGCTCACCGCGCCGAGCACCTCGGAGCTGGCCGAGGCCGTGGGGCTGTCCACCGCCCCGGCCACCGACTTCTACGACCTGATCGTGATCGGGGGCGGTCCCGGCGGCCTGGGAGCCGCGGTCTACGGCGCCTCGGAGGGGCTGCGCACGGTGATGGTCGAGCAGCACGCCTCGGGCGGGCAGGCGGGCCAGAGCTCCAGGATCGAGAACTACCTGGGCTTCCCCGACGGCGTCTCCGGCGCCCAGCTCGCCGATCGCGCCAGGCGCCAGGCGCTGAAATTCGGCGCCGAGCTGCTCACCGCCCGCACGGTCACCAGCCTTGAGGTCAAGGGCCAGGCCAGGGTGGTCGGCTTCGCCGACGGCGGCTCGATCGCCGCGCACACCGTCATCCTCGCCACCGGCGTCTCCTACCGGCGGCTGAACGCCCCCGGCCTCGACGACTTCATCGGCTCCGGCTGCTACTACGGCGCGGCCCTCACCGAGGCGCCCGAGTGCGCGAACCGCGAGGTCTACATCGTCGGCGCCGCCAACTCGGCGGGCCAGGGCGCGGTCTACCTGTCGGGGTACGCCAGCAAGGTCCACCTGATCGTGAGGGGCGACGGGCTGGAGAGGACCATGTCGCACTACCTGATCGAGCAGATCTCCCAGATCCCGAACATCGAGGTGCACACCGAGACCGAGGTGGTCGGCGCCGAGGGCGAGGGCCACATGGAGCGGATCACACTGAAGGGTCCCGAGGGCGAGCGCACCGTCGAGGCCGAGTGGCTGTTCGTCTTCATCGGCGCCCAGCCGTTCACCGACTGGCTCGGCGACACCGTCGAACGCGACGCGAAGGGCTTCGTCCTCACCGGCCCCGACCTGACCGCCGACGAGAACAGGCCGCGCAACTGGCCGCTCCGGCGCGGGCCGTACCACCTGGAGACGAACGTGCCGGGGGTGTTCGCCGCCGGCGACGTCCGTGCCGACTCCATCAAGCGGGTCGCCTCCGCGGTCGGTGAGGGCGCGATGGCCGTGGCCCTCGTCCACCGCTACCTGGAGAAGACGTGAGTGCCCCCGACGAGGTCTCCTGCGGCGCTCACGAAGGAGGTCACATGATCGACATCGAGGTGCTCCGCGGCCTGTTCCTCTTCGAGAAGCTCGACGACGAGAAGCTCCGGTGGCTCGCGAGGTACGGGGACGAGGAGGAGTACGAGGCGGGCGACCCGATCGTCAAGCAGGGAGATCCCGCCGAATGCTTCGCCGTGCTCGTCGAGGGCGAGGTGGTGATGGTCACCGAGACCACCGCCGGACCTGTCACGATGAACCCCACCTCGCAGCCCGGCGCCTACGGCGGCGCGGTCCTCGCCTACCTCGGAGACCGCGCCCCGGCCACCTACGCCCACACGCTGCGCGCCACCAAGCCGACCCGCATGTTCATGCTCCCCGCCAGGAAGTACGGCATGATCATGGCCGAGTGGTTCCCGATGGCGGTGCACCTTCTGGACGGGGCCCGTCTGGGCGGGATGGCACAGCGGGAGCTCATCGACCGGCGGCAGCGGCTGACCGCGCTCGGCACGATCACCGCCGGGCTCACCCACGAGCTCAACAACCCGGCCGCGGCGGCGGTGCGGGCCGTCGACGACCTGCGGGTCAGGATGAAGACCTCGCGCAGGCGGCTGGCCGTGCTGGCCGAGGACGGCATCGAGCCCCACCGGCTGGGCGCCCTGGTCGACCTGCAGGAGGCGTGCGCCACCAGCCTCGCGGAGATGCCGCCCCGCTCCCCGATGGAGATCTCCGACGCCGAGGACGAGTTGTCCGACGCCATGGAGGACGCGGGGGTGGAGGACCCCTGGGAGATCGCCTCGCCTCTGGTGGCGGCCGGCTTCAAGCCGGAGAAGCTGGACAAGATCCGCGAGGCACTGGGCGAACGGTATCTGTCCGGGGCGATGCACTGGCTGGCGGAGGCCATCGAGATCACCCAGATGCTGGACGAGGTGACCGACGCGACCGAGCGGATCTCCTCGCTGATCGCCTCCGCCAAGCAGTACTCCCAGATGGACCGGGCGCCGTACCAGACGGTGGACGTGCGGGAACTCCTGGACAGCACCCTCACCATGTTCCGCGGCAAGATCCCGCCGGGGATCAGCATCGTCACCGACTACGACCCGGAACTGCCGCCCGTCCCTGCCTACGCCGGGGAGCTCAACCAGGTGTGGACCAACCTGATCCACAACGCGCTGGACGCGATGGCCGGCACCGGCGTCCTGACCGTCCGCACCCGCCTTGAGCACGACACGATCGCGCTGATCGAGATCTGCGACAGCGGCCCCGGCGTCCCCGAGGCCCTGCGCGAGCGGATCTTCGAGCCGTTCTTCACCACGAAGGCGGTCGGCGAGGGCACGGGGCTCGGCCTGGACATCTCCTTCCGCATCGTCGCCGGCCGACACGGCGGCGACCTGCGCGTGGAGTCGAAGCCCGGCGACACCCGCTTCGAGGTGCGTCTGCCCCTCACCGAGACGGCCGCTCCCGGCTGAGACCGGAACGTGGGGTCCTCCTGCCCGGCGGCGGGAGGACCCCACGGCCTCCGTGACGTCCGGCCGGTTACCGCGGTTCGGGAGGCGTGGGCGTTCGGGAAGCGCGGGTGCTCAGGAGCCGTGGACGCTCAGCGGTCATGGGCGCTCAGGAACCGTGGGCGCCGCCCGCGATCTCCATCAGACGGGCGAGGACCTTGCCGCCGGAGACCCTGACACCGTCGTGCTCCCACTCGTTGGTCACCCAGGTCCGCACGTTGCCCACCGCCTTCGCGGTGCGCATGGACAGGCCCTGATCGACGTACATGTCGTCGTAGTAGACGGCGGCGGTCACCGGAACCCGGTTGGCGGCCAGCCGGGCGGGATCGTAGAGGGCGGGCCAGTCCGAGACGGTGGCGAGGATCTCGGCGGCGCCCTTGAAGGGGCGGAGCGCGGCGATCTCGTCGAACATCCACGGATAGATCATCTCTCCGGTGGGCAGCGTCGGCCCGGCGTCCTCGCGGAACTCCTCGGGCAGCAGCCGGTGCGCGGCCCAGCCGGTGGCGGCGCCCTGGGCGTAGATCGACTCGTGCAGGACCGCGTAGAGCGGGTTGCCGACGAAGCCGGTGGCCATCATGACCTCGTACAGGAACAGGTCGGAGAGCCTGCCGCCGCTCCAGGCCTCCTCCAGCACCCAGTGCAGGTATTCGGCCCCGTCGCTCATGCCCAGGCACATGCCGAGGGTCTGCAGGCGGCGTACGGTCAGCACGTCGCCGTCGGGGAGGAGGACCTCGCGAAGACGCAGGTGGGCCGCGATCGCGTCCAGGCGCTCAGAGTCGTGCGGGTAGCGGGCGAAGTAGCGGTTCACCTTGTCGCGGACGCGCGGGTAGGTGCGGGAGTAGACGTCGTCGGCGGTGGCGTCGAGCCCGACCAGGCCACCGGTCAGGTAGCAGGCCGCCAGGCCCTCGGGAGCCCGGGAGAGGTAGGTCAGCGTGATGAAACCGCCGTAGCTCTGACCGAGGGTCTCCCACGGCCGGTCACCGGAGAGCTCGCGCCGGATCAGCTCGGCGTCGGCCACGATCGAGTCGGCCCGGAAGTGCGCGAGGCGGGCGGCGAGCTCGGCGTCCGTGCCGCGTACGGTCCTCGCGGTGATGGGGGTGCTGCGGCCGGTCCCCCGCTGGTCGAGCAGCAGGACCCTGTGGGTCTTCAGCGCGTGCCCCAGCCACCCGTCGGCGGAGGCCGGGCGAGGTGACTTGCCTCCGGGACCGCCCTGCAGAAAAAGCAGCCACGGCAGATCCTCCCCCCGTCGTTCCGGAGCCACCGCCTCACGGGCGAAGACCTCGATCGTCTCGCCACCGGGGTCGGCGTGGTCGAGGGGAACGGTGAACACGTGGTCGGTGAGCGCCACACCGGGCAGAAGGACAGTCACCCACGGAAATTTATCGGACCCGTGCGCCCGTTCTCGCCTTCGCATGCCGCCCGGGGCACGGCTTCACCGCGCCGGTTCAGGCGGGCGCGTGCCCCGCAGGGGCCGGAGCCGGGGGTGCGACGCGGCCCGCCGGGCGCACCGCGTGGCTGCGCAGCAGGAAGTCCTCGACGACCAGGGTGGCCGCGCCCAGGGCGACCGCCTCGGCGCCGAGCCTTCCCAGCTCGATCGACGTCTGCGAGAAGGGCAGCGGCAGGGCGTACCGGGAGGCCGCGGCGCGGATCTCGGGGAGGAACCGCTGCCCGAGAAGGGACCCGGCCCAGCCACCGAGGATGACGCGCTCGGGGTTGAGGAGGTTGATGAGGTTGGCCAGGCCGGCCCCCAGGGAGCCGATGGCCTCCTCCAGCGCGGGCCGCGCGAGCGGGTCGGTGAGGAGCTCGGCGAAGACGCTCTCCTCGTCGTCACCTCCCAGGTCCCTGCCCGCGCCGGCGAGTATCGCCTCGGCCCCGACGTAGGCCTCCAGGCAGCCCTGGCCGCCGCATCGGCAGGGACGCCCGTCAAGAACGATCTTGGTGTGTCCCCACTCGCCGGCGCCGTTCGCCGTTCCCCGGTAGGTGACGCCGCCGTTGACCACGCTCGCCCCGGCCCCCGTGCCGATGAAGGCCATGACCAGGTGCTGGGCACCCTTGCCCGCGCCGAACCAGAGCTCGGCCTGGCCCGTCGTCTTGACCCCGTTGTCGGCGAAGACCGGCAGCGGGGTGCCCTCGCGGATGAGCGCGCCCAGGGGAACGCCGTCCCAGCCGAACGCGCGGGCGTGGATGAGCAGGTCAGAACCCTGCTCTGCGACGCCGGGGACACCGAGGCCCATGCCCAGCACCTCGGACTCGCCGGCTCCGGCGTCGGACAGGACCGCCTCAAGACCGTCGAGGACGTGGCGGGCCACCACCGCCGGCTCGTGGTGGCTCGGGTCGAGGGCGAACTCCTTTTTCGCCCGCCCCTCCAGCGCCAGGTCGTACAGCTCCACGCGGACGCGGGTCTCCCCGACACCCACCCCGACCACGTATCCGTACGAGGGATCCACCCTGAGCATGATCCGCGGCCGCCCGCCGTCCGAGTCGACGGAGCCCGTCTCCACCACGATGCCGTCCGCGATGAGGTCGCCGATCACGTTGCTGACCGTGGCCGCGCTGAGCCCGGTCAACCGGGCGAGATCGTGCCTGCTCAACTCGCCTGCGAAGTACAGCGTCCACAGGACCACGGACCGGTTGCCCTTGCGCACGTCACGAAGGGTCCCCCGCTGTGGACGGCTCATACTTCTCCCCCGGGGAATTAATTTCAGATGTTAGTACAACTATTCTAGTCACTGCCGGTACAGGCTTTCCCGCTACGCCCACCCGTCCTGGAACGGTCCGCTGGCCTCGCGTACGGGGCGGGTTTCCCAGGCCGCGTCACGCATCACCGTTCCCGGCGATCCCTCGGCCGAGAACGTCCGCGACTCCCTTTTCAGGACTCGCATGACTCATTAATCTCATATGCCACTAAATCGGTTACCGGGCATTATTCCAATGTCACCCTCCGCCAAAGTTGACCAATCGTGACAACCAACCGCAGGGGTGAGACCGTCGAACAAGTCGACGGCACTCGGAAGGGGACGGGATGGTTCCGGGATACCGCGAGATTCGGGAACTCGGCATCGGCGGAGGCGGACGCGTGGTGCTGGCCACGTACGCCCCCACCGGCGCCTACGTTGCCATCAAATACCTCAACACGACCCTCAAGGACGATCATCGCTTCCTGGCGCGCTTTCGCGCGGAGGCGCGCGTCATGGTGGAGTTGCAGGACCCGAACGTGGTCCAGCTCTACGAGTACTACGAGGACGTCCTCGAAGCCGCGATCGTGATGGAACTGGTCGACGGGGTCGCGCTCAGGCGGATCCTGTCCGAGCACGGCAGCACGAGCCCGGAGGCGGCGCTGGCCGTGCTCAAGGGCTCGCTGCTCGGCCTGGCCTTCGCGCACGCCGCCGGGATCGTGCACCGCGACTACAAGCCGGAGAACGTGCTGATCCAGGCCGACGGCGGCAGCAAGCTGGCCGACTTCGGCATCGCGGCCCACGTCGGGGAGGCGGGGGTGACCGCCGGCACCCCCGCCTACATGGCCCCCGAGCAGTGGGAGGGGGCGCCGGCGAGCGCGGCGAGCGACGTCTACGCGGCCACGTGCGTCTTCTTCGAGTGCCTCACGGGCCACAGGCCGTACGCGGCCGATCACCGCGTCGTGATGATGCATCGGCACCGGCACGCGCCGATCCCGGCGGAGGAGGTGCCGGCGTCGGTACGCGGGCTGGTCACGCGAGGTCTGGCCAAGAACCCGGCGGACCGGCCGCGAAGCGCGCGGGCGTTCCTGGAGGAGCTGGAGACGGCCGCGCGGGCGGCGTACGGACCGGACTGGGAGCAGCGCGGGCGGCGGCACCTCGCCGAGCTCGCCACGCTGCTGGCGCTGGCGTTCCCGCTGGCCAAGCCCACGCCGAAGGCCGGCTCCTCGGTCGCCCAGACGGTGCTCGGCCGGGTGGGGCGGGCGCGCCGCCCCCGGCTGGGCCCCCGGACCCTCGCCGGGCTGGGAGTGATCACCGTCGCGATGACCGCCGGTGTGATCGCGGCCAACCGGCCGCAGGACCGGCTCTCCGCGGACACGATCTTCACCCCGCCGCCCAGCTCCGCGATCATCCAGGAGACCCCCGCGCAGCGGCGGCAGAGCCGGGTGTCGGCGCCGCCGGATCCCTCCCCGGGGCCTGAGGCCCCCTCGCGAAGCGCCGCCGTCAAAAAGCCCGTCTCCCCCTCGGGCGGCGCGAACCCCGGCCAGGCCACCTCGCCCCCCTCACGGGTCCCGTCCCCCACGCGGACGGTGATCGTCCCGCCCTCCTCACCGCCCACACCTCCCACACCGACCGGTTCGCAGCCGCCACCCCCGCCGCCCACGCCCACCCCCACACGCCCGCCCACGCCCGCCCCCGAGCCCACGGGAACGGGGACACCGGGGCCCGCGCACACGGTGAGCGGCCTGAAGGTCGTGGGGATCGACGCGCACGGGACCACGGTCGGCTTCCGCGCCTCCACGACCGGGAACGTCGCGGTGACCGTCACCTTCGCCGAGGGACCCGACCGTGACCGGCTCGTCCGGGCGGCCTCGCGCACCTCCGTGATCGGCGGGCTGAAGACCTACTCCCACACCGTCCCGCACGCCTTCACCGTCCCCGCCTGCGGGCAGACCCTCTACCGCCGCGTCACGGTCTCCACCGCGCCCCGTTCCACGGGCGGGACGTCCAGCCGCACGGAGATGGTCCACGGTGAGCCGTGCGCGCCACCCGCCGTCTCGATCACCTCCTTCGACGGCACCACGGTCAGGTTCCGCGTGAGGACCCCCACCACCTCGACGGTGATCGTGCGGCTCGGATTCGCCCAGAGAGTCGGGGACACCCGTGAGACCCTGACCGGCGGCGCACGGGAGCTGGAGCTGTCCGGCGACACCGAGTACGAGCGGGAGGTGACCGGGGAGTTCCCTGACCTGCCCGGGTGCGGGGGGTATGTCACCCGGCTGGTGACGATCACCACCTCCCCCGAGGGGGACACCCCCTCCCGGGCGGCCAGGATCGACCTGCCCTCCTGCGCCCCCGATCCCGGCACCGGCCAGGACCAGGACACGGGCGCGAACCCGGGTCCGCGGGAACCGCGGGACTCCGAGGGGCCCACAGGGAACGAGCCCGGCCTGATCGACCTGGACCTGGACGTCGACCTGGGCGGCATCCTGTGAGTTGACCACGCCCGCACCGCGTGGCGGTCGGCCGCCGACCTCTCCGGCCGGCCCCGGCCCGTGACGTGCCCGCCCACGGGTTCCCTGCCGAGGAGGGCGGGCCACCGCCTCGGGGAGCCGCGCCCACCGTACGCGAACCGGTCCTCGCCGACGGACCACCGCCCGGGGAAACCACCCCGGTGAGTGCCCGCTCGACCACAGGGTGTGCGCGGGAGGCGGCGTGCGCATAGGGTGGATTACGCCAACCAGATCCGGACATAAAGCGATCTAATTGATAAAACCGGCGTAGGGGTTGATGGGAGAGGTGGCATCGGCCACCCCGAAGCGGTGGCAGGCGACGAGCCTGCCCCCCGAGGTGACCAGTTTCGTGGGGCGTCGGCATGAGATGGCCGAGGTCAAACGCCTGCTGTCCGGGGCACCCGTGGTGACCCTCACTGGTCCCGGCGGCGTCGGCAAGACCCGGCTGGCCCTGCGCGTCGCCGCCGACGTCCAGCGGGCGTTTCCCGACGGGGTGTGGCTGGTCGAGCTCGCCGGGCTGGAGAATCCCGAGCTGCTCGCCGCATCGCTGAACGAGGCCCTGGAGATCAGGGACGTCTCCCACCGGTCTCCCCTGGATGTGCTCGTCGACCACCTGCGGGAGAAGCGGGCGCTGCTGGTCATCGACAACTGCGAGCATCTCCTGCGACCCTGCGCCGTACTGGTGGGAGCCCTCGTACGCTCGGCCCCCTCACTGCGGGTCCTCGCCACCAGCAGGCAGGCGCTGGGCATCTCCGGCGAGCAGACGCTGGTCGTCCCCACGCTGCCGCTGCCACCGGACCCCGGCCTCCCCAGGCTGTCCACAGAGGTGCCGGCGCCGTCGGAGGCGGTACGTCTGTTCACCGAACGGGCCACCGCCGTCCTGCCGGATTTCACCCTCACCGAGGCCAACCGGTCCGCCGTGGAACAGATCTGCCGCCGTCTGGACGGCATCCCACTCGCGATCGAGCTGGCGGCGGTGCGGCTGCGCGCCCTCTCCCCCGAAGATCTGTTGTCCAGGCTGGACAACCGGTTCCGGCTGCTCACCGGCGGCTCACCCGCGGCGCTGCCCCGCCAGCAGACGCTGCGCGCGCTGATCGACTGGAGCTACGCCCTGTGCGGCGAGGAGGAGCAGCTGCTGTGGCAGCGCGCCTCGGTGTTCACCGACGGCCTGGACCTCGAAGCGGCCGAGGCGGTCTGCTCGGGGAACGGCATCGAGCGCGAGGACGTGGTCGACCTGGTGATCGAACTCGTGGGCAAGTCGATCCTGATCCGGGAGGACCCTCCTTCGGCCTCCACCGCGACCCGCTACCGGCTCCTGGAGACGATCAGGCAGTACGGGAGGGAGAGACTCGCGGCCTCGGGGCAGGAGGACGCGCTGCAGCGGCTGCACCGCGACCACTACCGGCGACTCGCGGCGGAGGCGTACGCGCAGCGGTTCGGCCCGCTGCAGGTGTTCTGGTTCGGCAGGCTGAAGCTCGACCACGCCAACCTGCGCACCGCCCTGGAGTACTGCCTCGCCGACCCCGGGGAGACCCCCGCCGCCCTGGAGATGGCCGCCGACCTGCTCTACCACTGGACCACCAGCCACTATCTCAAGGAGGGACGCCGCTGGATGGACCTGAGCCTGCTCAACGGCACGGGACCGGACGAGGTCCGGGGCCGCGCGCTGTGGTCCAACAGCTGGCTGGCGATCATCCAGGCCGATGTCGTCTCCGCCACGAGAATGCTGGAGGAGGCGAGGGAGATCGGGGAGCGTCCCGGATGCGAGCGGACCCTGGCCTACGTCGCGCTCTACTCGGGGATGATCGCCATGTTCCGTGGAGACGTCGATCGCGCGATCAGCCTGTACGAGGACGCGGCGGCGCGTCACCGCGCCGACGACGACCCGACCGGTCAGGCCCTGGCGCTCATTCGTCTCTGCCTCGCCCACTCCTTCCGGGGAGACTGGTCGAGCGCCGTCGCCGCCGGCGAGGAGTGCATCGCGCTGTGCGACGCCCACGAGGAGGGCTGGCACCGGGCGTACGCGATGATGGCGCTCGGCTTCGGGGTCTGGTGCCAGGGCGACGCCCGGCGCGCCACCGAGCTGGAGAAGGAGAGCCTGAGGTTCAACCGCTCTCTCGACGATCTTCTGGGTGTCGGCGTGAACCTGGAGGTGCTGGCCTGGATCGCCGCCGCGCAGGACGACCACCAGCGGGCCGCCAGGTTGCTGGGAATCCTGGAGCAGGTCTGGCAGGTGTTCGGAGCGCCGCTGTCCGGTTTCGGGCACCTGAGGCGCTACCACGACGAGTGCGAGAAGCGTACGCGCGAGGCTCTCGGAAGGCAGTCCTTCGACACCATGCTCAGGCAGGGCTCGAAGATGCGGTGCGATAAGGCGATCGCCTTCGCCCTTGAGGAGAGCGCGCCCCGCGGCGAGCCCGCGGGCGAGGCCGAGGAGCCTTCGCCACTGACCCGCAGGGAGACGGAGATCGCCAGGCTCGTCGCCCAGGGACTGAGCAACAAGGAGATCGCGGCCTCGCTCACGATCGCGCAGCGCACCGCGGAAGGTCACATCGAGCACATCATGACCAAGCTCGGTTTCCACTCGCGGGCCCAGATCGCCGTATGGACCGGCGAGCACATCCTGAACGTGGACGGGGAGCGCCCGCCCGGCACCTGACGGACGGGACGGAGAGGCCGGGGAAGCCGGGACGCCGGAGCCGGCGAGTGCGATGATCTCGTCGGCTCCGGCGTCCTGCCGAGGCCGGGTCGGGGGACCCGGCTCCGGCATTCGGCCGAGGTCGAGTCGGGGGACTCGACCCCGGCCCTTCGGAGATGGTCTGTGTGGTCGGCTCCCGAAGGAGCCTCGCGGGAGGGTTTCCTCACCTGGCGTTCCCGGTGGCCTCGCGGTCAGGCCGCGAGCGCGTCCGCCGTCGTGAGCTCGAACCAGACGGCCTTGCCCTCGGAGGTGCGGGCACTGCCCCAGCAGCAGGCGAGAAGTTCGATCAGGTGAAGCCCTCGTCCCCGCTCCTCGTCGTCGCGTGCCCGGCACGCGCGGGGCAGGAAGGGGTCGGCGTCCTCGACCTCGCAGCGCAGCAGACCGTCCTGGAAGGAGAGGACGAGCCCGATGGCCCCCCACGAGTGGCGCAGCGCGTTGGTGACCAGCTCGCTGACGAGCAGCTCGGCGACCATGCTCTGCTCGTCCAGCCCCCAGTCCGCCAGGTGGGCGCGTGTCAGGTGGCGGGCACGGGGCACCGACGCCGGCTCGGGCGCGAAGGAGTACGACATCTCCTGGCCGTCCAGCTCTGCCTGCTCGTACGGCTTTTCGAGGAGTGGGTTCATTGTCCACCTCCCTGGTCGGCGGTTACCTCGATCGGATGCGGATCGCACGCGCGTCCCCCGCCGGAGACCATCGGCCGCCGCGGAACCACTCGTCCGCGTGGCGCGTTCGGTCCCGGCACGGCGGGCGCGCGGCGCGAGGTCATGCCGCCTGGCCCAGGGTGACCGGGTGGAGCGGGAGCGGCATGTCGTGGACGGGAGTGCTGCGGCCGTCAGGCATGAGCGCTCCGGTGTCCTCGAAGACCACCACACCGTTGCAGAGCAGACCCCACCCCTGCTCGGGGTGGAAGGCCACGAGCGACGCGGCTTCGTGGTCGGGTGCGCTGGCGAGTGGGCATCTCGGCTGGTGCTGACACATGGCTCGTACCTTTTTTAACCTTCTCTGACTGCTGTTGAGCCTTACCTGGTGTGACCAGCATCTCCCGAGACCACTACCTACATATCGGGAGAAATACCCACATGTCTACCCATTTCCCCCAAAGGCAAAGAAACCGGACATCGAGGCAAAGGGCGATCGACAAGATCAAATGGCGCGGCCACGGCGGTCCCGGCCCCGCTCACGACCTCCGGTAGATCCTTTTCATGGGCGCTTTACCACTGAAGATCACACAGAAGCGCTCTGACGTCGACTTTTGTCCGCCTATGTGACATTGATCGACTTGACGCGCCCTTTAGTCTGTCTTGACCTATCCTTGAGGGCGGGTAACCTCCCTCGTCACGGAAGACAACCGGCCAGTGGTGCCGCCACACGCGTCCCTCCTCACCCTCGGTGGGTTCGCGTGAACGCGCCGTCGCTCAACCTCGTCTGCCGGTAGCCAGGTCGCGAGGCGGAGCGACCATGCCCGCACGGCCACCGGGGGTCCCCCTGAAATCCTCTATGACACCTGAGATGCGCAAGTTCATCGAGCTGCTGGAGAGTCAGCTCGGCTACTCCGAGAAGAGCGGCGGCTACACCAAGTTCGGTGACTGGTACGGCAAGAACGTCGAGTTCGACGCCGACTACACCTCGGCCCCCTGGTGCGACATGTATCTGTCGTGGGCGGCGGAGAAGCTGGGCTACCAGGAGTGGATCGGCCAGTTCGCCTACACCGTCCACCACGCCCAGTGGTTCCGGCAGCAGGACGCCTGGGGCACCGTTCCCAAGCCGGGCGCCATCGTCTTCTTCGACTGGCGCGGCTCGGACAAGATCAGCCACATCGACCACGTGGGGATCGTCACCAGGGTCGAGGGAAACCGGATCCACACGATCGAGGGCAACATCGACGGCGGGGTCGCCAAGCGCAAGGAGCGCGACACCGGCAAGGTCGTCGGCTACGGGTATCCGGAGAAGATCAAGGCCCGGCTGGACCGGGAGGCCACCGAGAAGCAGACCATCGTCACGCCCGCCACGACCGGGGACAACGCCGTGGTGATCGGCCCCGGGCCCAACCTGATCGCGATGGTCCCCGCCCCCGCGCCGACGCGGGAGACCTCGGCCTCCACGAGGCCGGACAGGAATTCGGAGGGAGCGACGAGCAAGCCGACTCCCGGGCACACCGCCGCGACGGCGACGGGGAAGGCCGCTCCGGGCGGCGACGCCCACGCCGCGTCCGGAGGGAACCCCGCCGCGAACACCCAGCGGAGCGACCGGGCGACCACGAAGGCGCCCGGCAAAACCCAGGCGCCGGCCACCGGCCGTACCTCGCCGGGCAAGCACGCCAAGGCCTCCACCGCCGACACCAGCGCGCTCGCCGTCACCCCCACCGCCACCGCCCGCGACCTCGCCACGCCCGTCCCCGGTTTCGACACCCCCGCCGTGCTCGCCCCGGTCCTGCTCGCCGCGGCCGCGATCCTCGCGCACGGCAAGGCGAGGCAGTCGAGGGTACGGCTCCTCGCATCCGCCTCGGGGCGCGCCGCGGTGGCGGCCCCCACATCCTCGTCCCGCAGAACTCCGGGCCGCCGTCGTGCCCCGGGCCGCCGTCGCATGCCCAGAAACGCCTCCGCCCGCGATCTCTCGTACACGCCGCCCCCGGTCGGCACCCCGGAGAACACGCCTGTCTTCCCCGGCCTCGGGAACGCGCCGGCCTCGCCCGGCACCCCGGAGAACACGCTCGTCTCCCGCGATCCCCTGTACGCGCCGATCCCGGCCGACGCCTCGGAGAACACGCCCATCGCCCCCGATCTCGGGGACCCGTTCTTCCCCTCCCGCAGGGCCACGAGTCCCAGGGAGATCGTTCCCGAGAGCACGTTCGCCCCGGCCGCCGCCGCCGGGTTCCCCTCGGTCACGACCTCCGTCGCCCACGTCGAGGAGCCCTCAGGGCGCCCTGCCGCGCTCTCCCCCGTACCGCGCCCTCGCGACGACCGCCCCCGGGCCCCCTACCGGGGCAGGCGTCGCCTGCAGGAGCAGGCCGTGGCGGAGTCGTCGACCTGGGTCCAGGATTCCCCGCCGCGCGGGCGCCGCCACCGCCGGGCCGACCCCGTCGTCACCACCGTCCCGGCCCCCCCGACGCGCCCCGCCCGTCCTGTCCGCCCCATCGCCCCCACCCGGTCCACCACGTCCGCCCGCCCGGTCCCCGGACCGAGAACGGCCGTTCCGGTCTCGACGGTACGGACCGGCCGGGGTGAACCCGCCATCCCGGCGGCCTCCGCCACGCTCCTCGCGGAGCCGGGCGACATCCTGGTCCACAGCGGCTATCGGGGACGGCGCCGGGCGAAGACACCGGTCTAGGCGACGTCGTCGAAGTGACGGCCGAGTCTCGTGGCGCCCCGTCACCCGGCCGTCCCACCGGAGGTGGCCGTGACACCTCGACGGCGAGACCTGGGACGCCCCGGACGGACGCGCGGATCCGTACCCGCGCGCCCGCTCATGCGAGGAACACGAGCTGCGCGGCGGTGAGGATGTCGAAAACACCGCACCACTCCGCGTACGAACGCGACACGACCGCGTTCCTCCTGAGGTGTACGAAGTCCCAGACGCCGTGCAGGAACCAACCAGCCGCGACCAGATGGCGGCCCAGGTCGGGCTCCACCATCAGCGCGGCCAGGACCAGAGCGCCGAATCCGATCATTCCCAGGGACTGCGCCCGGAACGAGCCCGAGCGGCGCAGGTCGCCGGAGACGGCGCCCCACACCAGGACGGCCAGTGCCACGACGGCGACCACGACCGGTACGGCGACCACGTCCAGTGTCCGCAGGACCAGGTAGAGGACGACGGAGACGAGGAGCGCCGGCCACGACGCCTCCCGTCGCCGGATCTTGGCCACCACGAGGTAGACCAGGGGCAGGAGCAGCAGGATCTCGGTGAGCGCGGTGATCTCCCCCGCCGAGGAACCTCCGGCCGACGCCGCCGACACCGCCGACACGGCCGCCGTCCCGCCCGCCAGGACGGTCGGCCAGCGCCGCAGCACGGCCTTCCAGCGAGTACCGCGCGCCATGACGTCAGACACGGGAGGGACCCCCGTACTCGTCGCGGCGGCGGAGCATCACCAGGAGCATGAGCGGGAGCATCAGGACGTGTTCCAGCAGGAGCAGCGCGTCACCCGAGATCACCCCCATCCACAGCAGCGGGAACAACGCGAGGGCGGAAACGAGCATGGCCCCGGCCATCTCCAGCGTCGCGGCCCAGCCGTGACCTCGGTACCGCATCCAGACGATCATCCCGGCGGACATGTTGACGGCCATCTCCGAGGCGACCACCTCCGGTCGCGCCGGTAACTCCAGGCCCGTGAGCGCCAGCCCGGCGCGCACGGCGGCACCGAGCACCGCCATGCCGACGACCATCGCCGCGAGCATCTCCAGGTAGTGGCGCCAGAACGGCCACCAGGTGCGGACATGGACGGTTCTTACTGTCATCTCGTGCTCCTCCGGTGTACGGGGTCGGGGTACGTGCCCCCAGACTGCGGGAGGGCGGCAGCCGCCAGTAGTGGCGAAACGGCACGTCCCGGCATGGTCGTGTCACGAGATTTCGTGACATTTGTCATCGGGGCACCCCATGGCCTCCACCTGGCGGGGGACAATGGCCGCGTGCGTGACGGGCCGAGTGAGCAACCGATTCAGCAACCGATTCAGCAGCCGGGTCAGCACGGAACGGGACTCAGCGGTTTCCGCCGCTACACCTGGTGGAGCCTCACCGGGGGCATCACGGTCTCCCTGGTGCTCTTCGTCAGGGCCTGGGCGATGGACGAGGGCGTGCCCTCCCAGATCAGGGGCGTCACCGGCCTGGCCCTCGCCGTGCTGATCGTGTCCGTCGGCGTGCTGCTCGGCCGCCGGCTGCCGCGCGTACCCGGTGACGAGCGGGACCGGTTCCGCGCCTCACCGGCGCGCGAACGGGCCGCCGGGCCGCCGGTGGGCTGGTTGGTGACAGGGGGTCTCGCGACGACCGTGCTGGGCGCGGTCCCGCTCGCCTCACGCGACGACGGGCTGTGGGCGGTGGCACCGGCGGTGATGGTGTCGATCACGGCGATGTTCCTGCGGCCGGCGCACCGGCGCACCCTCATCGCCGGTGCGGTGGTCGTCGCGGCGGCACTCGGCGGGTCCGTGGCCCTCGCCTCGGGGGACTCCGACTGGCTCCTCGCGGTGGCCTTCCCCGTCGGCACGGTCGTCTCCTTCGCCTGGATGGCGCTGGGCATGCTGTGGGCCTGGGACGTCGCCGACCGGCTGGACCAGGCACGGCGCCTCGCCGCCGAACTGGCGGTCAAGGACGAGCGGCTGCGGTTCGCCGCCGACCTGCACGACATCCAGGGACATCACCTGCAGGTGGTCGCGCTCAAGAGCGAGCTGGCCGAGAGGCTCGCCGAGTCCGATCCCGCCCGGGCCGCCGCGGAGATGCGGGAGGTACGGCGGCTCGCGTCCGACGCGCTCCGCGACACCCGTGCCGTGGTGCAGGGATACCGGCGCACGACCCTGGAGGACGAGATCGCCAACGCCGCGAAGGTGCTGACCGCCGCAGGCATCGACACGGCCGTGGAGCACGGCCGGGCCGGCGGGGCGGACACTCTGCCCGAGCCCGCCCGCCACATCCTGGGCCTGGTGATGCGCGAGGCCACCACCAACGTGCTGCGCCACAGCCGGGCGCGTCGGGCACGCATCGCCTACGACGTCGAGGACGGCCGCGCCCGGCTCCGGATCGGCAACGACGGCGTCGAGGACGGTCGCCTCCAACGGGGAGCGGGCGGTGAGGGAGCCGAGAAAGGCCACGCCCGGCTCCGGATCGATGGCGAAGGGACCGACGGCGAAGGGACCGACCGCGACCGTGCCCGTCGAGGCGTCGGTGGCGAAGGAGCCGAGGAGGACCGCGCCTGGCAGGGGGGCGCCGAGCGGCCCCCTGCGGGAGCGGGCACCGGCACCGGGCTGCGCTCCCTGACAGAACGGCTGGAGCGGGCGGGCGGCACGCTGGACTGGCGGTGCGACGGCGACCTCTTCGAGATGGTGGCCGCCCTGCCCGCCGACGCGCACGCGTACCCGGCCGAGGCGGGCGCACGGTGATCCGGTTGCTGGTCGCCGACGACGAGGACCTCATCCGAGGGGCCCTGGCGGCGCTGCTCTCACTGGAGGACGACCTGGACGTCGTCGCCGAGGCGGCCACCACTACGGACGCGGTGCGCCTGGCACGCGAGCGGCGACCGGACATCGCCGTGCTCGACCTGGAGATGCCGCCCGCCGACGGGCTGCGCGCCGCGCAGGCGATCCGCGCCGAGCTGCCCACCCGGATCGTCCTCGTCACCCGGCACGCCCGGCCCGGCGTGCTGCGGCGTGCCCTCGCCGCGGGGGTGAGCGGGTTCGTGCCCAAGACCACGCCCGCCACCCGGCTGGCCGAGATCATCCGCGACGTCGCCGCAGGCCGGCGCTACGTGGATCCCGACATCGCCGCCTCCGCGCTGTCGGAGGACGACTGCCCGCTGTCCGAACGGGAACTGGAGGTGCTGCGCGCGTCACGGGCGGGCGCCTCGGTCAACGAGATCGCGGCGCAGGTCCATCTCGCCCCCGGCACGGTCAGGAACTACCTGTCGGCGGCGATGGCCAAGCTCGGTGTCGGCTCCCGCCACGCCGCCGCGCACCGCGCCTGGGAGGAGGGCTGGATCTAGGTCTCGCCCGCCGCGTCACGGTGAACACGTCACCCTTGGAACCTCCCTCCGCCCAGGTGAGGCAGATGGTCTCTCCTGGGCCGGGAAGACGGGTCGGTCCCCGCCGGTGTGGCACCGGCGGGGACCGCGTTCACCAGGACCCGGAGGCCGGGCGCCCCGAGGGCACCCCGGCGCATCCGGGATGGCGCGCTCAACGCTGCTCGGGCGGGCGCTGCCCCATCGAACGGCGCAACTGCTCCAGCTCGGCCTCCAGACCGGCGATGCGGGTGTTGGCCCCCGGGCCCCCTGCGCTCCCGGGGCCGGGCTGGGGGTTCGGCGGACCGTAGGGCGAGTGCGGCCGGACCGCCCGGGTCTCCTCCGGCGCGGCCGGGAGCGGATAGGGCGCCCGCTGCTGGTACTGCTGCGGCGCGCCGTACGGCTGTCCCTGCTGTCCGTACTGCGGCTGCCCGTACGCGGCACCGCCGTGCACCTGTGCCGCGTAGCCGGGCTGCGCACCGTAGGGGGTGGGCGGGAACGGGGCCGGTCCCCTGGAACGGCGCCTGCCCCTCGCGACCGCCACGATCGTACCGATCACGAACAGGACGACCAGGCCGCCGCCACCCCACAGCAGCCACGGCAGGATCGGCGTGCCGCTCTCGTCCTTGCCCGCGGTGATGGCCTGCTGGGAGTCGCTGATGTACTTGGCGACGTACGGATGGTTCGGCTGCAGCGCCTGCACCTCGCGGAACCTGGGCAGCGCGTCGGAGTACCTGTTCTGGAAGAACAGGTCGAGCGCCTCGTTGTAGGCCTTCGTCGTCGTCGACTCGACCGGCTTGATGTTCTTCTCGTTCAGCTTCTCCTTGACGATGCTGACCGGCAGCACGAAGCTCTCCGCCTCGGTGGAGCCGCCGTCCTGCTGGACCAGGCCGCCGACGAGGACACCGATCACCTTGCCGTTCTTGGCGAACACCGGACCGCCCGAGTTGCCGGGATAGGAGGGCGCCTGGGTCTGGATGTACGGCACCCCTTCCGGGGTCTGGCGGGCGGCGTTGTAGGGCCCCTCGGTGAAGGCCGGATCGAGCTTGGACTCCAGGTTGAAGATCGAGGTCTGCGTCACCGTGCCGGGGAACCCGCTGATGTAGAGGGTGTCGCCGACGCGCACGTCGGAGTCCTCTCCCAGCGGCACGGTCGGCAGATTGTTCTGCCCGTTGGCCTTGAGGATCGCGACGTCCTTGCCCGGGTAGACCGTCCCCTTGGCGACGAGCTCGATCGGCACCGTCTTGGTGGTCTTGTCGACGCCGCCGCCCGGCAGGCTCTGCAGCAGCGAGAGCGAGCTCTGAACGTTGCGGATCTTGATGTTGTCCGCGTTCCAGATCTGGAAGATCTTCGTCGCCGTCCTGAGGATCTCCTCGTCGGAGGCGATGTCCCCGAGGTCGGCGACCAGGTCGGCGGCGTCCTTCTCGTTGATCTTCGTGAGTGCCTGTGCCGCGAAGGTCCGCGCCAGTTCGGTCTCCTCCTGGCCGACGCAGTGCGCCGCGGTCACCATGTAGCCGTCCGGCGTGACCCACCAGCCGGTGCACAGCCCGCCCGCCGTCGCCTCGACGACCCGCTCACGCCCGCCGGGCGAGAAGTAGCGGCCCGGGTCCTTCGCCATCTGCTGGACGACCCAGCGGTAGATGCTGTTCTCGTCGGAGGAGATCTTGCCGCTCTGCACGGCGTTCACTCCCTGCTGGGTGAGGACCCTGATCGCCTCCAGGTTCGCCTCGGGCGTCGGCACGGCCACGTCGGCCGTGTAGGACACCGAGGTCAGCTGGACGGCCGGGTGCGTCCTGGCGGCCAGCCACGTCCCGACGGGGACGTCGACCTCCTTGGGTTTCGCCACCGCGGTGCCCGGCAGCACCAGCGTGCTCGCCAGCACCAGGCCGGCGACGGCGCTGATTCTTCCCCACATCTTCGTACTCTCCCAAAACTCGCTTCCCAGGCGAGAGCATGGCGGAGGCCACTTGGGGAGGACTTGGAAGCGACTGGGACGGCGTCCCGCCCTTCAGCCGCGACCGGCGCCGACGAGTTCCCTGTCCGGCTCCTCCGCCTCCTCGTCCTCCTCGTGGCCTTCGACGGAGAGGTTGGGCAGGATACGGTCCAGCCAGGCGGGGCACCACCAGTTGGCCCTGCCGAGCAGGGCCATGGTCGCCGGGACGAGCAGTCCCCGGATGATCGTGGCGTCCACCGCGATGGCCACCGCCAGTCCGACACCGAAGATCTTGACCATGGGGTCGGGGTAGGCGATGAACGCGACGAAGACCGAGACCATGATCAGGGCGGCGGAGGTGATGACCCTACCGGTCGACCCCAGCCCCTCGGCCACCGCCCTGCGGTTGTCGCCGTGCCTCAGGTACGCCTGCCGCACGGCCGTGAGCAGGAAGACCTCGTAGTCCATCGACAGGCCGAACAGGATCGCGAACAGCATCAGCGGGATGTAGCTGTCGATCGGCACCGTGAAGAACACCGTGCTCAGGTACGAGTCGTCCGCGCTGACCGGCGTGTCCATGCCGACCAGGCGGCTGCCCAGTCCCAGGGAGAAGACCAGCGAGAGCGCTCCGAAGGCGGCGCCGAGGGAGATCAGGTTCATCAGCGCGGCCTTGATCGCGACGACCGGCGAGCGGAACGCCAGCAACAGCAGCAGCGCGCTCAGCAGGACCACGACGCCGACGACCAGCGGCGTGCGTCCGGCGATCCTGTCGCCGGCGTCGGCCATGCCGGCGACCTGACCGCCCACGTGCACCTGGGCGCCCTCGACGTCGAGGGCGCGCACCGCCCTGACCACGTCGAGCGCCCGGGGGTCACTCGGAGCGTAGTCGGGGATCGCCTGCACCAGCGCCGCCGTGCCGTCCTCGTTGAGTACGGGATCGCCGACGTGGGCCACTCCCTCGACGTCCGCGACGCGGTCCTTCAGGTCGCGCAGCACGGCCGGGGTCGGTTCCCGGTCGACGACCTTCGTGTCCAGGTCCGCCACCACGACGAGCGGGCCGTTCATGCCGGGTCCGAAACCGGCCTGCAGGAGTTCGTAGGAGCGTCGGGTGTCGGTGCCGCGGTCGGCGTAGCCGTTGTCGATCGTGCCCAGCTTGATGGCGAGGGCGGGTGCGGCCAGCGCGCCCAGCAGGACGATGCTGAGCGCGAGCACGCTCCACGGCCGCCTGGCCACCCAGTTGCCCAGCGAGGTCCAGCCCGACGAGCCGTGGTTGCCCTGTCTTCCCATGAACGGCAGGCGCAGCGCGTTGACCCGGTGCCCGAGCAGGCCGAGCAGCGCGGGGACCAGCGTGACCGAGGTGACCACCGCGCAGACGACCGAGATGCCGGTGATCCAGCCGAGTGTCTGCAGCAGGGGGAAGCCCGCGAGCATGAGCGCGCTGAGCGCGATGATCACCGTGGCTCCGGCGAACACCACCGCGCCGCCGGAGCTCGCGACCACCCGGCGGACCGCCTCGCGGACCGGCAGGCCGTCGGCCAGCAGCTTGCGGTGCCTGCTGAGCAGGAAGAGCGCGTAGTCGATGCCGACGCCGAGACCGATCATCGTCGCCATGATCGACGCCTGCTTGGGCACGTCCACGACGTGGCCGAGAAGGCTGACCACGCCGAGCCCGGTCGCGATGCTGACCAGCGCGGTGAAGATCGGGATCATCGCGGCCACCAGGGTGCCGAACGCGAGCAGCAGGACCAGCAGCGCGCAGATCACACCGATGATCTCGCTCGTCCCGGTCTTGATCTCCTTGTCCGCCGGGTTGGCCGAGGCCGCGGGCACCGCCTCGATGCCCGCGGCCCGTGCGGGCTCGGCCGCCTCGGAGAGGAGTTTGGTGGTCTCGGCCAGCTTGGTGGTGTCGTTCCCCTCCAGCTTGACCGCGATGATGCCGATCTCCAGGCTGGGGGCGAGACCGCCCACCTGGTAGGGGGACTTCACCTCCACCACGTGCGGCACCTCGCGGATCAGGTCCACGGCGCGTTCCACCGCGCGCTTCCTGGTCTCGGAGATGAGGGGGCCGTCGGGCGAGTAGAGGACGATCTGGGCCGAGCCGCCGGCTCCGTAGCCGGGGCCGAAGCCGTCCTTCATCAGGTCGACGGCACGCTGGGCGTCCGTGCCGGGGATGCTGACGTCGTTGCTGACCGGTCCCGGGAAGAGCACGGAGCCCGCCGTCAGCAACGCCGCCGCGATCACCCACAGGGCCAGCACGGCCTTGCCGTGCCGCGCGCACCAACTTCCCAGCCGCCCCAGCAAACCAGACATCGGTGACCGCCCCGCTTTTGGAGTATCAAACATCCTGAAAACTCGTACTGTACGCTCGTACAGTACCTACGGGAGAGCGTAGGGGGATAAATCGGTAAATGCTGTAAGCAGCGTGGGACTGAGACGATGACCACACCTGAGCACGGGCACGAAACGCGGGAGCGAATTCTCGACGCCGCCCGTCAACTGTTCGCCGAGCGCGGTTACGCCGCGACCTCGCTGGCCGACATCGCCTCCGTCGTCGGCCTGACGAAGACGGCCGTCGCCTACCACTTCCATCCCAAGGACCGTCTGGCCACAGAGCTGATCGCACCCGCGGGCCAGGACATCGTGGCTCTGATCGAGGACGACTTCACCGACGACCGCGCCTTCGTCGAGGCCCTGGTGACCTTCACGGTGAGGCATCGGGCGATCATCCGGCTCATCATGGAGGACATCCACTGCGCCGACGACGCGCCTCCCGGCTCCCCCGGCGAGGCCATCCGCGCCTTCCGCGACGCGATCTACGACCGTCTGGCCGGACCCGACCCCGACCCCGCCCGCCAGGTCTGGGCGTGGGCCACACTCGGCTCGCTCCAGTCGGTGATCAAGACGATCGACCTCCCCCAGGAGGAGGTCAGGAAGACCCTCCTCGCCACCGTCCTCGCCTCCCTGTGAACACCCCGGGCACGGCGCCGCACGCGGCTCCTCCCGGGCGTGACCACGCTGGACGGCGCTGAACTCTCCACGCCTGCCTCCGAAGGTTCCGCCACCCCGGTCCCCTCACATCGGGCCGGGACGGCGAACCCTCACCGCGTTCGACCGGCCCTCAGGTGTATCGGGCCGAAGGAGCGCCTCACCCGGAAGGAGCCGCCTCCCCGGGAACGGACGTCGGCGGGACCGTGGGGTCGGGGGGCTCGATGGTCTCCCCCGGGTCCGGCCCAGGTCCCGGTCCCGGGCCCGGACCGCTCTGCGCCTCGACCCCGACCGTGAGCACGATCGTCGCGCCTGGTCTCGCGCAGGTGCCGGCCGCCACGCTCTGCGCCAGCACCACTCCGTCCTGGGCCTCGTTGGTGACCAGACGCGCCCGCGTGCGCACGGCGAAACCCGCCCCGCCGAGGGTGTTGGAGGCGTCGGTCGCGCCCTGACCGGTGACCGGCGGCACCGGAACACCGTGCCTGGAGACGACGAGCGCCACCGCGCTCCCCGGAGAGACGCGCCTGCCCGCGCCGGGAGTGCTCGCGAGCACCCGCCCGGCCGGCTGGTCCGAGCAGCGTGTGCTGACCCCGCCGGAGACCAGCCCGGCCTGGGCGAGCGCCGCCTCGGCGCCTCCCCTGGCGAGACCGACCAGCGTGGGCACCTGGGTGCCACCGGAGACCTGCAGATCGACCCTGCCCTTCTTCGGCAGGGCCGTCCCCGGCGCCGGGCTGCTCGCGAGCACCTCCCCGAGCGGCCGGCCCGAGTCGACCGCCTTCACGGCCCCCGCGACCAGTCCGGCCCGTTTGATCAGGCGCGCCGCCTCGGAACGATCCAGCCCGATGAGCGCGGGCACGACCACCGTGGCGGCGGGGGGCGACAGCGGGGAGGATTTGACGCCCTCCGCGCGCGGGGGCCCGGCAGGGACGGTCGGCACGACCGGGAGAGGTTTGATCGGAGCGCTCGCCCTGCCCTCGTGCGACGTGGTGCCGCCCTGGGCCGTGGCCTCCACCACGGGGACGATCGGCGGCGCGGACGCGCCTCCCGGCGCCACACCGCTCAGTGCAGGAACCAGCACCCCCACCAGCACGGCGGCACTGACGAGCAGCGCGCCGGAGACCGCGACCGAGGCCCTGGTCGCCGCACGCCCCGGATGAGTCCGGGGCTCGTCGAACTTCTCACCCTCCGCGGGGAACGCGCGCCCGCCGGACCTCGCGCCCGCCGAGGACGCACCGCCCGATTCGCCGGACCGGCCGGCCCCGGCCCGCCGGGCGGACCCGGAGACGCTCCATCGGCCGGAAGCGCCCGTGAGACCGGACCACCCCGAGGGGCCAGAGGCGTCAGGCCCGCCGAGCACGGCCGGGAACCCCGGCACCGGCGACAACCGGGACCCGACCACCGAGCGGCCCCCGTCGTCGCCGAGCAGCGCGAGCAGCAACTCCCGGCTGGTGGGGCGGTTGCGGGGATTCTTGTCCAGGCAGTCGACCACCAGCGCGCCGAGCAGCCCGTCGAGACGGCCCAGTTGCGGGGCCGCGGTGAGAATCCGGTTCAGCACGGCCGCGATCGAGTCCTGTCCGAAGGGCGCCTGGGCGTTGGCGGCGAAGCACACCGTGGCCCCCCAGGCGAAGACGTCGGCCGCCGGATCGATCTCGGCGCCCTCCACCTGCTCGGGCGCCATGTAGGCGGGGGTGCCCGCGCCGCGCCCGCTCTGGGTGGCCGCGGCGTCCAGCGCCCTGGCCAGCCCGAAGTCGATCACCCTTGGCCCGTCGGGACCGAGCAGCACGTTCTGAGGCTTGAAGTCGCGGTGCACGATCCCGGCCCGGTGGATGGCCGCCAGCGCGGTCGCCGTGCCGATGGCCAGGCGCTCCAGCCTGCCTCCCTCGCGGGGCCCGCTCACCGCGACCTCGCGGTGCAGCGACGGGCCGTCGACGTACTCGCTGACGATGTAGGGCCGGTCGCCGTCCAGCCCGGCGTCGATCACCTGGGCCGTGCAGAACCTGGCGACCTGCTTCGCCAGCTCGACCTCGCGCAGGAAGACGTCGGGATCCTCCCCCACCGAACCGTGCAGAAGCTTGACCGCGTAGGGCTCGGAGCCGGTGTCGGGGCGCACCCCGACATAGACCACCCCCTGCCCACCCTCTCCGAGACGCCCGATGATCTCGTACTCACCGAGCCGTGCCGGATCCCCCGTTTTGAGCGGCTGCGCATACGGCACGCGAGCCTCCCCTCGCCGCCACCCTTCTCACTCAAGAAGAAGCATCGCCGACAGTCAACGGGGATGAAGGTCTTGTCTTCCTCACCGTGACACTCATGTGATGCTCAGGTCAGGGCAAGACACAACACATCCCCCGAATACGCAGCCGCCTTTATTCTCCCTGCCCGCCATGTCGCTCCGCGGACCAGCCGGTAGCCTGGCGAGGTGCTTGAAGCGATCAAAGCCACCCGTTATGTGACACCTCTGCGTGAGGGTGGCTCGCTGCCCGGGATCATGGAGGCGGACGACCTCGGCACCCACGTCGTGAAGTTCCGCGGCGCGGGGCAGGGCCGCCGGGTCCTCGTCGCGGAGATCGTGGCCGCCGGGCTGGCCCGGCGTCTGGGGTTCCGTACACCCGAGCTGAAGGTGATCGACGTCGATCCGCAGCTCGGCGCCCGCGAGCCCGACGAGGAGATCCAGGACCTGCTCAGGGCGAGCGAGGGCAACAACCTGGCGGTCGACTTCCTGCCGGGCGCGCTGGGCTTCGAGCCACTCGCCTGGCCCCCCGAGCCCGGGTTCGCCTCCCGCCTGCTCTGGTTCGACGCGCTGATCCACAACGTGGACCGCAGCTGGCGCAACCCGAACCTGCTCCTGTGGCACGGCGACACCTGGCTCATCGACCACGGCGCCGCGCTCTGGTTCCACCACAACTGGCCCTCGGCCAACCCGCTGCGCGACTTCGACGCGAGCGACCACGTGATGGCGCCCTTCGCCACCCTGATACCCGAGGCCGACGCCGAGTTCAGTGAGATGATCACCAGGGACCTGCTCGACGGGGTGGTGGACGAGGTTCCCGACGAGTGGCTGGAGGACGAACCGGGGTTCGACGGGGCGCAGGCGGTGCGGCAGGCGTACGTCGAGCATCTGCTGGCCCGCGCCCAGGGGCCGCGCACCTGGCTGCCGGGGCCCGCGGCCCAGGAGGCGGGACAGGACCAGGAGAGGAAGACCGGCTCGGTGGGCGCGTTCTGGAGGGACAACCGGTGAAGGACGTCTACGAGTACGCGATCATCCGGGTCGTCCCCCGCGTGGAACGCGGCGAGCTGATCAACGCCGGGGTGCTGCTCTACTGCCAGCCCCGCGGCTACCTGTGCGCCCGGGTGGAGCTGGACGAGGCGCGCCTGCGCGCCCTCGACGACAGCGTCGACCTCGAAGGAGTACGGCACGCCCTCGGCGCCTACCAGCGCTCCTGCGGCAGCGACTCGGGGCCCCTGACCAAGGAGCCGCTGGGTAGCCGCTTTCGCTGGCTGACCGCCCCGCGCAGCACGATCGTGCAGACCGGCCCGGTCCACGCCGGCCTCACCGAGGACCCGGAGACGGAGCTGGAGCGCCTCGTGACCCGGCTGGTCCGCAGCCCCTGACCGGCCCGAGATGTCCGGCCCCGGAGGTTCGACGTTGGTTCGAGGCCGCCCGGGTCGCCCGCCCTCGGGAGATCGGCGCCGCTCGCCGACGTGATCGCCACATCCCGGCCCGGCCGGGCGCCCCTGGGGCGGCCCAGATGGTCCGGCCTCGGAAAACAGAGGGCCGGTCTTGGGAGAGCACGGACGTGTCCGGGGGCGGGTTTCAGAAGAGCACGGACATGAAGGTGCCGACCTCGACGAAACCCGCCCTGCGGTAGGCGGCCCTGGCGGGGGCGTTGTAGTCGTTGACGTACAGCGAGACCACCGGCGCGAAGTAGTCGAGCGCGTGCTTGACCACCGCGGCCATCCCCGCCACCGCGTGGCCGCGGCCGCGCAGGTCGGGGTGGACCCAGACACCCTGGATCTGGCAGGCGTGCGGCGTCACCGCGCCGATCTCGGCCTTGAAGACGACCCTGCCGCCCTCGATGCGGGCGTAGGACCTGCCGATCCTGATCAGCTCGGCGACCCTGGAGCGGTAGAGGGCGCCACCGTCCCCCGCTTCGGGGGAGACGCCCACCTCCTCGGTGAACATCGCCACACAGGCCGGGAGCAGGATGTCGAACTCGTCGGGCCGGACGCGCCGCACCAGCGGGTCGGCGGGTACCGGCGACGGCTCGGCGATCACCATGACCGGCTGCGCCCAGCGGATCGCGCGGGCAGCCCCCCAGTGCGGCTCCAGCCGCTCCCAGAGCAACTCCACCGCGTCCGCGGGGCCGACGATCGAGGAGCAGCGGCGGCCCTGCTTGCGCGCACGATCGGCGAAGGCGTGGACGGCGTCCGTACCGGCGTTGACCGGAACCAGGTTCGCCCCGGCGTAACAGATGGAGGTCAGGCCGCCGCGCGGCCCGAACCCCCACATCTGGCCACCGAGCCTGGCCGGATTGAGCCCGACCGAACGGACCCTGGAGGCGACGAAGACATTGCCGACGGGATCGGTGTCGAGAAGCGCCAGGACCTCGTCTCGATCGTTGTCGTCGAGCACGCGCGACGCCGTTGTGCGCAGCATCACGTGCTCAGCCTACGCGACCCCCTCGATTTTGGCAGGAACCAACACAGAGCCTCTCATCTACCTGCTTTGGCCATCTCTTTCCACCGAGTGCCTCACCGTGTTCCCAACCATGTGCCCCGCCACGCGACCCGCCACGCGACCCGCCACGCGACCTGCCGCGTGACCGGCGGGGACGCGGACGGGCGCGGGAGCGGCCACCGGCACGGGGGCGGGGACTCCCGGACAGCGGGCGTCAGGGGCCGAGGTCTGACGGGTGCCGGGAAGGGTGCCGTCCCTGAGGTAGGCGGCGAGGCGCCGGTCGACGCAGGCGTTCCCGTTGAGCGCGATCCCGTGGTTGCCGCCGGGCACGGCCAGCAGCCGGGAGCGGGGGAACAGAGCGCGCATCCGCACCGCCCCGGCGTACGGGGTGGCGGCGTCGCGCTGCCCCTGGATCAACAGGACCGGCGGCAGCTTGGCGTCGTCGTGAATCCGTACCGGAGTCCCGGCCGGCTGGGGCCAGAACGCGCACGGCGCGTTGTACCAGGCGTTGGGCCAGGTGAGGAAGGGCGCCCTGGCGTGGACCCTGGTCATGTCGGTCCGCCAGTGTGCCCAGTCGCGCGGCCAGACGGCGTCGCGGCACTGCACCGCGAGATAGACCGCGTAGTTGTTCTCGTCCTTGTCGTCGTTCACCGCGTGCTTGCGGTAGGCGTTGACCAGAGGAGTCGCCTCCCCCTTCTTGACGTAGGCGGAGAATGCCTTGGCCAGCTGCGGCCAGATGACGTCGGAATAGCCGCCCAGGGTGTAGACGTCGTCGAGCTCGCTCGGACCGACCACCCCTCCGGCCGGGCGGCCGCCCAGCCGGGCCCGCATGGCGTCCCAGGCGAAGGAGACCGCCTTCTCCGTGGCACCGAGCCGGTAGACCGGGTTGTGGCGGGCGACCCACTTCAGGAAGTCCTCGTGCCTGTCCTGGAAGGCGACGCTCTGGTCGAGGTTGGAGCGATACCAGATGCCGCGCGGATCGACCACGCTGTCCAGGACGAGCCGCCTGAGCCGGTCCGGGAAGAGCGTCGCGTAGACGGCCCCGAGATAGGTCCCGTACGAGTAACCGAGGAAGCTGATCTTCGACTCGCCGAGGGCCGCCCTGATCACGTCCATGTCCCTGGCGGAGTTCTCGGTGGTCATGTGCGGCAGCATCCAACTCCAGCGCTCGCCGCACGCCTCGGCGTACCTGCGGGCCCGGCCGATCAGCACGTTCTCGTCGCGCCTGGTGACCGGCACCTGGTCGGGACGCGGCGCCTCGTAGTACTTCTTGGGATCGACGCACTTCAGCGCGGGATCGCTCGCCCCCACCCCGCGCGGGTCGAACCCGATCACGTCGAACCGGTCGGCCAGGCCGTCGGGAAGCCCTGCCACCACGGTCCTGACCAGGTCGCGGCCGGACGCCCCGGGGCCACCCGGGTTGACCAGCAGCGCGCCGAGACGGTCGTGCACCGCCCTCCCCCTGATCCGGTTCAGGGCGATGCCGATGGTCTGCTGCGGGTTGGCGTAGTCGAGCGGCACCCTCAGGGTGGCGCACTCCATCGGGTTGGCCCCCCCTCCGGTGGACACCACCCCGGTCACCGGAACCCCGCCCTCGCAGGAGCCCCAGACCAGCCCCTCCCTCGCCTTTCTCTCCTGGGCCACCGCCCCCTGCGGCACCCCCATCGCCACGGCCAGCATCGCGATGCTCGCGGCGATCCCGACGACCCTCTTCTTCACTGTGTGATCCCCCTACTCATACGGCAGAGGCGATGGTCTCCCGAGCGCGGCACGGTCATCCTGAACACAGCCGAACACCTGGCAAAGTGTAGTCAGATAATTGCTAACTGTAATGATCGAAGGTGAAGCGGCCCGATTGAGGGGCCATGAACGCCGACAGCGGCCATCGGGGCCCCAATGGCCCCGGCGACCCGCCCGCGCCGCGGTACGGGTGCGGCGAGGTGCGGCGCCCGTAAGACCGGCGAGTACACAGCTCCGGCCGCGCCTTGAGGCGAGGCGGCGCGGGGCTGAACGCCAAAGGAAACCGCCCGCCCCGGCGCGAACGCGATCTTCGGGGACGGGCGGAGGGGAACTTCGCGGCAGGGCGGCCGTCTGCCCCGCTCTCCGCACGTGCCGCGCCGTCGCGGTCGGCGGCTGTATCCGCCGCGAGGAGGCGGTCACCCCGGGGCGGACGGGAGCACGTGCGGGATGCGGGGTCAGCCTCCGACGACGACCTGGGGTCCGGGGGCGTCGTCGTCGAGGTCGACCTCCACGCCCATCTCCTCCGCGAGGCGCAGGGCCTCCTCGATCAAGGTCTCGACGATCTGCGACTCGGGGACGGTCTTGATGACCTCGCCCTTGACGAAGATCTGGCCCTTGCCGTTGCCGCTCGCGACGCCGAGGTCGGCCTCGCGAGCCTCGCCGGGACCGTTGACGACGCAGCCCATCACCGCGACGCGCAGCGGGACCTTCAGTCCTTCGAGCCCCGCCTGGACCTGGTCGGCGAGGGTGTAGACGTCGACCTGGGCGCGTCCGCAGGAGGGACAGGAGACGATCTCCAGGCCGCGCTCGCGCAGGTTGAGCGACTCCAGGATCTGGTTGCCGACCTTGACCTCCTCGACCGGAGGGGCCGACAGCGACACACGGATGGTGTCGCCGATGCCCTCGGCAAGCAGGGCGCCGAAGGCGACCGCGGACTTGATCGTGCCCTGGAAGGCCGGACCGGCCTCGGTGACGCCGAGGTGGAGCGGGTAGTCGCACCGGGCGGCGAGCAGGCGATACGCCTGGACCATCACGACCGGGTCGTTGTGCTTGACGGAGATCTTGATGTCACGGAAGCCGTGCTCCTCGAACAGCGAGCACTCCCAGAGCGCCGACTCCACCAGCGCCTCGGGGGTGGCCTTGCCGTACTTCTGGAGCAGGCGGGGGTCGAGCGAACCGGCGTTGACGCCGATCCTGATCGGCACGCCGCGCTCGGCCGCCGCTCGGGCGATCTCACCGACCTTGTCGTCGAACTTCTTGATGTTGCCGGGGTTCACCCGGACCGCCGCGCAGCCCGCCTCGATCGCGGCGAAGACGTACTTCGGCTGGAAGTGGATGTCGGCGATCACCGGGATCTGCGACTTCTTCGCGATGATCGGCAGCGCGTCGGCGTCGTCCTGGGAGGGGACGGCGACCCTCACGATCTGGCAGCCCGAGGCGGTCAGCTCGGCGATCTGCTGGAGCGTCGCGTTGACGTCGGCGGTGACCGTGGTGGTCATCGACTGGACGGAGACCGGCGCGTCCCCGCCCACGGGGACGGAGCCGACCATGATCTGACGGGATATGCGTCGCTCGGCGATCGGCCTGGTCCTGACGGACGGGATTCCGAGAGCAACAGAAGTCATTTTCAGCCCTTGAAGAGTCGACGACATTCATCAGTCTAGGCAGTCCCGGTGAGCTCGCGTGCCCGTATCCTCGCCCAGGAGTCGGCGTCGAGCACCTCGGCGACCGAGGCGGCCTCGGTCACCGCGTGCTCGGAGACCACCGCCGCCACGGTGTCGACGATGCCGGGGAACGGCAGGCGCCCGGCCATGAAGGCCTCGACACAGACCTCGTTCGCGGCGTTGTAGACGGCGGGGGCGGTGCCGCCGGCCTCGCCGACGTGCCTGGCCAGCGCGACGGCGGGGAAGGCCTCCTCGTCGAGCGGCTCGAACGTCCAGGTGTGCGCCGCGGTCCAGTCGACCGCGGCGGAGGCGTCGGCGACCCGCTCCGGCCAGCCGAGGGCGAGGGCGATGGGCAGGCGCATGTCCGGCGGGCTGGCCTGGGCGATGGTCGAGCCGTCGACGAACTCGACCATCGAGTGGATGACCGACTGCGGGTGGACGACGACCTCGATGCGGTCGAAGCCGATGTCGAAGAGCAGGTGGGCCTCGATGACCTCAAGGCCTTTGTTGACGAGTGTGGCGGAATTCACCGTGATGACCGGCCCCATCGACCAGGTGGGGTGTGCGAGGGCCTGCTCGGGGGTCACGTCCGCGAGGTCCGCGCGCGACCTGCCGCGGAACGGCCCGCCGCTCGCGGTGACGACCAGGCGGCGCACGGCGGAGGCGTCGGGGCCGGCGGGGCCCGCCGCCCACAGGCACTGGGCCAGCGCGGAGTGCTCGGAGTCGACAGGGATCAGCTGGCCGGGTTTGGCCAGGCGTTTCACCAGCGGCCCGCCGACGATCAGCGACTCCTTGTTGGCGAGCGCGAGCACCCGGCCCGCCTCGAGCGCGGCCAGCGTGGAGGTCAGCCCCAAAGCCCCGGTGATTCCGTTGAGTACGACGTCGGCGGGCCAGGCGGCGGCCTCCGCCACCCCCTCGGGGCCGATCAGCACCCGCGCGCCCACCCCGTGCGCGGCGAGGGCCTCTCGCAACTCCGGCAGCGCGGAGGGGTCGGCGACGGCGACCACGTCGGGCCGGAACTCGGCCGCCTGCCTGGCCAGCAGATCGACCCGGCCACCGTAGGCGGCCAGCGCGGCCACCCGGAACCTGCCGGGGTTGCGGGCGATGACGTCGAGGGACTGGGTCCCGATGGACCCGGTCGAGCCGAGCAGGACGACGGAACGAACGGTGTCTGGCTGCACCGCCCCATTCTCCCGGCTCGGACCGCGCTGTCGAATCGGCCGTACCGGGGTGAATCGGCCCCCGTCCGCGATCCGACGCCCCAAGGGATCGTCGAATCGGCCGTACCGGGATTGATCAATCCGGATCAGCGTACGTCAGTGGTGATCAGGCAGGATCACGGCGAAAAACTGTTAGCCGTGGAACACGCGATAAAAGGCAGTATTTAAGTCCGAATTTCGTCATATCAATAGTTGTAAAGCCTGAGAAATGCGTACGTACAGCGCACTAGCTTCCCGGAACAGCGACAGGCCCTCGGGAGGTACATATGCGGCGCACGGCACGATTCGTCCCTATTCTCACCGCCATCGCGGGAAGCACACTGCTCTCCGCGACGGTCGCGCACGGCGCCACCGTGGATGCCACGGTGGATGCCAGGCTGGACACCCCGGCGGGTGCCACAGCGGGCGCGGCGGGCAGGAGCGGGGGCGGCGTCACCCCGGCGCGGGCCGTTCCCCAGCCGGTCGAGGAGGAGGCGGCCGACACCAGGAAGGAGCAGCAGACCGTCCAGCGCTACTGGACCGAGGCGAAGATGGAGGCGGCCAAGCCGCTCGCCGCCCTCGTCCCCGAGAAGGACGGCGCCCGGCTCACCGCGGGGGCGATCGCGGCCCAGACCGCGGCCGACCCCGTCTCCGTCCCCGCGACCGAGCCCGACGGCGACGCCGTCACGGTCACCAAGGGCTCGGCGGCGGCCCGCCCCTCCACCGGCGCGGCGTGGACCCGTCGCGGGGCGATCGCCAAGACCGCGGGCCGGGTGTTCTTCACCTACCAGGGCCGCAACGCCTCATGCTCGGCGAGCGCGGTGACCAGCGAGAACAAGAGCACCGTGATCACAGCGGGGCACTGCGTGAGGATGGGCGGCGCCTTCCACGGCAACTGGGTCTTCGTGCCCGGCTACCAGAACGGCGACCGGCCCCACGGCACGTGGGTGGCGACCACCCTCTACACCACCCCGCAGTGGAACAACAGCGAGGACATCAACTACGACGTGGCCTCGGCCGTGGTGGCCCCGCTGAACGGCAAATCGCTGACCGACGTGGTCGGCGGCCAGGGCGTCTCCTTCAACCAGGCGCGACGCCGGCAGATGCACTCCTTCGGCTACCCGGCCGCCGCCCCGTACGACGGTTCCAAGCTGGTCTACTGCGCCGGGCGTGCGTTCGACGACTTCCTGATGTCCCGCGACATCGGGCTGAACTGCGACATGACCGGCGGGTCGAGCGGCGGGCCCTGGTTCCTCGACTTCAACGAGAGCACCGGCCTCGGCACCCTGAACTCGGTGAACAGCTTCAAGTACGGCTTCGCCGAGGGCTGGATGTTCGGCCCCTACTTCGGAGCCGAGGCGCGGGCCGTCTACGAGGCGGCCCAGACCACCGGCACCCCCTGATATTGACCAAAAGTAATCACAGGAACACCACGCGTAGTGCAAACTCGGGTTTCATGACCTCAAGCCTCCCCCTGCTTGCGGCCGCCTCGCTCCTCGCCGGGTCGCTGAGCGCCCCGGCGGCCGGCGCGACGGCCACCTGGCAGGCGGTCACCGAGCTCGGGAAACGGTCCGCGAAGTCCCCCGCCCACCCCTCCGTGAAGACGACGGGGGAAGCCGGGACGACGGAGACGGCGGGAAAACCCACGACGGTCGCGACGTCCGGCATGACGGACGTCGCCGAGCACGCGCCCGCTCCCACCGCGTCGGAGCGGGAGCGTCTGCTCGGCTACTGGACCCCTCGCCGGATGGCCTCCGCGACCCCCTTCGACCGGCTCGACAAGGTCACCGGAACGCTCGGGCGGCTCTCCGCCGCCGGCCGGGGGGTCGCCTCCCGCCAGAGTTCGCACGGCGCCGTGTCCCGCACCGCGGGCGCCCGGTGGACCTCCGGCGGGGCGGTGGCACGCACCACGGGGCGAGTCTTTCTCACCATCAAGGGCAGCGACTTCGTGTGCTCGGCGAGCTCGGTCAGGAGCGCCAACAAGGATCTGGTGGTGACCGCCGGCCACTGCGTCAAGGACGGCACCGGCGCCTGGGCCGACAACTGGACCTTCGTCCCCGGCTACAGCCAGGGCCGCCGCCCGTACGGGCAGTACACCGCGCGCCGCATGTTCGTCGCGGGCCCCTGGTCGCGTGAGGGCGACGACAGCCACGACATCGGCATGGTGGCGGTCGCCACCAGCGGCGGCAGGCACCTCGGCGACGTCGTCGGCGGCCAGGACATCGCCTTCGGCGTTCCCAGGGGGCGCCTCGCGAGCGGTTTCGGCTTTCCCGCCGACGCACCCTACGACGGCGAGCACCTGGTCTACTGCGCGGGCCCGCTCCGCGACGACCCGAACGGGCAGACCCGAGACCAGGGCATGCGCTGCGACATGACCGCCGGATCCAGCGGAGGGCCCTGGCTGAGCGGCTTCGACGCCTCCACCGGCCGGGGCACGATCGTCTCGGTCAGCAGTTTCAAGTACAGCGACGACCGCCGCACCATGTACGGCCCCTACTTCGGTGACTCGGCCAAGGCCCTCTACGCCACGGCCTCCGCATCGTGACCTCGACGCGGAGACCGCGCCGAGAGCGCCGCAAGGTCGGTTCGACGGCGCCGAGAGCCGGGCCCCGGCCCGTCAGAGGGTGAGACCGGTGAGGACCATCACCTTCTCGTAGGTGAAGTCCGCGATCGCCGAGCGAAGTCCCTCGCGGCCGACCCCCGAGTCCTTGACCCCTCCGTAGGGCATCTGGTCGGCGCGGTACGACGGCACGTCACCGATGATCACACCGCCGACCTCCAGCTCCCGGTTGGCGCGGAAGGCGTGGTCGAGGTTGCGGGTGAACACCCCTGCCTGCAGGCCGTACCTGGAGTCGTTGACCGCGGCGAACGCCTCGTCCACGCCGGACACCCTCTGGACGACCATCACCGGGCCGAAGACCTCCTCGCGGGAGACCTTGGCGTCGGCCGGCACGTCGGCGAGCACGGTCGGCGCAAACGTGGCGCCGTCGCGGGTGCCGCCGGTCAGCAGGCGGGCGCCCGCGGAGACGGCCTCGCCGACCCACTGCTCCACGCGCTCGGCGGCCTCGGCCGACACGAGGGGGCCGACCTGCGTCTTCTCGTCGGCGGGGTCACCGGTGACCAGGGCCTCGACGGCCGGGACGAGCCGGGCCACGAAGTCGTCGTGGACCGACGCCTCGACGATCACCCGCTGTACGGCGATGCAGCTCTGACCGGCCTGGTAGTTGGAGAACAGCGCGATCCGCGAGGCAGCCCAGTCGAGGTCGGCGTCGGCGAGCACGACCGCGGCGGCGTTGCCGCCGAGTTCCAGGGTCACGTGCTTGCGCGGGACCCGGTCGATGATCGCGTACCCCACGGGGGCCGAGCCCGTGAAGGAGACGACCGGCAGGCGTGGGTCCTCGACCAGTGCGCCGGCGCGGTCGTTGGGCACGGGGAGCACGGAGAACATGCCCTCCGGCAGGTCGGTCTCGGCCAGGATCTCACCCAGGACCAGCGAGGAGACCGGCGTCGCCGGTGCGGGTTTGAGGACGATCGGGGCACCGACGGCGATGGCCGGGGCCACCTTGTGCGCGACCAGGTTGAGCGGGAAGTTGAACGGGCTGATGCCCAGGATCGGGCCGTGCGGGACCCGGGAGACGTAGGCGAGGCGGCCCGCGGAGGCGGCCTCGGTGTCCAGGCGCACGGTCTCGCCGCCGAGGCGGCGGGCCTCCTCGGCCGCGAACCTGAAGGTGGAGATCGCCCGGCCGACCTCGCCGCGGGCCCAGAAGATCGGTTTGCCGTTCTCGGCGGTGATCAGGGCGGCGATCTCGTCGGCGCGCTCGGCGAGGCGACGCGAGACGTGCGCGAGGGCCTCGGCCCGTACGTGGATCGGGAGCGCGGCGGCCTGTTTCCGCACGGCCGCCGCGGCGGCCACGGCCTCCTCGACCTGGCCGTCGGTCGGCACGGAGCAGACGGCGACGACGCGGCCGTCGTGCGGGTTGGTCACGGTGAGCTCGGTTTCGCCCTTGGCGGAGCGTCCGGCGAGCCAGAAGGGGCGCACGTCCATACCCAGACGCTATGTCACCGGCGTGGGAGCGGCCTTACTCCACTCCGCACAACAGCCTCACGACGGCACGCCGTTCCGCATAAACCCGCCCGCCCGTTCCCTGTAACGAAAACAGGGGTAATCGGGGATATTCCTTACAAGGCACCGGTTTGAATGATCTTCACCGTGGCTAAGTCACCGGATGACGATGAGAGCGGAAGGGCGTGGGCGCATGACCTCCTCGGCGCCGCGCGGCCTTCAGGGCGCCTACCTTGTCGGTGAGCGGGCATCTCAGGACGAGCTTCGTGCCAGGTTGCTCGACGTCGCCAGCCAGTTGCTGGTCACCATCGGGCCGGAGAGCCTCTCGATGCGCCGCATCGCCACCGAGGCGGGATGCTCGACGACCGTCATCTACACCATGTTCGGCAGCAAGGAGGGCCTCGCCGAGGCGCTGTACCTGGAAGGCTTCGAGCGCTTCCGGCGCCGTCTGGAGGCCGTGCCCTCGCGCAAGGACGCCCTGGAGCACCTCATCGCGCTGGGTCCCGTCTACCGGGAGGCCGCACTGGACGAGTCCGGTTACTACGCCCTGATGTTCGAGCGCGCGATCCCCGGCTTCGTGCCGAGCGAGCGGGCCAGGACCCTCGCCCGCGCGGCGCTGAACATCGTCGATCGGGTGATCGCGGACTGCATCTCGGCGGGATACATCGTCCCCACCCAGCCCAGGAAGATCGCCGACGCCGTGTGGGCCGCGGCCCAGGGCGCGATCGGCTTGGAACGTGCCGGGCACCTGCGCGACAGCGCCACCTACGAGACGGTCACCTACGCCGTCATCTCCCGCTATCTGGTCGTCGACCGCGACTGACCCCGACGGCGTCCCCCGATCTGGGCCCCCGCCCTCACCTGGCGACGGCGAGGGCGACCCAGAGTTCGGCGCGGACGGCGGGATCCTCAAGGTCGCGGCCGACCAGCTCCGCCACCCGGCGCATGCGGTAGCGCAGAGTGTGGCGGTGCACCCCGAGCCGCTGCGCCGCCGCGTCCCAGTGGCCGTTGCAGTCCAGGTAGACGCGGAGGGACCCGAGCAGATCCGCACGTGAGCCGTACTCCCTGAGCGGGGCGAGCAGCGCGGAGGAGAACGCCTCCGCCACGCCCGGGTCGAGCAGGGAGAGCAGCCCCTGACCCGCCAGGTCGGCGAAGCGCGCCACCGGCGCGGTGCCGCGCCCGGCCGCGGCGAGCGCCCGGTCGGCCTGCTCCAGTCCCGCGCGCAGGTCGTCGAGACCCACCGGTTCACCGACCCCGACGGGGCCGTACTCGCCGAGCGTCGCGGCCACGGCGTCGGCCCGCGCGGGCGGGACCAGCAGGACCACCCTGTCGCCGTCGGCCGCCGCGAACTCGGCCCCCGCGGCCTCGAGCACCGCCTCCGGCTCCCCGGCGCAGGCGATCGCCACCAGCGGCTCGTCGGCGAACCGCTCCCCGAGCCGCTCCAACGTCTCGCACCCGGCCTCCAGCTGCCCGGCCAGCAGCAGCCGCAGCACCGCGGAGCGGACCCGGCGTTCGGCGGCCAGGTGCTCCACGCCGTGCTCGACGGTGAGCGTGAGCAGGGACGCGGCGGCGTTGACCACGGTGTGCGCGACCGGGGTGAAGGACCGGCCGATGCCGACGGCGAGGAATCCCCTCACCCGACGGGCTCCCAGTGGCCGCACGATGACGTGTTCCTCGGGCGAGGAGAGGGCCACACTCGCGGGAGCGCCCTGGCTCGTGATCCTTCTCAGCCGTTCCAGCTCGGGGCCGAGGTCTCCGGCCGCCGCCGCGGCACCTCTGCCCGCCAGATGTCGTACGGCCCCCGCCTCGTCGAGCAGGATCGCCCAGCCGCCCAGCTCGCGGGCAAGGCGGTCGATCACCGCGCGAGGGCCCTCCGGGCGCAGCGCGGCGCGGGTGAGACGTCCCTGGGCGGCGAAGGCGCTGCTGAGCTCGTCGTACTGCTCGGCGGCGATCAGCTCGCTCACCGCCTTGCCGATGGCGACGAACGGGGTGTCGCGCGGCACCTCGACGAGCGGCAGCCCGGCCCGCGTGGCGGCCTCGACCAGCGCCTCGGGGATCGTCTCGTGCCCGAGTCCGACGCCGAATCCCAGTCCGGCGACGCCTCTGGCGACCAGGCGCTCGACGTAGGGGCCGGCGTTACGGGCGTCCAGGCGCATGCCCGTGGTCAGGACCAGTTCACCACCCTCAAGAAACGGGGTGGGATCTTCCAGCTCGCTGACCGCCACCCAGCGCACCGGCCGGTCGAGCGCCTCCCGCCCGGTGAGGACGACGAGCCCGAGAGCGAGCCGCCGTACGACGGTGTTCAGCGTCGGCGCCATCCCCACCCCCTTTTTTGTACGTTATGTCTATTCCGCTCTTCGCAATTTTGCCATAGCGCATCATCGGCACACCGGCATTGGCGACATAGCTTCACATCATGAGCACCGTCACCGAGGGCGGCCCCTCGCTTCCGCAGGAGCGCCGCCTCGTCACCGAGATTCCCGGCCCGAGGTCCCGCGAACTGCTCGCGCGCAAGCAGGCCGCCGTACCGCCGGGCATCGGCACCACGCTGCCCGTCTTCGTGACGCACGCCGGGGGCGGTGTCGTGGTCGACGCCGACGGCAACTCCCTGATCGACTTCGGGTCCGGCATCGCGGTGACCGGTGTCGGCAACTCCGCCCCGCGCGTCGTCGAGCGGGTGAGCAGGCAGGTGGCGGACTTCACCCACACCTGCTTCATGATCACGCCGTACGAGTCGTACGTGCGGGTCGCCGAGAAACTCAACGAGATCACCCCCGGTGACCACGAGAAGCGCACCTTCCTGCTCAACAGCGGCGCCGAGGCGGTGGAGAACGCGGTCAAGGTCGCCCGCCACGCCACCGGCCGCCAGGCGGTCGTCGTCTTCGAGCACGGCTACCACGGCCGGACCCTGCTGACGATGACGCTGACGGCCAAGAACATGCCCTACAAGCACCGCTTCGGCCCGTTCGCACCCGAGGTCTACCGGGTGCCGCTCGCCTATCCGTTCCGCTGGCCCACCGGCCCGGAGAACTGCGCGGAGGAGGCCGCGGCCCAGGCGATCGACCAGATCACCAAGGAGATCGGCGCCGAGAACGTCGCCGCCGTGGTGATCGAGCCGATCGCGGGCGAGGGCGGCTTCATCGAGCCCGCCAAGGGCTTCATGCCGAGGATCCTGGAGTTCTGCCGCGAGAACGGCATCGTCTTCGTCGCCGACGAGGTGCAGACCGGCTTCTGCCGTACCGGCCACCTGTTCGCCTGCGAGGACGAGGGCATCGTGCCCGACATCATCGTCACCGCGAAGGGCATCGCGGGCGGCCTGCCGCTCGCCGCCGTCACCGGCCGCGCCGAGATCCTCGACAAGGTCCACGTCGGCGGGCTGGGCGGCACCTACGGCGGCAACCCGCTCGCCTGCGAGGCCGCGCTGGGCGTGATGGAGACCATCGAGGCCGACGACCTGATCGGGAAGGCCCGCCGCATCGGCGAGACCATGCTTCCGCGGCTGCGCGCCATGGCGAAGAGAAACCCGATCATCGGCGACGTACGTGGCCGGGGCGCCATGATCGCTATCGAGCTGGTCGTCCCCGGCACCGGGGAGCCCCACCCCACGGCGGCGGGCGAGATCGCGAAAAGGTGCCATGCCGAGGGTCTGCTCGTGCTGACCGCGGGCACCTACGGCAATGTGCTGCGTTTCCTGCCGCCACTGGTCATCCCCGATCACCTTCTGGAGGAGGGTCTCGCGATCCTGGAGAAGGCCGTGAACGAGGCCTGACTGTTTAGAACGCACCAAAAGGGGCACCCGGCTTGATGCCGAGTGTCCCTTTTGCCGTTATACGGCCCGCATGTAGGCCGTGATTTAACCACCGCTTGACATCCGCCACAGCGATCACGGGTCGTGACCGCGTTATAACGGTTCCGATATGAAAGTACGCGATCAAGACAGGAAACGTGTCGACGTCCTCCTCGCGGCCGAGCCACGGGAGAGAACAAGGAGTCACCACGCTGGAGGAATGTAATCGGCTTCCTCCCCACGACCGAAGCCAGGGGATTCCTGCCCTCACGGGTTAGGGCTCCTGCTTCACCGCCAGTTGCCCGCCAGGAGAAAAACTCTCCCTTTGAGGTCTTACCCCAACTCCACAGGCGTTTTCCCTCTCCGCCGGTCCGGCGGCGAGGGTGGTGCGGGTCATGCGTACGGCGGCTTGGTTGTCACCACCGCGCGCGCATGCCACCAACCCGTGCGGCGCCTTGCCGCGTTTCCTTCCCACGCCTCAAGGCGGGGTCTCCGCGCTGAAAGGAACACGATGAACTGGAGGCCGCCCAGAACGGCACACGCCACGATGACCTTCGATCCCGACGGACTGACCCGCACCCAACGTGAGGGCGAAGCCTGCGTGGCCTGCCACAAGAAGTGGCCCCGCCCGCGGACCAGGATCGGCCGCCTCCCCGACGGCACGGCCCTCTTCGCCTGCCCGGAGTGCGCCGACGCGCTGCTACCGCAGCAGGACGACGCCCGCTCCCGACCCCGGCGCGTGGCCTTCTTCTGAGCTCTTCCCGACAACCGGTGCGAGTCCGCGGCCCCGCACCGGTTGATCACCGGTACGGCCGCGATCTCCGTCGGCGCCCCGATCACCCTCGCGAAGCCGGTGCGGCCGGAATCCCCGGAACGCCTTTACGAAGTAAGCCGAGGAGGCGGCGGGGAGGGGCGTCAGGCGGACAGGAGCGTCTCGACGGTCTCGTCGCGTATGCCCCACGGTGAGCCGTAGGCGTTGAGCAACTCCAGGAAGGGCACCGCGTCGAACGCCTCGGGGCCGAGCACGCCGCTGCCCGACCAGGCGCCGGTGGCCAGCAACTCCAGGGCGACCACCGGGTGCACGGCCGTCTGCCAGACCACGGCCTGGCAGCCGTACTCCCGCATCGACCACTCGTTGTCGACCACGTGGTAGAGATAGACCTCGCGCGGCCGGCCGTCCTTGCCCACGCCCTTCACCCAGGTCCCGGCGCAGGTCTTGCCTCGCATCCGGTCGCCGAGTGTGGCCGGGTCGGGCAGGCTGGCCGCGACCACGTCGCGCGGTGAGGCCTCGACTCCCCCCACCTTGATCTTGTCCGCGTTGTCCAGGCCGAGCTTGTGCAGGGTCTTCAGGACCCCGATGAACTCCTCACCCAGGCCGTACTTGAACGTCACCCGCTTGGCGTCGATGTAGCGGGGCACGAGGAGCACCTCCTCGTGCTCGACGTTGACGCACTCCACCGGCCCGATCCCCTCGGGGAAGTCGAACACCTCGGGCTCGCTGAACGGCTCGGTGGTGTGCCAGCCGCCGTTCTCCCAGATCACCGGCGGGTTGAGGCACTCCTCGATCGTCGTCCAGATGGAGAACGTCGGCGCGAAGTCGTAGCCGTCGACCACCAGGTTGGAGCCGTCGCGGATGCCGATCTCCTCGATGCTCCGGAACAGGTGCTCGGCGGCGTAGCGCGCGAACACGTCGGCGAGCCCCGGCTCCACCCCCATCCCCACCAGCGCCAGGCCGCCCTTCTGCCGCCAGGCCTCGGCGAGGGCGAACTGCTCGTCGCCGAGTTTCACCCCGGTCAGCTCGTACGGCCTGCGCGGATGCGGTCGCGACAGCGACATCGCCATGTCGAGGTAGTGGGCCCCGGCGTTGAGCGCCGCCTCGAACAGGGACATGGTGAAGCGGGGGTCCACGGCGTTGAAGAGCACGTCGCAGCGATGCTCGGCGAGGGCGGCCTCGACCGCCACCCGGTCGGAGGCGTCCAGCCCGATGGCACTGAAGCGCGGGTCCGCGATCCTGGCCACGACGGCGGCGGCCCGGTCCTGTTGGGAGTCGGCGACCACGATGTGTTCGAAGAAATCTCGGCGTGCGGCGATCGGCACGACGGCGGAACCGACGCCGCCCGCTCCAACAAGAAGGATTCTCATGGCGACCAGACTACCCACTGACTGGTCAACCAGTCGATATCGAGAGCATGATTTTCCCACCGAATCCATCGCCAAACACGATCAAGACAACGAAAAGCGCGGCCAAACGCGAGATACACGGGCATGACTGGGGGCGAGTGTCGCGAGGAGGGAAGGACGGGCCCGCGGCCCTTCAGGCTCGGACCGGCGGGAAACCGGTCACTTCAGGAGCTGCTTCCAGCGCTCCGCCCACTCGGTGTAATCGGTGCATTCCCCACCACGGCCCCCGCAGTCGCGCGTCGGGCGGGCGGCGAAGACGACATCGCGCAGCCACCGGCTGTCTCGAACGTGGTAGATCTCGCACATCCGGCGGGCGTGACCGCCACACGCCTCCGGATTGGCCGGGGCCAGCCCGGTCCAGGCCGCGGCGGGGCGCTGCGCCGACGCCGAACTCACCCAGTTCAGCCACCGGTAGCCGCAGTTGGGGCTGGCGGGCTTCGCCGCGAGCATCCACGAGTCGACCCACCCGGTCATCGGCACCCCCTCCAGCGCCTTCATCGGCCGGCCCGCGCGCCGGAAGAGGTCCAGGTGGTACGGGAGAGCCTGGGCGATCCGCACCGGTCCCGCCGACAGGGCCCTGACCAGGTCGAGCGAGCCGTCCCAGTAAACCCGGTCGGCGCCCTCGCCCTCGGCGAGGAGCCTCAGGGCGGCGTCGAGCTGTGCGGAGGTGAGCTGGAACGGATCCTCCCTCTTCGACTCGGGACGCCTCCCGCCGAGGGCGAGTGCGGCGTCGGCGATGCTCAGCGGGCTGTTCCTGATCGCCGCGGAGGACGTTTCGTAGAGCGCCGACGGCCTTTCGGGCCTGCCCTCCTCGTAGAGGACCCGGTTGACCCCCCACAGGTAGGGGATGCCGTAGACCTTGCCGTCCTCGCGCAGACCGGGCAGCTCGCGCAGGCGCCTGGGGATCCTCCGGTAGTCGTCGACCAACGCCGTCTCCAGCGGCGCCACCTTCCCCTGCGCCACCAGCAGCCCTGCCAGGTCGGGGGCGGGTGAGACGGCGTCGTAGGCGCCGGTGGCGAACCTGACGGCCATCTCCTCGCTCGTACGGACCCGGTCGAGCTTGACGACGCAGCCGCTCTCCCGCTCGAAGGGCGCGAGCCAGTTGACCTGCGAACTGGTCCCGCCGTATTCGACGTACCCCTGGAAGGTGAGCACCCGCAGCGTGCCCTCGCCCTCGCCGATGGACGGCGAAGGCGTCGGGCTCGAAGTGGCCTCACGGGTCGCGGCGGTGGGCGTCGCGGAGGGGGTGACGGGTGTCGCGGAGGACGAGGGGCCGCGCATCGGCCTCGCCGTGGTCGTGGCTCCCGCCTGGGCACAGGCGGCGAGCGCCAGCACGCCCACTCCGAGCAGCGCTCCCAGACGCGCCGGGCGAAGCCTGTCCCTGCCTACGAGGCCCACGAGGTTTCCTCCCGACATCGCCACCGACCTGCCGGGAGCCTACCGGCCCGCGCCCGCCCCGGGCATCCGCATGTCACACCGGGAAAGGGGCGGGAAAAAGACGCGAGGCCCGCGCCCCGGCAGGAGGGGCGCGGGCCTCGCGGGTCGGAGGCTACCCGTTGGTCGGGAAGCCGAGGTTGACGCCACCGTGGCTCGGGTCGAGCCATCGGGAGGTGACGACCTTGCCCCGAGTGTAGAAGTGCACGCCCTCGGTCCCGTGGACGTGGGTGTCCCCGAAGAGCGAGGCCTTCCAGCCGCCGAAGCTGTAGAAGGCCATCGGCACCGGGATCGGCACATTGATGCCGATCATGCCGACCTCCACCTCGTTCTGGAAACGCCGGGCCGCGCCGCCGTCGTTGGTGAAGATCGCGGTGCCGTTGCCGAACTCGCCACCGTTGATCAGCTCCAGGCCCTCCTCGTACGAGGAGACGCGGACGATCGACAGGACCGGGCCGAAGATCTCCTCCCGGTGGACCCGGGAGCCGGCGGCCACGTGGTCGAGGACCGTGGGGCCGAGCCAGAATCCGGCGGTGTCCTGGGCGGCACCACCCCCGAGGACGGGGGTCAGGCGGCCGTCCACGACGAGCTTCGCACCTTCGGAAACACCCAGGTCGAGGTAGGAGACGACCTTGTCGCGGTGGGCCCCGGTGACGAGGGGTCCCATCTGGGAGGACGGGTCGTCGCCGGGGCCGACGGTGAGCGCGGAGACCCGAGAGACGATCTTGTCGACCAGCTCGTCCCCGACCGGGTCCACGGCGAGCACGACGGAGATCGCCATGCAGCGCTCCCCCGCCGAGCCGAAACCGGCCGACACCGCCGCGTCGGCGACGAGGTCGAGGTCGGCGTCGGGCAGGACGAGCATGTGGTTCTTGGCGCCGCCGAGCGCCTGGACCCGCTTGCCGTGGGAGGTGCCGGTCTCGTAGACGTACCTCGCGATGGGCGTGGATCCGACGAACGAGACCGCGCGCACGTCCGGGTGCTCCAGCAACCGGTCCACCGCCACCTTGTCGCCCTGGACGACGTTGAAGACGCCGTCGGGCAGCCCGGCCTCCTTCCACAGCGAGGCCATCAGCAGCGACGCCGAGGGGTCCTTCTCCGACGGCTTGAGGACGAAGGCGTTGCCCGCGGCGATCGCGATCGGGAACATCCACATCGGCACCATCGCCGGGAAGTTGAACGGGGTGATCCCGGCCACGACGCCCAGCGGCTGCCGGATCGAGTAGGAGTCGACCCGGGTGGAGACGCCCTCGGAGAAACCGCCCTTGAGCAGGTGCGGGATGCCGCAGGCGAACTCCACGACCTCCAGGCCCCTCGCGACCTCGCCCAGCGCGTCGGAGTGGACCTTGCCGTGCTCCTCGGAGATGAGACGGGCCAGCTCGTCGCGGTTGGCGTACATCAGCTCCCGGAAGCGGAACAGCACCTGCGAGCGCTTGACCAGCGAGGCGTCCCGCCACGCGGGCCAGGCCTCGACGGCGGCGGCCACGGCCTCGTCCACCTCGCCCACGGACGCGAGGTGGACGCGACCCGCGACCTCCCCGGTCGCGGGATCGAAGATCTCCGTGGTGCGGCCGGAGCCCTCGACGGAGCCTCCGCCGATCCAGTGGGTGACGTTCTTCACGAGACGACCTCGGCGTTGATGGTTTCGAGCGCGTTGACGATGATCCCGAGGCCGTCCGCGGCCTCGTCGAGGGAGAGGGTGAGCGGCGGGGCCATCCGGAGCACGTTGCCCTTGAGGCCGCCCTTGCCCGCGAGCAGGCCGGACTTCCTGGTCTCCTCCATGAACCGGGTGGCGAGGGCCGGCGAGGGTTCGCCGGTCGCCGGGTCGACCAGCTCGACGGCGAACATCAGGCCCTTGCCACGGACGTCGCCGACGATCGGCAGCCTCGGCGCCGCCTCACGGAGCCCGTCGATGATCAGGGCGCCGGTCCTCGCGGCGTTCGCCTGCAGGTCGTGGTCGAGGACGTAGTCCAGGGTGGCGTTGGCGGCGGCCATGGAGATCGGGTTGCCGCCGAAGGTGGCCAGCCCTACGGCGTGGAGGTTGTCCATCAGGTCACCGCGGGCGACGACGCCTCCGACCGCGAAGCCGTTGCCCAGCCCCTTGGCGAAGGTCATCATGTCGGGCGTGACGCCGTGGTTCTGGATGCCGAAGAAGGCCGAGCCGGTGCGCCCCCAGCCGGTCTGCACCTCGTCGGAGATGAACAGGATGCCCTCGGCGTCGAGGACCTCCTTGTAGGCGGCGAACAACCCGTCGGGAGGCATGGTGAAACCGCCCACCCCCTGGATCGGCTCGGCGATGAGCGCCGCCACGTCGCCGGCGACGACGGTGGACAGCACGTGGCGCAGGTCGTCGACGCACGCCGCGATGTAGTCGGCGTCGGACAGGCCGCGGAACCGGGTGAGATGCCGGTCGGCGCCGTGCAGGAAGTGCACGTTCAGCGGTGACAGCGAGTTGTTCTTCCACGCGCGGTTGCTCGTGACGCTGACCGCTCCGAAGGAGCGGCCGTGGTAGCTCTGCCGCATGGCGAGCACCTGGTCGGACTTACGCGCGTAGGTCGCCAACAGCAGGGCGGTCTCGTTCGCCTCGGTGCCGGAGTTGGTGAAGAAGACCTTCGCGTCCGGGATGCCGGAGAGCCTCGCGATCTTCTCGGCCAGCTCCACCTGACCGCGCAGCAGGTAGACCGTGGAGGTGTGCACCACGCCGGTGGCGATCTGCCGCTCGACGGCCTCGCGCACCTCGGGCACGTCGTACCCGATCATGTTGGTCAGGATGCCCGCGAAGAAGTCGAGATAGCTCTTGCCCGACGCGTCGACGACGCGGTTTCCCTTGCCCGAGACGATCTCGATGGGCTCGTCGTAGTAAAGGGCCAGCCAGTTGGGCATTACCGCGCGATGGCGCGCAAGGAGGTCCGACATACATCGAGTATCGCCTCTCGGGGCCACCGCTCATACCTACAATATGTCGGCATATCCCCGCCAAACCCTGCACACTGTCAAGCTCCGCCCGTGAGGATCACCCTCCCCGGGGGCCGCGAGGCACTGGGGGGCACCGGGAGGCGGTCGTCCGCTCCGCCGGGAAAAGGTCCCTGACGCGGCCGCAGGGCACTGAGGGGTACCGGGCGGTCGTGCGGCTCGCATCCCACGGCGCCCTCGCATCCCGCAACGAAGCCGTGCGGCTCGCGCCGAAGCGCAGGCGACCTGAGCTCCGCCCCGGACCCCCGGCGACTCGCGCCATCCTTGGCGTGGCGCGAGCCGCACGGGGCCGACGACCTGGACGACCTCTCAGCTCCCCGCCTTCACCAGTCCCTCCTCCGTACCGGCTCCGGACACGGGCGCGGGGCGCAACACCAGGAACGCCAGCGTGGCGGCGGCGAGGGTGAAGCCGACCCCCACCCAGGAGCCGAACGACATGGCCGAGACGAACGCCTCGCGCGCGGTCTCGATCACCCCCCCGTCCCCCAGCCGCAGCGCCCCACCGATCGACTCGCGCGCGGCGGCCGGGGCGTCGTCGGGCATCGACGCGGTGTAGACCCCGGCCAGCACGCTGCCGAGCACGGCGACGCTCAGCGCCATGCCGACCTGTTGGACGGTGTCGTTGAGCGCCGACCCGACGCCGGCGTGCGCGGGCGGTACCGCCCCCATCAGCGTCGCGTAGGCCGCGGGCCCCGCGAGGCCCCCGCCGACCCCCATGAGCATGAGACCGGTGATCAGCAGGCCGTACCCGGTGTCGGCGGTCATGACGGCGAGCACCCCGAACCCACCGGCCATCACGGCGAGGCCGACGGCGACCAGCATCCGGTTGCTGACCTTCTGCCCCAGCGCGGCGCCGACCCCGTTGAACACCGCGGCGGCCACGGCGTACGGCAGCAGCGCGAGACCGGCGCGCATCGGACTGTAGCCCAGCACGAACTGCAGGTACTGGGTGAGCATCAGCAGCAGCGCTCCCGTGCCGAACGACATCAGCACGATCGAGAACGACGCCCCGCTGAAGTTCCGGTCGCGGAACAGCTCCAGCGGGAGCATCGGGTGCTCCGTCCTGAGCTCCCAGATCACGAACGCCCCCAGCGCCGACACCGCCAGCCCGGCGGCGACCAGCGACTCCGCCGAGGTCCAGCCCGCGGTCGGCGCGGAGATGACCACGTAGACGAGGGCGCTCATGCCGGTCGTGGACAGCACGACGCCGACCGGGTCGAGCCTTCTCGCCGGACCGCGCGACTCGGGCATCAGCAGCGCCGCGGCGATCACGGCGACGATCGCGACTGGCACGTTGAGCAGGAAGATCGATCCCCACCAGTAGTGTTCGAGCAGGAAGCCGCCCAGCGTAGGACCGGCGATCACGCCGACCATCGCCACCGCGCTCCACGCGGCGATCGCCTTGCGGCGCTCCTCCTCGTCGAAAACGGTGATCAGGATCGACAGGGTGCTCGGCATCAGGATGGAGCCACCGACGCCCATGAGCGCGCGGGCGCCGATCAGGTGCCAGGGCTCGGTGACCAGCACGGCGAGCAGCGAGGCACCGCCGAACAAAACCAGACCGATGATCAGGAAGCGCTTGCGACCGTAGCGGTCCGACAGGCTGCCAGAGGTGAGCAGTAGCCCGGCGAAGACCAGGACGTAGGCATCGATGATCCACTGGATGTCCGCCGGGCTCGCCCCCAGATCAACCATGAGGGCGGGGATCGCCAGATTCAGAACGGTGTTGTCCACCACGAGGACAAGCAGGCTCAGACAGAGCACTCCGAGGATCCACCAGCGCCTCGGATCACGTTCGACTCGTACAGTGTTCGATTCCACTCGCACACTGTACGATAAGCTCGAACAGCGTGCCACAAGATTTATGCTTGAGGAGTGGAACAGCAATTCAGCTCCGTCTGGACCCGCGAACAGCGCACCGCGAAGAGCCCCACCCTCAGCCGCGCGCAGATCGTTCGCACGGCGATGGAGCTGCTCGACGCCGAAGGGCTGGACGCGCTGAGCATGCGCCGCCTGGGCGCCAAACTCGGCTCGGGGACGACCAGCATCTACTGGCACGTGGCGAACAAGGACGAGTTGCTTGAGCTGGTCCTCGACGAGGTCTACGGCGAGTTCGACATCCCGGACGTCCGGGAGACCAGCTGGCGCAACGCCGCCTCCTCCTTCGCGTACTCCATCCGCCAGGCGCTGTTCGCGCACCCCTGGGTCATCGGCTACATCGGGATCACCCCCGCCATCGGCCCCAACGCGATGCGGATGATGAACCGGCTCGTCACCACCTTCGACCACGCCGGGTTCCGCGGCCTCGACCAGGACCACGCCGCCTCGACGCTCCTGGCGTACGTGCTCGGGGTCACCGCGCCCGAACTCTCCTGGCGGGCGATGACCGCCAAGGCGGGCCTCAACTCCAACGAACTGAACGAGGCCCTGCAGCCCGTGGTGGAGAAGGCGGCGGCCGACTACCCCGGACTGGCCGCCCGCTACGCCGAGTACCGGTGCATGGACGTCGACGCCGCCAGGGCGCTCAACTTCGAGTTCGGCCTGACCTGCTTCCTCGACGGACTGGAGGCCCGCCTGAAGCGCGCCGCCCCACCTCCGGCGCCGCGGGGCCGCTCGACGCCTGGTGCGGACCTCGAAGAAACCGGGGAGTTGCGCCGGTAGGCACGCAGGAGCGGGTGAGGGGCGGCGATGGAGCATGGGGTCGCCGTCGGATGGACCGTCGCGGCGCGGCTCTTCGATCCTTGGACCGCCCCCACAGGAGTCGAGCCGTGACCCCCTCGCGGGGAGAAAGCAGGTGGCGGGGAGGGTGGGGCAAACAGGCTGTAAAGCGTGACCCCCTCGCGCTTACATGCTGATCGGATATTCTCGACAGGTGCTCCCTACTGTCGCCGACGTCCTCGCCCTGGACACCGTCCGTCGGGGCAATCCACGGGTCGTGGCGGGGGCCGACCGGCTGGACAGCCGGGTGCGCTGGGTGCACGTGGGCGAGGTGACCGACATCGCCCACCTGCTGCGCGGAGGCGAGCTCGTGCTCACCACCGGCATCGCCCTACCCGACGATCCCCGCAAGCTCGCCGACTACATCGGCGAGCTCGTCGCCGTGGGCGCGTCGGGGCTGATCGTGGAACTGGGCCGCAAGTTCATCGGGGAGCTGCCCGGCGCCGTGGTCCGCGCCGCCGAGGCTCACGGCCTGCCTCTGGTCACCCTGGCCAGGGAGACACCGTTCGTGCAGATCACCGAGTCGGTGCACGCCCGGATCATCGACATCCAGCTGGAGGAGCTCCGCGCCTCCGAGCAGCTGCACGAGGTCTTCACCGAGTTGTCGGTCGAGGGCGCCTCTCCGGCGGATGTCCTGGGCCAGGTCGCGAGGCTGTCCGGGCGCCCCGCGTTGCTGGAGAACCTCGCCCACCAGGTGCTGGCCTGCGAGACCGCCGGCCGCGACACCGGCTCCCTGCTCGCGGGCTGGGAGACCCGCTCCCGCGCGGTCGCACCCGACCTGCGCACCGCCTACGACGCCGCCTCCGGCTGGCTGGTCACCATGGTCGGCGCACGCGGCCAGGACTGGGGCCGCCTGATCATCCTCTGCGACACGGAGCCAGGGCCGCGCGACATCGTGCTCGCCGAGCGCGCCGCGACCACCCTCGCCCTGGGCCGCCTGCTGGAGCGCCACCAGGAGTCACTGGAACGTCAGGCGCATGGCACGATCATCACCGGAATCCTCACCCACGCGTACGCCGACCCCGAGGAGGCCGCGGCACGCGCCCGCGCGGTCGGTGTGTCACTCACCGGCCGCAAACTCATCAGCGTGGTGCTCCGCCTGGCCGAGACCGCGGACAAGCCGCTCGAGGGCCAGGAGCAGCTCATCCAACTCGGCGAGCTGGCGGACGCGGCCGCCGCCGCCTGCCGCGAGGCCCGCCTTCCCGCCCTCGTCGGCGCCCTGGATCAGAACCGGGTCGGCGTCCTGCTCCCCCTTCCGCCGCGCGTCCTCCCCGAGGCCGCGCTGACCACGCTCGCCGATCACCTGCGTGCGGCCTTCACCGTCCCCTTCGTCCTCGCCGCCGGCTCCCTGGTCGAGTCGATCCGCGACGTACGGAGAAGTTTCCTGGAGGCCGAGCAGGTCGCCGACGTGGCCGTCAGGCACCCCGACGGCCGCGCCTTCTACCGGCTGCCCGACCTTCGCCTGAGAGGCCTGCTCCATCTTCTGCGCGACGACGCCCGGCTGCAGACCTTCGCGGAGCGCGAACTCGGGCCGCTACTCGCCCACGACGCCCAGCGCGGCGGCGATCTCACCGGGATCCTGCGGGTCTATCTCGACTCGGGCCGCAACAAGGCCGTCGCCGCCCAGAGAGCCCATCTGTCCAGACCCGCCTTCTACGACCGTCTCCGCAGGTTGGAGCGCGTCCTCGACACCGATCTGGACGATGTCGAATCCTGTCTCTCCCTCCACGTCGCCCTCCTGGCTCTGGAGTCCTTCCGGAGAGACAGTCCCCGTTCCTGAAAGGTCCCCATGCCCGAGATCTTCGTTCCCGAGGCCGCCGATCTGACCCGGATGGTCGCCGCCGCCGGGGCGTTCTCCGTCCCCACCGACGACGTACGGCTGTCACCGGAGGAGCTGGAGCCCCACCAGATCCTGGCGGGTTCTCCGCGCGTCTCGTCGATCGAGCTGTGGTCCTCACCGGACGGCAGGCAGAGCCGGGGCATCTGGGAGATCACGCCGGGCACGGTCGTCGATGTGGAACGTGACGAGATGTTCGTGGTCCTGTCCGGCCGTGCCACGCTGGAAATCGACGGCGGCGCCACCCTGGAGCTCGTGCCCGGATCGGTCTGCCTGCTCGCCGAGGGCGCCAAGACCGTCTGGATCGTCCACGAGACGCTGCGCAAGGTGTATCACTGCGTGGGCTGACGGAATCAGGTACGCGGGACCTTCAGCGTGAGCAACAACACTTTCTTGGGATGTTTCACCTGTTTCACTCCCCTTGACCCGTAGATCTCGGCACGATGGTTCACGAAATCGGAGACCAACGGGGAGAGATGCACATGTCGCGACACCTTGTCGCTGGATTGATGACTCTGACACTCACCGCTGTGGCGGTTCCCGCCGAGGCGAAACAGGCGAGTGTCGGGTTTCCCTCCTCCGCGTTCCCGCTGGGTGTGAGCATGGCGCCGGTTAAGAAGCAGCAGAGCGTGGCACCGGGAATTACCCTTTTTAGTGTGAAACACGGCAAATCCACCCAAGGGTGGACAGTTTCCGCTCTTATGCCCAACGGGCATGACTCCGGTTCCCTGGTCACGGCACAGACGGTGGCTCAGGCGATGGAGGACGCCGGATTCGCCCCTGAGATCCTGAGAATCGTGCAGCCCGCAGCCTCGGACGCTCCGGCCGTGGAGCGTTACATGGTGAGGACCGGCCTGTGGTCGTTCGGCCAGCGGGCCAAGGCCGACAAGGTCGTGAAGGAGCTCAAGGCGGCCGGTGTCCGGGCCAAGACCGACTATCTCGGCGACGACGGCACAGACACCACCGGCCCCTGGGACATGCGCGTGCTGATGGTCAACCCGAAGCTGTTCAAGGGCTCCTTCAAGACGAGCGTCGGCAAGAGCGTGGCCAAGCGTGAGAGCACCAGCTCGATGTCGAAGCTGGCCGGCGCCATCGCCGGGGTCAACGGCGGGTTCTTCAACATCCACACGGCCAAGGCGCTCCAGGGCGACCCGGTCGGTGTGTCCGTCGTGGGCGGCAGGCTCCTCAGCGAGGCCGTGCCGGGCCGCAGCGGCCTCGTCATCACCCAGGGCCGCAAGGCGCGGATCACCGAGCTGAAGACCACGGTCACCGCGATCTCCTCCGACGGGACGAAGGCCGAGATCAACGGCATCAACCGGGCCGCCGGGGCCGAGGAGCTCGTCCTCTACACCGAGGAGTTCGGCGGCAAGACAGCAACCGACGGCGGCATCGAGGTCGTCGTCAACGCCGCCGACGGCAGGGTCATCAAGGTCCGTCAGGCCGGCGGCATCGTCGCCCGGGGTACCTACCTGCTCCACGGCACCGGCCTGGCAGCCGTCTGGCTCCAGGAGCACGGGCAGGGAACCTGGATGAAGGTGGACGGGAAGGTGATCGACCTGCGCACACAGCGGGCCATACCGCTCACCCCGGAGACACACATCATGGGTGGCGGGGTCGGGCTGGTCAGGAACGGCCGGGTGCGCATCACTGCGGCGGCCGACGGACACGCCTCGATCAACATGATGCTCCGGCGTCACCCGCGCACGATGGTCGGCGTCGACAAGTCGGGCGGGCTCATCCTGGCCACGGTCGACGGACGCAACCCCGGCGTCAGCGTGGGCGCCTCGATGGTGGAGGCCGCCCAGCTGATGCGGTGGCTGGGAGCCAAGCAGGCCATCAACTTCGACGGCGGCGGCTCCAGTGTGATGGTCGTCAACCACAAGGCCGTGAACCGGCCTTCGGACGGCGCGGAGCGAACCGTGGGTGACGGTCTCTTCATCACCCCCTGACGGGAAGCAGCGGTGTAACGGAGAAGCCCCGGTCCTGAAGGACCGGGGCTTCTCCGTTGCCCGGATCTATTGAAAGGAAAAGACCCTGGAAAGCACGAAAGGGCCCCCACCACATGGTGGGAGCCCTTTTCGTAAAAGATTGTCCGGCGGTGACCTACTCTCCCACACCGTCCCCGGTGCAGTACCATCGGCGCTGAAGAGCTTAACTTCCGGGTTCGGAATGTAACCGGGTGTTTCCCCTTCGCCATAACCGCCGTAACCCTATGAAACACACAAACACATACCGTTTGTTGTCTCAGAATTGCCTAGTGGACGCGAGCAAAAGTTGCTTTGTGGTCAAGTCCTCGGCCTATTAGTACTGGTCAGCTCCACACATTACTGCGCTTCCACTTCCAGCCTATCAACCCGGTCGTCTACCGG